>DDYK01000048.1:2516-3370 GCA_002347935.1 Actinobacteria bacterium UBA2236
CTACCAATCGATTAGGAAATACGGTCTATGAGATACATAATGCCAAATTGAGTATTGGCGAGACAACTCTTATTGAAAAACTCAATTGGAATATTGGCCCTGCAGATCGCATCGCAATTGTTGGAGTTAATGGCTCAGGAAAAACAACCTTAATGCGAACCCTGGCTGGGCAATATCGCTTCTCCTCAGGCAAACTGCAGAAAGGAATAACAGTAAAGGCAGCATTTCTATCCCAGCACCTAGAGGAGCTAAACCCAACTTGGCGAGTGCTAGAGGCTGTTGAAAATGTTGCTCTGCGAGTAGATCTTGCCGGAGGGCGTGAGATTTCAGCTTCACAGCTCTGTGAGCGCCTTGGCTTTGATTATGAAGGTCAGCANNATGGATTCACCAAATGTTCTCTTACTTGATGAGCCAACTAATGACTTTGATGTTGAAACCTTAACTGCCCTAGAAGATCTGCTAGATACCTATGCTGGAGTGATTATAGTTATCTCTCACGACCGTTATTTCTTAGAGAGAGTCTGTGATCGCTTTGTTGGACTACTGGGCAATGAGACGCTTCAAGATTTGGCTCTAGGAATTGAACAATACTTAGAGCTAAGAGCTGAGATGATTTCAAGAAGTGTTGTTACTGAGGATAAAAAAGAGATTTCAGGCGCTGCTCAATTGCGTCTTGTTAAGAAAGAGTTAGCAAAGGTTGAGAAACAGCTAGAGAGAGTCATTGCGCAAGAGCAAGAGTTAATAAAAGAGCAAGAGAGCGCATCCTTTGATCACGAAAGACTTCTTGAGGTGAGCGCTAAACTTACCGATATAGGAAAGGCTCGTTCTGAGTTAGAGGATAAGTGGTTGGAGTT
>DDYK01000028.1:0-18145 GCA_002347935.1 Actinobacteria bacterium UBA2236
TGTAATAACACCTGCACCTTCTGCATAGTTCCAGCGCTTCGAGGCAGAGAGAAAGATCGAAGTAGCGATGAGATATTAAGTGAGATTAGAGCACTTGTTGCAGATGGAGTTATTGAGATAACTCTTCTAGGCCAGAATGTAAATGCCTATGGCGTGGACTTTGGTGATCGGACAGCCTTTGCCAAACTACTTAGGGCCTGCGGCGAAATTGAGGGCCTTGAGCGAGTTCGCTTCATGTCTCCTCATCCAAGAGATTTCACAGATGATGTAATCCAAGCAATGGCTGAGACAAAAAATGTCATGCCCCATCTTCATATGCCGCTGCAATCTGGATCTGATGCAATCTTGGCAGCGATGCGCCGCTCCTATCGAATTGATCGCTATCGCTCAATAATAAGTAAAGTTCGAAGCGCACTTCCTAACGCAACGATCACTACCGATGTTATTGTGGGATTTCCTGGCGAGAGTGAAGCAGATTTTCGAGCAACGTTAGATGTTTGTAGCGAGATTGGCTTTCTCGCCGCATATAGCTTTAAGTATTCAAAGCGCCCNNGGCACCCCAGCTGCTGTTATGGAGAATCAGATTCCAGAGCAGATCGTTGCTGAGCGCTATGACCGCCTCCACCATCAGCTAAATCAAGTTGCAGCCCGGGTAAATAGGGAAGTTCTTGGCAAAAGAGTTGAAGTATTAATCACTGATATTGATGGCTCTAGCGCAACTGGAAAGAGTAGAGATTTTCGTCTCGTTCACTTTGATGCCCCCGCAAATGCAAGGCCAGGAGATATTGCTGAGGTAACAATTACGGAGACAAAGGCTCACTTTATCCTTGGCGATAGAGATAGCGTCATCATTCGCCCAACTAGAGGCGGAGATGCATTTAGCTCCAGAAAAGCTGAGGCAGAATCAAAGGGAGTTGCCTTGGGGATGCCCACTTTAAAGAGCGTTCACTCTAAATGAGCATCATTGTCATCTGCGGAGCAACAGCAACTGGAAAAAGTGATTTAGCTTTATCACTTGCTGAGGCTGTTGGCGGCGAGATAGTAAATGCCGACTCAATGCAGCTCTATAGGGGCATGGATATTGGAACTGCCAAGTTGCCACTTAGTCAGCGGCGAGGAATCCCACATCACCTCCTTGATGTCTTAAACGTTAATCAAGAGGCATCTGTTGCCCAATATCAAATTGATGCTAGAAATATAATTGACCAGCTAATTGAGCAGAGTAAGCCAGCAATTGTTGTTGGCGGAACTGGGCTCTATATCAAAGCAATATTAGATGATCTTAATTTTCCAGATACTGATCCAGCGCTACGAGAGAAGATTGCTAAGCAAGCAGAGGAGTTGGGCCAGGATGTTATGCATCAAAGGCTTGCTAAGTTAGATCCAGCGGCAGCGGCAGCTATTCCTAAGGAGAACTTAAGAAGAGTTGTTCGAGCACTTGAAGTAATTGAATTAACTGGCAAGCCCTACACCGCAAATCTGCCAAGGGCTGGAAGTAGTAAGTATCCAGGTGCAAAGCAATTTGGTCTTGTTATGGAGCGCTCAACTCTTTCATCTCGCATTGATGCTCGAGTTGAAAAGATGTGGGATGAAGGGCTAGTAGATGAGGTTAAAGGCCTTATTTCNNGAAGAAGAGCAGCAATGATTGCCAAGGCTTATTGGAGGCAAGAACTGCCCAAGCTGCCCTTGGATATGCCCAGGTAATTAAGTTTGCCAAAGGCGAGTTAAGTGAGAGTGAAGCTAAAGAGGAAACAAAACGGGCAACTAGGCAATATGCCAGAAGGCAGGAGACCTGGTTTTCAAGAGATGAGCGAATTACTTGGATTAAAGGTGGATCCAGGCAGCAAATGCTCGAGGAAATCATCTCCTCTACTATTAGCCTTAGATGAAAGCTCCTCTTACCGCCACCTATGGCCATGGCACTGAGAATGACTTTGTAATCCTCTTTGATCCAGATGATGAGAATAATCTCTCCTCAAAACAAACTGCAGCGATATGTAATAGGCAGAGCGGAATTGGCGCAGATGGTCTAATAAGAATAATAAAGCGCGACGGTAAGTGGTTTATGGATTATCGAAATGCAGATGGATCCCTTGCCGAGATGTGTGGCAATGGAATTAGAGTTATGGCTAGGTATTTAGTAGATCGAGGCCATCAAGGAGCAGGGATTTTTTCAATACTTACTCGTGATGGAGCAAAATATTTAAGCGCTGATCTGGCAGGAGATATCAGTGTAAATATGGGGCAGGTAGAAGTAATTGATGGCGAGATTACAGCTGCCAATAATGGCAAAGTCTGGAGCGGGTATAACTTGAATATCGGAAATCCCCATGCCGTGGTCTTTGTTGATTCCCTTGATGATGTCGGTGATTTAAAGGATCCACCAGTGGTTCGCCCGAAAGAGGAGTATCCAGAGGGTGTTAACGTTGAATTTGTTCAATTTCTTGAAAATGGCGAACTTGCAATGAGAGTTCATGAGCGGGGAAGTGGTGAGACGAGATCTTGCGGAACTGGAACCTGCGCAGTTGCTCTTGCTGCAACTTTAAAGAAGGGGATGAAATTGCCAGCTAAATGGGTGATTAATCCACCAGGTGGACGATTGGTTGTAGAAATTGATCCACACTCCAATGCCACCTTAACTGGCCCTGCGGTATTAATAAGAGACTTTGATTTGGAGCCTTATCTTGGCTAAGAAAAAAGAGCTGCCAGAGATCGAGGATTTAATCTCTGAGAGCCAGCAGGTAGCAGCAGAGTTTGACTCCGAGATATTTATCCCTGATTCATTTCAATCAACTCAGCAAGATCTAAGCGATAGACAGGCGCTTAGAAGAGTAATTGGCCTCTCAACTGAGCTAAGTGATATCTCTGAGGCTGAATATCGCCAGTTAAGACTTGAACGAGTAATACTGGTTGGAGTTTGGACCGAGGGAAGTGTTAAAGATGCAGAGAACTCTATGGAGGAGCTAGCTGCGCTAGCTGAGACAGCAGGGTCAACAGTCTTGGATGCCCTTATTCAACGTCGTGATAAACCTGATCCAGCAACCTTTATTGGCTCTGGAAAAGTTAGCCAGTTAAAGTCAATTGTTAAATCAACTGGCGCCGATACCGTTGTCTGCGATGGAGAGCTAAGTCCCTCTCAATTAAGAAATTTAGAAGATAAGGTGAAAGTCAAAGTAGTTGATAGAACTGCGCTGATATTGGATATTTTCGCTCAACATGCCAAGAGCAAAGAGGGTAAAGCTCAAGTTGAGTTAGCTCAGATGAGTTATATGTTGCCACGCCTTCGCGGCTGGGGTGATTCTCTATCTCGCCAGGCAGGTGGAATTGGTGGCCGCGGTCCTGGTGAAACAAAGATAGAAGTTGATCGCCGCAGAATCCGCGACAAGATGTCAAAGCTTCGCAGAGAGATTGGCGATATGAAAGTCGCCCGTGATACCAAGAGACAAGAGCGTAAGAGAAATTCAATTCCCTCTGTTGCAATTGCGGGATATACAAACGCTGGTAAATCATCGCTATTAAATCGTTTAACTAATGCTGGAGTTTTAGTGCAGAACGCTCTCTTTGCAACTCTTGATCCAACGGTTCGACGCTCAGAGACAAGTGATGGTCGCACCTACACGCTAACTGACACTGTGGGATTTGTTAAACACCTGCCCCATGACTTAATTGATGCCTTCAAATCAACGCTAGAGGAGGTCTCAGGAGCTGATGTAATCGTTCATGTAGTTGATGGCTCACATCCAGATCCGCTAGGTCAGATAAAGGCAGTTAGAGGGGTAATAGCCGATATTGGGGGAGGAAAAATTCCGGAAATTATCGCTTTAAATAAGGCAGATATCGCAGATCCAGAAGTGATTGCTCAGGTATTGATTCAAGAACCTGATGCTTATCTAATCTCAGTTCATAGCGGAGTTGGTATTGAAAAACTCATCCGCGCTATTGAGTCATCTCTTCCAAGACCAAGGATTGAGATCAGAACTGTGCTTCCATACGAGAGAGGGGATTTGGTAAGTCAAATCCATGAACATGGCGAGATATTAAGTCAAGAGTATTTACCTGAAGGAACATCGCTTCATGCCATGGTTGATGGATCTTTAGCGCACGCCCTTGAGAAGTACTCTGTCAATTAATATTTAGAGCGAGCGAAGAACAGCGGTTACCACACCAAGAATCTCTGCTTGACTTCCATCAATAGGTTGGTAGTTATCATTAGCTGGCAGTAACCAGATCTGACCGTTCTTCTTACTTAAAGTCTTAATCGTTGCCTCGCCATCTATCATCGCTGCAACAATCTCACCTTTATTAGCATCTTTCTGCGAGCGAATAACTACATAATCTCCATCGCATATTGCAGCATCAATCATTGAATCACCAACAACTTTGAGCATGAATAGTTCGCCCTCGCCAACAAGTGATGCAGGAAGAGGGAAGAGCTCTTCAACATTTTGTTCTGCAAGAATTGGGCCACCAGCTGCAATTCGACCGACCAATGGAACGTTATGAGTTCTCTCCGGTTTGATATCTTCAAATCTTTCATCGCCTGGAGTCAAAACCTCTAGAGCCCGGCCTCGAGATGGGTCGCGACGGATCCAACCTTTTGATTCAAGTGCCTCTAATTGATATTTAACACTTGATGGGGAGGAGAGCCCTGCAGCTTCACCGATCTCACGCATTGAAGGGGGATAGCCATTAGTCTCCATCGCTTCTTTAATCGCTAGAAGGATTTTGGTCTGCCTTGGGGTGAGGCNNCCATCTGGCAGTTCAGTCAGCTTTGAAGGGTTTTTGCTCATAGCTGAAGTTTAGAACAAAGTTGCGAATAAATCAAACAAATGTTCTAAAAAAACTTGCCGATGTCAGTGGGGAGGTGTATCTTTGCTCTTAGAACAGACGTTCGAAGAGTATCCCCACTCTTGGATTAGCTCGGTTCTAGAAGTATTTGGAGAGAGAAGATGACGACAATCGCCATCAATCCGTTCCTTGCTAAAGATGCCAGGCGCGTGAAAACCCCTATAAATCAAGGCCCAGCAGCTCTGCGACTAACCCCCCGTGGTCGAGGGCTAGCAAGGTTGGCAGTCATCTCTTCACTCTCCATACTGCTTCTCTCCGGCTTTGCTGCTTTTAACGGCGCAACAGCGGGATCAAGCAGTGAGTCGATCTCTAGCCCATATGTGAAGATCAGCGTGAAGCCAGGAGATACGCTCTGGTCGATTGCTGAAGGGATTGCGCCTGAGGCAGATAGANNGCTGGCCAGAAGATCTATATCCCGACACGCCCGTAGAGGCTCATATCCTCTATAGTTGCAAAACTCTCAACCGTTGCTTTACTCTTACCCCTAGATATTGGGGTTAAATTGGGATATGCTTCCATAAGTAGTGGTTGGTATCGAAAGCTCCAATACACCCGATTTCAGGAAATGCCCAGGATTGAGAGGACGACACGCCGTGAACTGCCCCTTCTGTCGTTATGAGGATTCCCGAGTCATTGACTCGCGTCCGAGCGATGAAGGCAGCTCAATTCGTCGCAGGAGAGAGTGCACCCAATGTGGTTCAAGATTTTCAACCTCTGAAACTGCAGTTCTCTCCATCATCAAACGCAGTGGAGCAACAGAGCCATTTAGTCGCGAGAAAGTTATCAACGGCGTCCGCAAAGCCTGCCAAAACCGGCCAGTTGATGATGATGATCTAGCACTTCTTGCAATGAGGGTTGAAGAGGCGCTTCGCTCCACAGGGCAGGCAGAGATCGAGGCTCAAGAGGTTGGCATGGCTATATTGCCGCCACTTCGTGAATTAGATGAGGTCGCCTACCTGCGTTATGCCTCGGTATACCGTAACTTCTCCTCCCTTGAAGATTTCGAAGGCGAGATCGCTCTTCTCCGGGCCCTGCCGATCGAAAAGACAGAACTAGAGAGCAAATCTCAAGTTGCCTCCCCGCAACTTAAATGAAAAGTCCGATAAGTAGATAGCAGCGAAAAAATTAAATAAAAGATAGAAAAGTTTGAAGATCAAAATTAAAAATTCAAGAAGAAACTGGAGAAATCAGCAATGTCGGACACAGTAATCAATCGCCCATCAGGGAAAGCCAAGTCAGGAAAAGGCTTAAGTATGGAGCGTATTTACACCACAGCTGGTCAACACCCATATGAGAATGTCACTTGGGAGAGACGCGATGTGGTGCAGACCAATTGGAAGAGCGGGGAAGTTGTCTTTGAACAACGCGGCGTTGAGTATCCAGATTTCTGGTCAGTTAATGCCTCGACAATTGTTACCACAAAATATTTCCGCGGCGCAGTAGGAGCTGAAAATAGAGAGCACTCGCTCAAGCAAGTTATCGACCGCGTTGTCCTTACCTATACCAAAGCTGGAAAAGAGCATGGTTATTTTGCAACTCCAGAAGATGCTGAAATTTTTGAACATGAATTAACTTATATGCTCCTGCATCAGGTATTTTCCTTTAACTCTCCAGTCTGGTTTAACGTAGGAACTTCTGCTCCGCAGCAAGTATCTGCCTGTTTCATCCTCTCAGTTGATGACACGATGGAATCGATCCTTAACTGGTATCGCGAAGAGGGCATGATCTTTAAAGGTGGATCCGGAGCTGGTTTAAATCTCTCTCGGATTCGCTCCTCTAAAGAGCTTTTGAAATCAGGTGGCACCGCCTCTGGCCCAGTTTCCTTTATGCGCGGGGCTGATTCCTCTGCTGGAACAATCAAATCAGGGGGAGCAACAAGAAGAGCTGCCAAGATGGTGGTTCTAGATATTGATCATCCAGATATCGAAGAATTTATTGAAACTAAGGTAAGAGAAGAAGACAAGATTCGCGCCCTTCGCGATGCTGGCTTTGATATGGATCTTGGCGGCAAAGACATCATCTCTGTGCAATACCAGAATGCCAATAACTCAGTTCGCGTGACAGATGAATTTATGCGCGCTTATGAAAACGGCGCCAAGTTTGGTCTAACAGCTCGCGCAACCGGTGAGGTAATGGAAGAGGTTGATTCTCGTCAACTATTCCGCAAGATGGCAGAGGCTGCCTGGGCTTGCGCAGATCCTGGAATTCAATATGACACCACAATCAATGATTGGCACACCAGCCCTGAGACAGGTCGCATCAATGCTTCAAATCCCTGCTCGGAATATATGTCGCTTGATAACTCCTCATGCAACCTAGCTTCTTTAAATCTTATGAAGTTTTTAAAGAGTGATGGATCATTTGATGCCAAGAACTTTGTTAAGGCAGTTGAGATGATTATTACTGCAATGGATATATCAATTTGTTTTGCAGATTTCCCAACCGAGGCAATTGGCGTGACAACTAGGGCCTATCGCCAACTAGGAATTGGATATGCAAACCTTGGCGCCCTACTTATGGCTTCAGGACTGGCCTATGATTCAGAGGGCGGAAGAGCCCTAGCTGGAGCAATCACCTCACTTATGACTGGAACTTCATATCGAAGGTCTGCAGAGATGGCTGGAATTGTTGGCCCATATGAGGGATACGCCAGAAATGCAGCTCCTCATACTCGAGTAATGAAGAAACATCAGGCGGCATCACTTTCTGCCAAATCAGTTTCAACTCTTGATAGAGATGTATTGGCTGAGGCTAATAAGCAATGGGATAGCTGTATTTCACTTGGTGAGAAAAATGGTTGGAGAAATGCTCAAGCATCCGTTCTTGCACCTACCGGAACTATCGGCTTAATGATGGATTGCGATACCACTGGTATTGAGCCAGATTTCTCACTCGTTAAGTTTAAGAAGATGGTGGGCGGAGGCTCTCTTCAGATCGTTAACCAAACTGTCCCACAAGCTCTAAAGAAGCTGGGCTATACCGATGAGACTATTGAGGCCATTGTTGAATATATCGCCGCTAATGGCCATGTAGTTGATGCCCCAGGGCTAAAGGTCGAACATTACGATGTCTTTGATTGCGCACTTGGAACAAGATCTATCGCTCCAATGGGCCATGTAAGAATGATGGCTGCCTGCCAACCATTCCTCTCAGGAGCGATTTCAAAGACGGTAAATCTTCCCGCTGATGCAAGCGTTGAAGATGTTGAAGAGGTCTATTACGAAGGATGGAAGCTAGGGCTTAAGGCTCTTGCTGTTTATCGCGATAGTTGCAAAGTTGGTCAGCCACTCTCTGATGCAAAGTCAAAGAACAATGGCAAAGATGATCAGGTAAGCGCAGCTCCTGCTCCTGCAACTCGTAAGCGCCTTCCAAAGTCACGTCCTTCAAGAACTACCTCGTTCTCAGTTGGCGGGGCAGAGGGCTATATGAATGCTGGAACCTATGAAGATGGCCAGCTAGGTGAGATCTTCTTAAAACTTGGAAAGCAAGGTTCAACTCTTGCAGGTGTTATGGATGCATTCTCGATTGCAGTTTCAATTGGTCTGCAATATGGCGTGCCACTGGAGACCTATGTTTCTAAGTTCACAAACTCTCGCTTTGAGCCAGCAGGAATTACTGATGATCCAGATATTCGCATGGCCCAATCAATGATGGATTACATCTTCCGCCGCCTGGCTCTTGATTACTTGCCATATGAAGAGCGCGCAGCATTTGGTATCTATACCGCAGCAGAGCGAGCAGCAGCCCTTGAAACCGGTGAGTATGCTCAAATCGTTGAGGCAAAGCCAGAGGTTGTTGAAGAGAAGAAGGCCAGCGCGCCAACTGCAAAGCCGGATACTGCGCTCCATCAAATCGGATCTTCAACAGAGCTACTGGAGAAAATTGCTGGCGTTAAATCAGATGCACCNNTCAGGATGTAGCTAGAAAATTAATTCACAGAAACTCTGATTAAAAAATCTCTTAGAGGAGTGGCGAGCCAATTTAACTCAACAGGGCAGTGATATCCCCACAGTATTGGTTTTTGCCCTCCTCTAATCAGCTTAAAGGGCATCATCTGCTGGATGCGGATTACCCTTCTAGCAATTTTGATTGCAATTTCTTCGATCACTAATGCTAATAGCGCCTGTGAGGGCGAGACATGTATTGATGTTAAGGCAGATCAAGAAAGCAATGAAGTAGTAATTACAGTCAAGAAAGGTAAAGCTGGCAGAGAGTCATCGACTTCACCAAAGCCAAAGCCAACGCCAAAACCAAGAGTAAAGCAGCCTTGGATTCCATGGCTTCCAAAGCCAGTTCTTACAAATAAAGCTGTGGCGCTAGGGCCAAAACCTTCACCAAAGCCAAGAGTGAAGAGAATTTCTGGATCTCAAATTAGCGATCAAGTTAAGAGTTTGATTCCAAGGGGCGAGATCATTACACAACCTTTGGATAACATCTTGGTCAATCAGAGCGTTAACTTTATGACCAATACTCCAATGCACTTCACGACAGTGCTAGTGGTTCTTGGAACCCCGATAACCATTCACTTAACTCCTGAGTTTTCCTGGCAATTTGGAGATGGAAATAGCTATGGCACCAGGCTGGCTGGCGCCCCATACCCACTAATGCTGATTGAAAATACCTATAAGAGTTCGGGTCAGAAGAGAGTGGAGCTAACCACTACCTGGAGCGGTTTTTGGCGAGCCGGTTCGCTTAGCGCACCAATTGATGGAGCGATTGTGCAGAAGGTGAGTAGGCAAATCGATGTAAGACTCGCAAAAGGTGTCTACAGAGGCTAGTTATCAACATTTATCCAGATTGAAAAAATATAGATCGACTGTTCGCAAGAGGCTTTACCAATGACAACTCTTACAACTCCTAAAGATCTTCTTGCGGCCGTTCCCTTTTTAATTGGGTTCAATCCAAAGGATTCAATAGTGCTATTGAGCCTCAATAGCGATGCAATTGCTCTGGCGATTCGAATAGATTTTCCAGATCAGATTGGCGCAGATGAGTTAAGGCTTCTAACCTCGCATTTATCCAGAGATGGCGCTGACTCTGTAATTGCGATTTTTTATAGTACTGAAATTGGGCAGCGAGAGAATGAAATCATTTCAGAAGTTCTTGCCGCAATTAATGATTTTGGACTTAGCCTTCGAGAGGTCATTACTGTTGAAAAGGATCGATACCGCTCACTTATCTGTGAGGACTTAAGCTGCTGTCCAAGTCAGGGAAACCTATTGCCTGAACTAATTGATTCACGAATTGCGGCAGAGCAAGTCGCCCAGGGCAGGCCGATTCCATATGCAACTCTTGAGCAACTTATCGATTCAATTTCGCCAATTGAAAGCGATGATGAATTAAATGAATTAATTAGTAGCGTTGAGCTGATTGATTATGAAAAAGATGCAATAGCTTTTCAGAGGCAAGGAGCCAGCGCTGTAGATGAATTTATGAAAGAGTTTAAATCGCAAGGCCTAGTAAGAGATAAAGCCTTAATATCTCTGCTTTTGGTTCGCCTTAAGGATTTGCAGGTTAGAGATTATGCTCTTGGAAGTGTTAGCGCTGAGAGCCTTGATCTCTACTTTACTGCCTGGAGGTGGTTACTTCGAATTGCGCCAAAGGGCTACATCGCTCCAGTTGCTAATTTATTTGCAGCCGTTGCCTATGAACGCGGTGATGGGGCGCTTGCACAGAGAGCTTTAGATAGAGCAGATAGTGATGATCAAAGCTATGCGATGAGTAAATTACTTAGGCAGGTATTTAACTTCGGTTGGGCCCCTAACTCATTTGCCCAAATGAGAAGTGAGCTACACCCCAAAATTTGCAGTGAGCTTTTCTCGGGTACTATCTAGAGGTGAACATCGGCGTTCCCAAAGAGATTAAAAACCATGAGTATCGAGTCTCGTTAACCCCGGCAGGTGTTAGAGAATTTATCCGCCAGGGGCATAAAGTTTTAGTGGAAAGTTCGGCTGGTCTGGGCTGCGCAATCTCAGATGATGACTATAGAAGCGTTGGAGCAACAATTATTGCCTCAGCAGATCAGCTCTGGGCTGAGGCCGAATTAGTCTTAAAAGTAAAAGAGCCGATTGCTGCTGAATATCACCGAATGAGAGCTGGCCAAGTTCTATTTACCTATCTTCATCTTGCTGCTTCAAAGGATTGCACTGATGCGCTAATCAAAAGTGGTATCACTGCAATTGCCTATGAAACTGTTGAGCTAAATTCCAATCTTCCTCTTCTTGCTCCAATGAGCGAGGTTGCTGGGCGAATGGCTCCACAGGTTGGAGCGGCAGCGCTNNAGACCTGGAAAGGTTTTAATTCTTGGCGGAGGAACTGCAGGTCTTGCTGCAGCAACTATTGCCCTTGGTATGAGAGCTGATGTAACGGTAGTTGATTTAAATCAGAGCAGACTTGCCTATATAGATCAGATATTTAACGGTGCGGTAAAGACTTTGGTCTCTAATACTCATGAGATTGAGCAAGAAGCACTTCTTTCAGATTTAATTATTGGAGCGGTTTTAGTACACGGCGCAAAAGCTCCGAAGTTGATTAGTAATGAGTTAGTTTCGCATTTGAAGAAGGGTTCAGTCTTAGTTGATATTGCAATTGATCAAGGTGGCTGTTTTGAGGATTCAAAGGCCACAACCCATGCAGATCCAACATATAAAGTTCATGAGAGCATCTTTTACTGTGTTGCAAATATGCCAGGCGCGCTGCCCCTAACCTCAACCTATGCACTTTCAAATGCCACCCTGCCTTATGCGCTAGCACTTGCCAATAAGGGCTGGAAGAAGGCGCTATCTGAAAACTCTGGCCTTGCTAAGGGGCTAAATGTCCATAATGGCCAGATAACTTATAAAGCAGTAGCTCAGGCTCATGGCATGGCAAGTGTTGAGATGGACTTTTCACTCTAAATTTTCTAAAGTCTGCCTTAGGTCAAGAGTTCCAGCATTAAGCCCCGGCTAACTGGACGGCAACCCTCCACCGCGGTGGGGTGCTCCGGGTGAGGACCAGGTCGATAGCAAAGCGCCATCGACAAGCGCGGGTCTGACAATTATTGGCAGGCCTTAAGCTCCTAATTTGCGAAAGGCAAGGAAAAAGTGAAAAAAATCTTTAAATTCATCCCATTACTTCTAACTGCTCTAGTAATCACAGCATGTTCCTCATCAAGTGATGAAGGCGCAACAGGTGATTCGACAACATGTTCTCCAGAATCTCTTGCAACAGTTGAAGCAGGAGTTCTAACAATTGCAACAGGTGAACCTGCCTACTATCCATGGGTCATCGATGATGCTCCAGAGTCAGGTGAAGGTTTTGAAGCCGCTGTTGCATATGCTGTTGCAAGCGAGCTTGGTTATGACCAGTCAGCTGTTAAGTGGGTTCGCACCAGCTTTGATGCTGCAATTGCGCCAGGACCAAAGACATTTGATTTCAACCTCCAGCAATATTCCATAACTGATGAGCGCAAGCAGGTTGTTGACTTCTCATCTGCGTATTACAAATCAAATCAAGCAATTGTCTCCTTCAAGGGAAGCAAGATTGATGGCGTCACTACCTTGCAGGGTCTTGCAGATGCCGGAGCTAAATTAGGAGCTGCTGTTTCAACTACCTCTCTTGATGTGATTGAAGGCCAATTAGGGCTAAAGGCTGCGGTATTTAACGATAACGCTGCTGCTGTTACTGCCCTTAAAAATAAGCAGATTGATGGTCTTGTAGTCGATCTTCCAACTGCTTTCTATCTCTCAGCTGTTGAAGTTCCAAATGGAATAATCGTTGGACAAATTGATGGCAGTGATTCAGGAGATCAAGGATTTGGTCTCTTGCTATCTAAAGACAATCCGATCACATCATGTGTTTCAGGAGCGGTTGATGCCATAAACAATAATGGAACACTTCAGGCCATTATTGATCAATGGTTAACATCTTCTGCAGGAGCGCCAGTACTTGGATAGTTGCCAGATCAGGCAAACTACTAAGCATGGCTAATGGCTAAGAAATCGGGGCGCAGTTCTAATAGAGCTGCGCCCTCTTCTTCTTCTAACTTTGGTGGCAGCTGGAGCCCAAGTGAAATAGAACTTGCAAGGCGTCAGGCGCGGCAAGCACGAAATAAGAAAAGTGCGCTAATTGCAGCACTCTCAAGCTTCTTAGTCCTTGGAACCCTTGGGTTAGTTTTAGTTACCTCACCGGGCTGGGAAACGCTAAGAAATACATTCTTTAAGTGGGCCTATGGCTTTGAAATTCTGCCCAAAATACTTCTCGGTTTTACCACCAATGCCACACTAACTGTTATTGCAGGAACATCTGTAGCGCTAATTGGTTTAGGAATAGCACTGCTTAGGACTTCTAGATCGCCGGCATTAACCCCATTTAGGATTCTTGCCACAGTTTATGTTGATGTGTTTCGCGGCATTCCAATGCTTCTAGTAATTCTGCTTGTGGGATTTGGAATTCCGGCGCTACAGATAAAGGGCTTAACCAATAATGTTTTGGTTTTAGGAACTCTTGCAGTAATTATCACCTATTCGGCATATGTTTCTGAAGTTATTCGCTCCGGAATTCTTACCGTTCACCCCAGCCAGAGAGCTGCTGCTAGATCACTGGGTTTGAGTAATTTTCAGACTCTTCGCCACGTTGTTCTGCCTCAAGCAATTAAGAGAGTCACCCCACCGCTTCTAAATGATTTAGTAGCGCTAATTAAAGATACTGGTCTAGTTTCAATTTTGGGAGTGACCGATGCAGTAAGAGCGGCTCAGATTCAAACTGCAAAGACTTTTAATTACACCCCATATGTAATGGCAGCAATCATCTTTCTCCTAGTGACTATTCCCTTAACGCGCTGGACTGATCGGATGCTTAGAAACTCTTATGAGCGAGAAAATGCAGTGGGGCAAGCATGAGTCAGGCGGTGTTGCAGCTCGAGAAAGTTAGAAAGAGCTTTGGAAGTGAAGTAGTTCTTGAAGATATTTCCTTTAAAGTCTTAGAGCATAAAGCCACGGTCTTTATTGGCGCATCTGGCAGTGGCAAGTCGACGCTGCTGCGCTGCATAAATTTACTTGACCAGATAGATGATGGGCAGATACTTCTTGATGGGCAAGATATCTCTGCAGCAAATGTAAATCCTGATGAGGTGAGAGAGAAATTAGGAATGGTTTTTCAATCCTTTAATCTCTTTCCTCATATGACGGTGCTTGAAAATGTTATTTTGGCTCCGACTAAGGTGCAGAAGGTGGTAAAAGAGAAGGCAATAGATGAAGCTCTAGAGCTATTAAATAAGTTTGGCTTAAGAGAGAAGGCTGATCAATATCCAGATCGGCTAAGTGGGGGTCAACAGCAGAGAGTTGCCATTATTCGCTCCCTTGCCAGGCATCCTAGACTGCTATTACTTGATGAGATAACTAGCGCCCTTGATCCAGTCTTGGTTAATGAAGTTTTGAGCACAGTTAGAGATCTCAAGAGCGAGGGAATGACGATGGTGCTCGCTACCCATGAGATGGGTTTTGCCAAGCAGGTGGCTGATGAGCTCTGTTATTTAGATAAGGGAAGAATTCTTGAGTGGGGAAGTCCGAAAAAGTTATTAGAAAGCCCTAAGAAGAGCGAGACAAAAGAGTTCCTTCGCCGATTGCTACAGGCTGGCCGCCTCTAGCGGCTCTGGACTTTTCTCCAAAGTTTGCTCTAGAGTTCGCCTCAGGTCACGAGTCTCAGTTCAAAGCCCCGGCTAACTGAGCGGCAACCCTCCACCACGGTGGGGTGCTCCGGGTGAGGACCAGGTCGATAGCAAAGCGCCATCGGCAAGCGTGGGTCTGCAAATTCACTTTCAGGCCCCCTGAACTTTAGGGAGGTTTATCTCGTGTCATCTTTTTCCGTAACCGATACTCACTTTGAAACTCGCCAAGTACATGCGGGTCAAGTTCCAGATCCAACCACCGGAGCAAGAGCACTGCCGCTGTATCAAACCACGGCATATCAATTCCGTGACACTAAGCATGCTGCGGATTTATTCGGCTTGGCAGAGCTCGGCAATATCTACACCCGAATAATGAATCCAACACAAGATGCTGTAGAGCAGAGAATTGCATCACTTGAAGGAGGTGTGGCATCCCTACTTCTCTCCTCTGGATCTGCTGCAACTACCTTTGCTGTTCTAAATGTTGCAGAGGCTGGAGATCACATAGTTTCATCACCATCGCTATATGGCGGAACTTATAATCTATTTCATTACACCTTGCCAAAATTTGGTATAGAAGTGAGCTTTGTAGAGAATCCGGAAGATCCAGAAAGCTGGAAAAAGGCTGCCCGCCCTAATACAAAAGCCTTCTTTGGTGAAACGATTGCTAATCCCAAGAATGATCTCCTCGATATTGAGGCGGTTTCAAAAGTTGCTCATGAAATTGGAGTTCCATTAATAGTTGATAATACTGTTGCTACGCCATTCTTAATTCGTCCAATTGAACATGGCGCAGATGTCGTGGTGCACTCGGCCACGAAGTTTCTCTCAGGTCATGGCAATGCTGTAGTTGGGGCAATTGTCGATTCTGGCAAGTTTGATTATGCAAAGTATCCAGAGCGCTTTAAGAATTTTAATCAGCCAGACCCCAGTTATAACGGCATTATTTATGCTCAAGCACTTGGAGTTGGATCGGCATTCGGCGCGAATTTAGCCTATATATTCAAGATTCGACTCACTCTGCTTCGTGACATTGGAGCTGCGGTTTCTCCATTTAATGCTTGGCTGCTTGCCCAGGGAATTGAGACTCTCTCACTTCGCATCGAACGCCATGTTGATAACGCATTAGCCACAGCAAAATGGCTAGAGAGTCATGCTCAAGTTCTAAAGGTGAACTATGCCTCACTTGAGTCATCTCCTTGGAATTACTTGGCTAAGAAATATGCCCCCAGGGGCAGTGGCTCAGTACTCTCCTTTGAAATAAAGGGTGGAATTGAAGCTGGTAAAAGGTTCATTGAGGCGTTAAATATCTTCTCCCACGTAGCAAATATTGGAGATGTTAGATCCTTAGCTATTCACCCAGCATCAACAACTCATTCACAGCTCAGCCCTTCCGAGCAATTAAGCGCTGGAGTGACTCCTGGTTTAGTTCGCTTAAGTCTGGGAATCGAAAATATTGAAGATATCAAGAAAGATCTGGAAAAAGCATTTGCTGCGGCGAAGTAATTCCAAGAGTTGATAACGAGTATGGAAATAACTCACGCCACCAGTGGAGCATGGTTCGAATTCCATGATCCGGGGTTTCGTCGTTTCCATAAAATAGGAAATCTCCAATTAGAGTCAGGTGAAACTTTGCCTGATGTAACAATTGCCTATCAAACTTGGGGCGAGCTTAATAGCGATAAGTCAAATGCAATTCTGATTAATCATGCCTTAACTGGCTGGTCTGATGTTTCGGCATGGTGGCCACAGATGGTTGGTGCAGGTTTGCCTTTTGATAGCGATAAATATTTCATCATCTGTCCTAATGTGATTGGAGGATGCCAAGGAAGCACTGGACCATCATCGCTTGCACCCGATGGCAAGCGATGGGGTTCAAGATTTCCCTATCTATCGATTCGAGATATGGTCGCTGCAGAAGTTGAGTTGAGTCGGCAGCTTGGAATTGATAAGTACTTACTTGCCGTAGGACCATCTCTTGGCGGAATGCGATCACTTGAGTGGGTTATAGCCCACCCAGAGAGAGTGGGAGCCATCTGCACAATTGGATCATCGGCCGTTGCGACCGCAGATCAAATCGGAGCGGCATCTATTCAAATCCAGGCGATTAAGGCAGATCCTAATTTCAACGGCGGAGATTACTATGAGCAAGAAAACGGTCCAATTCAAGGCATGGCAATTGCCAGAAAGATTGCTCACTTAACTTATCGCAGTGAATATGAAATGGATATGCGCTTTGGTCGTGATATGCAGGGAGATGACACTGGGCGTTTTGCCGTGGAATCATATTTGGATCATCAAGGGAGAAAACTTCAACTTCGCTTTGATGCAAACACCTATATCTGCCTTACCGAGGCGATGAATTCTCATGATATTGGTCGAGATCGAGGTGGAGTGGCGGCAGCGCTTTCAGGCGCCCAACGCCCCGTTGTTGTGGTCTCAATCGATACCGATCGCCTCTTTCCCGTGCGCCTGCAGGAGGAGATTGTGGAGCTAACCCCGACTGCCCTGCCACTGAGGCAGATTTCATCGCCCTTTGGTCATGATGGATTCTTGATCGAGGTTGAGCGTGTGGGTCAGATTATTAGGGAGAGTTTGGAGTTAACCCTCTCAAAGTGATGGGCAGCGTGGTTTGGATGTGCATTTATGCCTGTGGACAATTTATAATATAGCCATAGCCAATTCCCCAAAAGGCTAGAGGCAAAAAGAAGTTCTGACAGTTCGTCAATTTAAAGCAAAGGACTAATTCGTGGCTGTATCTCGTGCGCCCAAAAACGCAGGTAAGAAGAAAAGCGTTGCAAAGAAGAGCACGAAGAGCGCTGTCAAAAAAGTAGTAAAGAAAGACAAGAAGAACAAATCTAAAGGCCCAAGACTATTTCCTACCAAGGCAGAGCTTGAAGCAATGAAGCTTGCCCAGCAAGCTCAGGCTAAGCCAGCTGAAAAGAGTGGCCCTCGCCGTTTTCCCACAAAAGCTGAACTAGAGGCAGCAAAGGCTGCAGCAGCAGGGCTTACTAAACCTGCTAGCAAGAAATTAGTTGAGAAAATTGATGGCGAAGAAGTTGAGTTAGAAGAAGTTGAGTTAGAAGACTTAGAAAAGTTGGTTGCCGAATCAAGTGATGAGACCATTGAAGGCGCAAGTGATGTTCGGGTAGTTAATCTCACCGAGGAAGCGAAGAAAGAAGAGGGTGAATTTACCCTTAAGGATTCTGAAGAAGATGATGCTCCGCCTCAAACGGTATTAACAGCTGGTGCTACTGCAGATCCAGTAAAAGATTATCTCAAGCAGATTGGTCGCGTCGCTCTTCTAAATGCTGAACTTGAAGTTGAACTTGCTATGAGAATTGAAGCTGGATTATTTGCTGAGGCAAAAATGAATTCTGGCGAGAAGTTGGAGCGTTCCTTCAAGCGAGAGCTGGAGTGGATTGCAGAGGATGGCAAGCGTGCTAAGAATCATCTTCTTGAAGCAAACCTTCGCTTAGTAGTTTCTCTCGCTAAGCGCTATACCGGACGAGGCATGCTATTTCTTGATCTAATTCAAGAGGGAAACCTAGGTTTAATTCGCGCAGTAGAGAAGTTTGATTACACAAAGGGATATAAGTTCTCAACCTATGCAACTTGGTGGATTCGCCAGGCAATTACTCGCGCAATGGC
>DDYK01000028.1:18164-18346 GCA_002347935.1 Actinobacteria bacterium UBA2236
CGAGTTCAGCGCCAGATGCTTCAAGATCTCGGCCGCGAACCAACCCCAGAAGAGCTCGCTAAGGAGCTTGATATGACCCCTGAGAAGGTTGTTGAAGTTCAAAAATATGGTCGCGAACCGATCTCACTTCACACTCCACTTGGTGAAGAGGGAGATTCAGAGTTTGGTGATTTGATTGAAGA
>DDYK01000007.1:0-6103 GCA_002347935.1 Actinobacteria bacterium UBA2236
AAATCAATTACTCCGCCCATTTCTGAAAATATCTGCCTTAACTGATCTCCTGGTTGGGTAGTTCTTCTTGGCCAATCTTTGATAATCACTTCGCCACCACAAAGTATTGGCGCTGCCATAAAGACAGCAGCATTAGAAAGATCTGGCTCAATTACTAGATCAACTCCAGATAATTTAGTTGGCTCAACGCTCCATTGATTCGCAATAGAGGTGTCAACAACTGATCCATATTGGGCGAGCATTGCAATAGTCATCTCAATGTGAGGCTTTGAAGGAAGATACTTACCAGTATTTTTTATTCTAAGACCTTGCTTCATCAAAGGCGCAACTAATAAAAGTGAGGAGAGAAATTGGCTTGAAGAGCTGGCATCGATTTCAACCTCACCACCAGTTAAATAGCCTGCGCCATTTATAACCATAGGCAAGCTATATCGACCCTGATGTTCAATGCTGACCCCAAGATTTTCAAGAGCCTTAATAACTGGACCCAGCGGGCGCTGATGGGAACGCGGATCACCATCAAAGGAGATTAATCCTTTGGCAAGGGATGCAAGGGGTGGAAGAAATCTCATAACGGTTCCCGCATTTCCCACATCAATTGATGCAGGTCCCATCAAAGGCGCTGGAGTTATCTTCCAAAGATCTTCCTCAATTTTAATCGTTACACCAAGGCTAGACAGCGCCTTGATCATTAAATCTGTATCTCTTGACCGAAGTCCTTTTCTTAGCGTTGAAGGCGATGAGGCAAGTGCGCTTAGCACTAGAGCTCGATTTGTAACAGATTTTGATCCTGGAATCGTTATAGCGCCCGAGATCGGCTTTGATGCCCGATAAGGTGCGCTCCACATACTTTAAAGTCTAGTTCATCGCCTTAAGTATTAGATTAGGAGTATGTGCGGAAGATATGCCCTATCGGCGGAAATCAGCGAGATTGCTCAAGAGTTCTCTACCGACATCGCTCCAGATCGAAGTCTTCCTGCCGATTGGAATATTAAACCAACTAATGATGTATACATCATCAAGAATCAAGCAATTGAAATTGCCTCTTGGGGAATGATTGCTCCTTGGTCGAAAAACGATTATGAGGCAGCAAAATCTCAATCAAGTGCTATTAATGCTAGATCTGAAAGCGTTCATGAGAAGCCAACTTTTCGAAGCGCTTTTAGAAGTAATCGCTGTTTACTTCCGGCAACTGGTTACTACGAATGGGCTAGCGAGCTTGGAAAATATAAAACTAAACAACCAATCTATGTTTCAAGAGATGATGAGAAACTATTAGCCTTTACTGGAATCTTTCAAAGTTGGACCTCTCCTTCAGGAAGAGTTATCCAATCNNAATCGGTTGCAATTATTACCAGAGAGGCAGTTGGTCAGTTAGCGCTAGTACATAGCCGGATGCCAGTATTCCTACCAAAACAAAGATGGGCAGATTGGATGAATCCCAAGATTAATGATGTTGCCACGATTAGATCTCTTATGGATATTCCAATTCCTGATGCAAATCTTCGTTTTCATCCAGTATCAAGTGCGGTCAACTCAATTTCTGGAAGTGGACCAGGGCTTATAAAGCCCGTTGAATTAGGTGAGCCTGAAACCCTCTTTTAGCTGGGGAATAAAGCCTTGGATATGCGGGTTAGGCTGCTATGGCGATAATCTTGGATTCAATGCCAACCGAAATTTCAAACCAGGGCTCCAGGGATGCTGGAGGGTTAGTTCGCGTTGATCGCGAAAAAGAAAGCGCAGAGCAAAGACGCAAGAGATTTGAAGACGATGCGCTGCAATATATGAATCAACTTTATTCAGCAGCTCTTAGATACACCAAGAATCCGGCAGATGCCCAAGATTTAGTTCAAGATACTTATGCCAAAGCTTATGTTTCTTTCCATCAGTTTGAACCAGGGACTAATTTAAAAGCTTGGCTATATCGAATTTTAACAACCACCTTTATCAATACTTATCGCAAAGATCAGAGGCGACCTCAACAATCAGATCAAGAGCTAGAAGATTGGCAGATTGCTGATGCCTCATCTCACACAAGTGATCAAGGAAAGTCAGCAGAAGATGTTGTTTTAGAGTACTTACCTGATAGCGATATTAAACGAGCGCTAGCTGAAATTCCTGAGGAGTTTCGCATCGCGGTTTATCTAGCAGATGTTGAAGGATTTTCATATAAAGAAATTGCTGAAATTGTTGGTGTGCCAACTGGAACGATTATGTCAAGACTTCATAGAGGCCGCAAGCAACTACGCGAGAAGTTAACTGATTATGCCCGCGAACTTGGATATGTGAAGGGAGGCAAGAAATGAGTATCACTTGTAATAAGTGTTCGGAGAGTTTAGTTTTATTTATTGATAACGAGATTGATGACTCTGCAACTTTTAATGAGATAGCCTTTCACTTGCAGGATTGCCCTGGCTGTCGTGGCGAGATGGAGAGCCAGAGAGCTGCTCTAAATTTAATTAGAACACTCTTAACCAGATCATGTTGTGAGAGCGCGCCTTCAAGCCTCCAAGAGCAGATTGCGCTACGCCTTGCTGAACTTGCAAACCAAGAGATGGCTGCCACTTCTGCTAGCGAGATTATTACCCAGTATCGCCGAACAGAAATCACAATAGATGGCCAGACTTCTATTGAGATTGAAACTTCTCACGAAATTAGACGCGACTTTCCCTTTTAGTTAACCCCGCCCTGCTAAGTTAATTTCTATGCAAGCAGAAGCAATTCTTGGCGCCGTTGGTATATCCCAGATGGTGGTCAGGCCCGGAGATACTGCGCTAGCTCACGGCAGCGGAGATATGCCAATACTTTCTTCCAGTTTTCTCATCACCTTAATGGAAAGTGCTTGCAATTCAGCTATTGCAGAGTTTCTAGATAATGGCGAAACTACAACGCTAACTGGCATGGAGCTAAAGATTCATGACGCGCTAGGTATTGGAAGTGAAATTCAAGGCTCTGCAACCTGTGTTAGTTATGAAGAAGGAGTTCTCACCTTTGCTTGCGAAATACATGATGGAGCAAGGTTAATTGCTGCCTCGGTTATGCATCGCGCACTTGTTGAGAGAGTAACTTTTCTAGCTAGAACTGCAGCCCTCTTGCTAACCTCTGAAGGAAAGTAGTAGTAAAACTAGCTGGCAAATACCTCTGCAATTAGAGTTTTCTGCTCTTGCTCATGGATATAAATACTTCCAGTAGCAGGGCTGGCAGCAGATTTTCTAGAAATCTTAGTTAATGTTCTGGCACCAAGTGCCTCTTGGAGATTACTTGAGATAAATGGCCAAGGACCTTGATTTGCTGGTTCATCCTGAACCCAGATCAGTTTCGCATTAGGCGACTTTGAAAGCTCTGCCAAGATTTGATTGATAGCAAGTGGATAGAGTTGCTCGAGTCGAATTATCGCCGTTGTGTTATCTGAGCGTTTCGCTCGCTCGGATACAAGTTCCCAATAAATCTTTCCACTACAGAGAACTACCTTAGAGGCGCCATTAATTGCAGGATCACTTAGTACTGGAGTAAATGTTCCTGAGGTGAAATCCGATAATTGAGCAGCTGCCGCTTTTAGCCTAAGCATCGACTTTGGCTCAAAAACAATTAAGGGCCTTCTAGCTGGATTTTTCACATGCCAACGCAAGAGATGGAAATAAGAAGAGGCCGAGCTTGGCTGGGCGATAGTCATATTGTTTTCAGCTGCCAGGGATAAGAAACGTTCAATTCGACCAGATGAGTGATCAGGGCCCTGACCTTCATATCCATGGGGCAGAAGCATTACTAGCGATGATCTCTCGCCCCATTTTTGAAGAGATGAAGAGATAAATTCATCAATTATGGTCTGTGCTCCATTGGCAAAGTCACCAAATTGAGCTTCCCAAAGAACTAAAGCATCTTCCCGCTCTAAGGAGTAACCATATTCAAAGCCAAGGGCGGCATACTCTGACAATAATGAATCTATGACAAATAGATGGGTGCTACCGCTAATTAACTCTCGAAGTGGAATCCACTCTGATCCATTTTCATAATCACGAATTACAGCGTGGCGATTAGAGAAAGTTCCACGCCCAACATCTTGACCCGCAAGTCTTACGCTATGGCCCTCAAGCAGTAGTGAGCCAAGTGCCAGCATCTCACCGCCAGACCAATCAATTGTTCCATCATCTAACATTGAAATGCGGCGTTGTAATTGTGGAGCAAGTTTTGGATGAACCTTAAATCCATCTGGTATTGCAATTTGAGTGGCAGCAATCTTTCTTGCTATCTCTTCACTAATTGCAGTATTTGCCGTTAGCGGATCTAGCTCCTCTAACTTATTAAATTCAGGCTTCTCTGGAAGTTTGTCATGGACCATATTGAAGATTGCTTCTAGTTGGCCCTGGAATTCTTTCGCAATTTCATTAGACTCATCTTGAGTGATATCGCCTCGTCCAACTAGAGCTTCGGCATAGAGAACACGAGTTGAACGCTTGGCATCTATTAATTTATACATTCTTGGTTGAGTAAAGCTTGGTTCATCACCCTCATTATGTCCGCGCCTTCTATAGCAGACCATGTCAATGATGACATCCTTGTTAAAGCTCTGGCGATATTCAAAGGCAACCCGTGCCACTCTTACACATGCTTCAGGGTCATCACCGTTGACATGAAATACCGGCGCTTGAATCATCTTGGCGATATCGGTGCAGTAGCGAGAGGTGCGAGCCGAATCTGGCGAGGTAGTAAAGCCCACCTGATTATTAATTACTACATGGATAGTTCCTCCAGTGCGATAGCCGCGAAGTTGAGACATATTTAGCGTCTCTGAAACCACCCCTTGTCCCGCAAATGCGGCATCCCCATGAATCAATACTGGAAGAACGGTGTAGATATCTCTTACATTCTTCTTATCTTGCTTGGCACGGACAATTCCCTCTAGAACTGGGTTTACTGCCTCAAGATGCGAGGGATTGGCAGCAAGATAAATCTTGGTCTGATCGCCAGATTCGGTGATGAAATCACCATAGGTTCCAAGGTGATACTTAACATCTCCTGAACCCTGAACCTCATTTTCTTGATAGTGCCCTTCGAATTCTTGGAAGATCTGTCCATAATTTTTTCCAGCCACATTAGCTAAGACATTTAGCCTGCCGCGGTGCGGCATTCCGATGCATACCTCATCTAATTTTGCTTTAGCTGCATATCTTGCAATTGCATCAAGAATCGGAATTACTGATTCGCCGCCCTCTAGTGAGAAGCGCTTTTGTCCCACAAACTTTGTGTGAAGAAAAGTTTCAAAAGCCTCTGCTGAATTCAATTTGCGAAGAATTCTTAACTGTTCCTCCCTTGGAAAGAAGGGGGAGCCCACTTCAACTTGGCTCTGAATCCATTTACGTTCTTCAGGTGAGTCGATATACATATACTCAATACCAATTGATCGGCAGTAAGAGTCGCGCAAGATTCCTAGAACATTTCGCATCTTTGCAAAGGGGCGACCCCCAAATCCACCTGTGGCAATTTCTCTATCTAGGTCCCAGAGCGTTAATCCATGGGTGATCACATCAAGATCGGGATGGCTACGTTGCTTATATTCCAGTGGATCTGTATCGGCCATTAGGTGGCCGCTAGTGCGATAGGCCTGAATCAACTGTTGCAAGCGAGCTGCCTTATTTAACTGCTCTTTGCCTTCTGGAATATCGTTATGCCAAGTAATTGGAACGTAGGGGATTCGAAGTGCGGCAAAAATCTCTTCATAGAAACTATCTGCTCCGAGCAGAATCTCATGAATCTTCTTTAGGAAGTCGCCAGATTGCGCTCCCTGAATGATGCGATGGTCATAAGTTGAGGTCAAGGTAATTACTTTAGAGATTGCAAGGTCTGCAATAGTTTCCTGGCTTGCCCCTTGAAACTCTGCTGGATAATCCATAGCTCCAACGCCAAGAATTAGGCCCTGTCCTGTTACTAACCTTGGCACAGAGTGAACTGTTCCTAGGGTGCCGGGATTGGTTAGTGAGACAGTTGTGCCGCTGAAATCCTCCACACTTAGCGCGCCAGCTCGAGCTTTCTTAACTAGCGCTTCATAAGAGCTCCAAAAATTACCAAAGTCAAGCTCTTCACATCCCTTAATTGATGGCACAAG
>DDYK01000007.1:6169-18863 GCA_002347935.1 Actinobacteria bacterium UBA2236
AGCTCAGTAAAGAAGGTATTCATCTCTGGACTTTGGCGCAGCGCTTTAATCATTGCATAGCCAATTAAGTGGGTGAAGGAAACCTTGCCACCTCTGGCTCGCTTTAAGTGATTATTTATAACGGTGCGATTATCAATCATTAATTTTGCAGGAATAGCTCTAACACTTGTTGCAGTAGGAACTGTTAGCGAAGCTTCCATACTTGTTACAACTCGAGCCGAGACTCCTCTAAGTGGTTCAACTCTTGCTGCAGTTGGGGTTGCAACTTGAGGGCTAGATTTTTTAATTGCCTCTGCCGGAGTTGGAATAGGAGTTGGGTTTGCTCGTACAACTTCTTGAATAGGTGGTGGCGCATTCTTAATCTCTTGCGCAGGAGCTTCTTTAACCTGTTGGCGTTTTGGAATTGGCGGGGTAGCTGCTTTTGCTACTGAGCTTGCTGCGCCATTTGATGTTGGTTTATAGCCAGAGAAGAATTCTTGCCAATTGGCTTCAACTGAATTTGGATCGGCTAGGTAGCGCTCATACATCTCATCGACGAGCCATTCATTAGAGCCGAATGAGCCGCCAAATTTATTCTCAGGAGTCATGCCTGCCACAGAAAGTAAGCCTATCTTTGTTGCGCTCTGCCTTCCTACCGCCAAGCGGCGTTATTGGCCACACTTTGGCGATGCAAAAAGCACTTCTCTAGGGCAGGCTTAAGAAATGGCTTTGGCATTTGTAACTGGGGCAAGCAGGGGGCTGGGCTATGAGGTAGCCAAGGCTCTCAAGGCTAGAGGCGATGAAGTAATAGGTATAAGTAAAGATCGCCAGCGGGCCGAGGCGGCATCTAGCGATCTAGGAATTGCCTTTGAGTTAATGGATTGCCAGCAGATTCCTCAAGTTAGAAGCGTCAGCGAAGAACTTCTAACCAAGTATGGCACTCCAGAGATTTTGGTTTTAGCCCATGGGGTAATGAGTGAGAAGATGGCAAAGACGCTTCGGACCAATGATCAAGAGTGGGCAAGAGTTTTAGACATCAATCTCAACTCTGTCTTTACATTAGTTAATTCAATAGCAGCTCCAATGGCTGAGGCAAGAAATGGGCGAGTAATAATCTTCTCTGCCTGTCTTGGAAGAATGAGCGGTCCTGGAAATGCAGGAGGCCTTGCTCCTTACCGCATCTCAAAGGCTGGAGTAAATGCACTAGTTAGAAATCTGGCTCATGAAACTAGCCACGGAGCAAGAGGATTCTTAGTTGATGCAATATGTCCTAATCACAGCAGGACTGATATGGGTGGAGCAGATGCGCCAAGGAGCGCTGCCGAAGGCGCAGCAACTGCAATTTGGCTAGCGACTAGAACATTTAACTCAGGAGATAAGACTGGACTACTTTGGGAAGATCAAGAGGTAGTGCCCTGGTGAGGCTTACTTGATTTTGGAATAGCAGATAGCGCAGCAAGTAAAGTAATTAGCGCAAAGCTTCCAAGGCCAACTCCAATTAAGTCTCGCTCGCCATCGATCATGTAGTAAGCAACACCGAGCGCTATTAAATTAGCAAGCACTGTTGGGGCGCGGGCGAAGTTTCGCTTTGCGATGAATCCTCTGCCAGCAAAGAAGAGCCCAGCGCTAGCAAAGCTTAAGAAAATGATTTCGGCCAAAATGGCATCAAGCTCTTCCACCTTACTTGTCGCTGTTCTTATAGCGAGATAAATGGCAAGGCCAGCAAGAAATAGCGCTTCAATTCTCACCAAAGTGGCGGCAATCAGGTGAACTTTTCTTGGGACTAGGCGCATAGCGCAAAGAATAGGGGATGAGAAAAGGGTTTTCCGCTCTTGCTTTAAGGCAATAAATTCTTCTTATGGCTTTCTTTGATGAAGGTATATATGACCCACTTACTGGGTTGCTCGCCCCGCTCTACTTTTACGAGAGTTCTCAACGACTAATTTCTTGGGCCGAACGCAGTGGTCGGCATACTGCGCTTATATTGCTTGAATTAGGAGATTTAGAAGATGAAGCGATAATTAAGTGCGCTGTAGATTTAAGTGTGGAGTTACGGGGAGGAGATTTGTTAGCCAGGATGAGTGAGAAACAATTTGTTCTTCATATGATTGGTGATTTAAATGGTGCAAGGCAGTTAATTTTTCGATTAGAGAACAAGATCAAAGCTGATTTCTCGCTCTCCGCAGTGGAGTTAAAAAGAGGCGAGGAAATTGCTTCTGCCCTAATGAGGCTAGGTGTTTAGCTCTGCGGAATGAAGATTTGAGATCGGTAATAACGCAGCTCTTCAATGGAGTCTTTAATGTCACCTAAAGCGCGATGATTTCCAGTTTTCTTTGGCGCATTGAAATAAACTTTGGGATACCAACGTCGCGCTAATTCTTTGATCGAAGAAACATCAACTGTTCGATAGTGGAGAAATTCATTAAGTCGCGGCATATCCCGCGCGATAAAATTGCGATCCATCCCGACTGAGTTACCTGCTAAAGGTGATTTTCCAGAAACTGTGTGAGTCTGCAAGTAACTTATGACCATCTCTTCTGCTTGAGAAAGAGTTACTCCTTGTGGAATTTTCTCAAGGAGTCCAGACTCGGTATGCATCGAACGCACTTCAACCCGCATCCCTTCAAGTTTTTCAGGTGACGTCGCAATAACGACATCGACGCCATCGCCAAAGACATTGAGTTCAGCATCAGTGACAAGTACTGCGATCTCAACTAAAGCGTCGCGCTCGAGCGATAGCCCTGTCATCTCGCAATCAATCCAGATCAGGGGCGGGTTCTCATCGGTCATAGGTAGAGAGTCTATTGTGAGTGATATTTCATCGCTTGTTAACCAAGTGTTAATCCAGCAAATACCCTCAAATGGCGAGGTTGAAGCAAGATACTCGCCGTGAGCAATACTCTTCCAGTACAGAGAAAAATATCGACCAAGCCTCGACCATCAGACGTCGCATTTCGCGGGATTGTTACTTCCTTTGGATTCATAAATCTTGCAATTCTCACGCTGATTGGAGCATTCCTTCTCTTTCGCGGTTTCGAAGTGTTTCGAGTAGAGGGCTTTAGCTTTCTCACAGATCAAAGATGGGAATTGACAGAAGAGTCGGGCGTTTCGAGTGGAAACATTGGAATTGGTGCGATGTTGGTGGGAACGCTTTTGGCTGCTCTTGTAGCCCTGATCGTTGCGCTTCCGGTTTCTGTTCTAACCGCATTGATGTTGAACTTCTATGCGCCGATTTGGATTAGGAATTTCTTCGTAACTGTCATTGATCTGATGGCCGCTTTTCCATCAATTCTTTTCGGATTATGGGGATTTTTTGTTTTGATGCCAAGCGCTGAATATTGGGCAATGTTGCTCAATAGGTATCTTGGATGGTTTCCAGTATTTCAGGTTGACCAACCATTCTTTACAAGGTCTCCGTTTATCGCAGGCTTAGTCCTAGCGATTATGATTATTCCGATTATTACATCTGTCTCTAGAGAAGTATTTAGCCAAGCACCGCTTGATCGCATTCAAGCTGCATATTCGCTTGGCGCAAACAAATGGTCAATGATTAAAGCAGTTGTACTTCCATTTGGCGCTAATGGCGTTGTTGGTGGTGCGATGCTCGGTTTAGGTCGCGCATTCGGTGAAACAGTTGCGGTCTATACCGTTCTAAATTTGGTTTACTCAATCAATTTGCAGGTTCTTTTTGGAGCGGGTGGCAATGTCGCTTCACATATCGTTACTCGTTGGGGCGAAGCGGGGGAATACGAAGTAAAGGCACTTCTTGCCGCAGGTTTTGTTCTCTTTCTCTTGACGCTCCTTGTGAATTTCATGGCTGACTGGGTAGTGAAGAGAACTGTCAGGAAGGGCCGTTAATGGCTACTACACAAGCAATAGGAGCGATTCCGGCACCCACGAAGCCTTGGGTAAAAAGGCCTCTTCAACGTGTTCCATCGTTAGCTCTTGGAGTGACGGCACTGCTACTTGCAGGTCTTATCGTTGAAGTGACTCCATTAAAGGGCAAACTTGGCTACTTCATTGTGTTCGTACCCTTGGTTACAACTTTGCAGTACTTGCTGGCACGTATGAGAGCTTCGCGCAAAGTTGCAGAAGATGTTCTCGTCTCCTCACTAATGTGGACCGCCGCTTTCTTTGTTTTTCTTCCTACGGCTAGCATCCTTGCAACAACCGTGACGAAAGGCTTACAGGGGCTTCGTTTTAGCATATTTACTGACACTATGGTTTCGGCCTCTTTTACCGACCCAATTGAAATGGGTGGTCTCTTGCATGCCCTCTTGGGAACGGCTTATCTGATTCTCTTATCGGTCATTATTAGCGTGCCTCTTGGTATTTTAACTGCGCTTTATCTCACCGAGATTAAGGGACCGGGTTCTGGTTTTATTCAGTTCATTGTTCAAGCAATGAGTGGGGTCCCTTCTGTAATTGCAGGCCTCTTCGTCTTTTCCGCGGTGATTCTCACGACACCTATAAAAGCCTCTTCACTCACGGGATCTTTTGCACTGGCAATCTTGATGGTTCCAACAGTGACTAGAACGTCGCAAGAAGTACTCGTACTGATACCGAATGATTTGCGGGAAGCGGGACTTGCTCTTGGCGCAACTCAGTGGAAAACGGTTGCTCTTGTTGTCGTGCCTGCCGCTCGTAGTGGATTGATAACAGCGGTTATCTTGGGCGTTGCTCGAATTGCCGGCGAAACAGCCCCTTTACTCTTTGTTTTAGGTGGAACAGATGCCCTCAACCAGAATCCATTCAATGGTTTTAATAGTGGACTTCCTTTGTACATTTGGAAAGGCTTCCTTATCGGCCTACCCGAATCTGTTCAGAGAGCTTGGACAGGAATTCTTGTTCTCTTGATTCTTGTCCTAGTTCTATTCACAATCGCACGAATTTTTGGACCGAAGAAGGGTTAGTATTAAAATGAATAACGAAGGAGAAAAGATGGAAACGTCCGACACAGCAAAGAAGACAACTCCGAATTCCCTGGCCAGCGTTGCTACTGCACGCTCCCAAAAGAAGCCTGGAACTGCCCCGCTTGGATCAGGACTAGAAGCGCGAAAAATTCATGCTTGGTTCGGAAAACATTTGGCGCTTAAAGATGTTTCGCTTGATTTCTCCTCTGGCACCGTAACCGCATTGATTGGACCATCGGGATGCGGGAAATCAACGTTCATTCGAACCCTAAATCGCATGCACGAATTCATTCCTTCCGCAGCATTTGCGGGAGAGGTTCTTTTGGATAATGAGGATATATACGGATCGGGCGTAGATGTCACGAAGATAAGACTTCAAATTGGAATGGTGTTTCAGAAACCAAACCCATTTCCATCCATGTCTATCGGCGAAAATGTTCTCTCTGGTATCAAGTTGGCCCAACTCAATATTCCTAAATCTGAGCAGAATGACCTAGTGGAAGATTGCTTAATTCGCGCTGGATTATGGAGTGAAGTAAAGGACCGTCTTGATGCTCACGGCGGGTCACTCTCAGGCGGTCAGCAACAGCGCCTTTGCATTGCCCGATCGCTTGCGGTCAAACCTAAAGTCTTGTTGATGGATGAACCTTGCTCAGCTCTAGACCCAGGATCGACCCTTCGCATCGAAGAGACAATTTCTCAGCTTTCTAGCTCGATGACTATCATAATTGTTACTCATAACATGCAGCAGGCCGCCCGTGTTTCGGATTACACGGCGTTCTTTCTGTCCGATGGTGGACCGGGCGAGGTAATAGAAGTCGGACCTACCAGTCAGATATTTACCAAGCCTCGCGATCAGAGAACAGAGAATTACGTCTCTGGGCGATTCGGTTAATCAGTTACTAATTGTTCACCTTAAGTTAAAGAGAATTTTGTCTACTTGTCCCAGAGAGTTTCTGTAACACTCTAGTTTTTGCTCCACTAGATCTAGTTTCGGACCAATGAAAGGGAAGTAATGAAAAAATTAACCAAATCCTCAATTGTTGCGCTTGTTGCTGCAGCATCATTGACGGTTTCAACTGCGACAGTTTTTGCGGCAGGCCAGACTGTTCGCGTTAATGGAGCAAGCTCAGTAGCTCTATTGCTCGACAAGTGTAAGTCACAATACGCAACGACTACCGGCGATACTGCTTCCGGATACACCGCAGCAGGTTCTGGAACTGGGAAAAATAATATTGCGCAGGGCATAGTCGACATCGGTCTTTCTGATTCAGAAAATACCAACGCAAATAAGCCAGCCGGAATGCTTCACATTCCTTTTGGTGCTTGGCCAGTTACTGTGATGTACAACCTGAACACGACCAAGTCCGTAAATCTCTCTACAGAAACAATCGCAAAGATTTTCGCTGGCCAAATTACAAAATGGAATGATCCAGCCATCGTTGCAGATAACAACAAGTCTTACACAGTTCCCGTCTACAAAACCTCTAATGGTCAGACAGTTCTCGATAAAAATGGTGCACCGGTAGTGCTTCGCTACAAAACTGTTCGCACCTATTTCACTTTCCCAGACAAGAAAATTATTGTGGTTTATCGGCAGGGCGGCTCAGGGACTTCGAACAACTTCACTACAGCCCTAAATAAGTTGCACCCAACAATTTGGACCAAGTCAGGAAACGATGCATTCGCCACGGCGTTCCCAGGGGATATCACCAAGGATCCAATTGGTTTTCAAGGTGGAACTAACGCGGCTCAGGTAGCGCAAATTGCCCAGAAGACCAAGTATTCAATCACTTATAACGAGTACTCCTTCGCACCAGATTATGGTCTAGGCGTTGCCAACGTGATCAATCCGGCAGGTAACGCGATTTCTCCAGCTTCAACGGAAGGAATTCTAGCCGCGTTCTCGGTTGCTAAGTACACTGCTGATGGACTTGTCGCATTTGATTACACAAATAAGATAGCAAGTCAGTATCCATTTGCTGCGACGACATATGCATTGGTGTTGCCGAAGTACTCTTCCGCTGCGCTTGCTGGTAGCGTCAAGGATTGGATTAACTTCCACTCCTTCGAATGTCCAAAAGTTGCATTGAATTCTGGTTTTGCTCAGATTACAAAAACAAGTGATCTTGGAAAGCAGATTCTGGCCCAACTTGCAAAGGTAGGTAGCTAGGTTTTCTGTTAGAAAACTAAGTTAATTCAGACCAAAGAAAATTCCCGGGCGCTCGAGAGAGCCCGGGATTTTTCTTATTTTCGAGGTTTCCCAACGAAGTGGGTATGAACCTGCGCATCCCAATTTCTTCTGATTTCATTAAGAGTCTGACCTAATTAGTAATAGGAAAGATTTAATAGACTTCGAATAGCTCTACCAATGCGCTGGTATCGGTCAGGCNNGGCAATCCTACGGAGCGCGCCCGGCAGGAATCGAACCTGCGACAACCCGCTTAGAAGGCGGGTGCTCTATCCGACTGAGCTACGGGCGCATTTAACGACCTAAGTCTATCTAGTGCCAAGTAATGCTCGGATAAACGATAAGGTTTCGCCTCGTGGCAGAGTTCATTTACACAATGAAGAAGGCGCGTAAAGCCCATGGCGATAAGGTCATTCTTGACGATGTGACTCTGATGTTTCTTCCCGGGGCAAAAATTGGTGTTCTTGGCCCTAATGGCGCTGGAAAATCAACGGTCCTTCAAATCATGGCAGGTTTGCAGCAACCATCAAATGGTGAGGCCTACTTAAGCCCTGGATATAGCGTGGGAATATTGCTTCAAGAGCCGCCGCTTAGTGAAGATAAGAATGTTTTGGAAAATGTCCAAGAGGGAGTGGCAGAAACTATTGCCCTACTTGATCGCTTCAACAAAGTATCTGAGGAGATGGCAAGCCCTGATGCTGATTATGACAAGTTGCTTGCAGAGATGGGAAGCTTACAAGAAAAGCTTGATCACTTAAGTGCTTGGGATTTAGATTCACAGTTAGAGCAAGCGATGGACGCACTTAGATGTCCGCCCCCTGATGCTGATGTCAAAGTTTTATCAGGCGGTGAGAGAAGAAGAGTTGCGTTATGTAAATTGCTCTTGCAAAAGCCAGATCTACTTCTACTTGATGAGCCAACTAACCATCTAGATGCAGAATCCGTTTTATGGCTTGAACAATTTCTTTCAAAGTATGAGGGAACAGTTGTTGCAATCACCCATGATCGCTACTTCCTAGATAACGTTGCGCAATGGATCTTGGAGTTAGATCGAGGCCGGGCCTATCCCTATGAGGGAAACTACTCGACATTTCTTGAGACAAAAGCAGCAAGACTAAAAGTTGAGGGACAAAAAGATGCCAAGCGAGCAAAGCGATTGGCAGAGGAGCTGGATTGGGTCAGGCAGAATGCTAAAGGGCGCCAAGTTAAGTCAAAGTCGCGTCTTGCAAGATATGAAGAGATGGCGGCAGAGGCTGAGAAGGCTAGAAAGCTTGATTTTGAAGAGATTCAAATCCCAATGGGACCAAGGCTTGGAAATATCGTTGTTGATGTTGAAAACCTTTCAAAAGGCTTTGGTGATCGCCTCCTAATTGATGATCTCTCTTTCTCGCTGCCGCGAAATGGAATTGTCGGAGTTATTGGGCCAAATGGCGCTGGAAAGACAACTCTATTTAAGATGATTCTCGGACTTGAAACACCAGATTCAGGAAGTATTAAAGTTGGTGAGACGGTAAAGGTCTCTTATGTCGATCAATCAAGATCAGGAATTGATCCCAAGAAATCACTTTGGGAAGTTGTCTCAGATGGCCTTGATTTCATGAAGGTTGGCGCAGTTGAAATGCCCAGCAGAGCTTATGTCTCTGCTTTTGGCTTTAAAGGACCAGATCAACAGAAAGCTGCTGGAGTTTTATCAGGTGGAGAGCGAAATAGATTAAATCTTGCACTAACTCTCAAGCAAGGTGGAAATTTATTACTACTTGATGAGCCAACTAATGATTTAGATGTTGAAACACTTGGTTCACTTGAAAATGCACTGCTTGAATTTCCTGGTTGCGCCGTAATCGTTTCTCACGATCGTTGGTTCTTAGACCGCATCACAACTCACATTTTGGCTTATGAAGGGGATTCAAAGTGGTTCTGGTTTGAAGGAAACTTTGAAAGTTATGAAGAGAATAAGATTGCTCGTCTTGGCATTGATGCCGCTCGGCCACACCGTGCTACCTACCGTAAATTAACTAGGTAGTAAGAGAAATTATGAAATACACCCATAAAGCATTTGTTCGCTGGGATGATCTTGATGCATTTGGTCATGTTAATAATGCAAAGTATTTAACCTACGCCCAGGAGGCGCGCTTTGATTGGGGTTGGTACTCCTTTGCTGAAAAGAAAGAGGAGCCAATTTTGATGGAGATGGTGGTTGCCAGAGCTGAGGTTGATTACCTAGCGCCAATTACTGAGGGTGGTTGTTTTTATGATGTTACTTTATGGGTAGATTCAATTGGTAACTCATCATTTGTAAATGGATATGAGATTTCTAAAGATGGCGTTATCTATGCAAAAATGAAGACAGTTCAGGTAACAATAGATTTAAATACGAGAAAATCTCGGCCAATAAATGATGCCGAACGTGAGTTTTTAACAAAATTCTTAGAAAAATAGATTAGAAAAATAGATTAGTAAGCAATCCCACCTTGAGTACAGAGAGTTTCTATGAACGAGCAGGTGGGCAAAAAACCTTTAATGATTTAACCTCTCATTTTTACGCTCTCGTTGCGGTAAATCCAGTGCTTCGGCCGATGTATCCAGAGAGTGATTTACATGGCGCAGCCAGGAGGTTGCAATTATTTTTAGAGCAGTATTGGGGCGGACCAACTACTTACAGCCAAGAGCGAGGACATCCCAGATTAAGAATGCGCCATGGGCAATTTCATATCTCAAAAACTGAGCATGATGCCTGGATATCTTGTATGAAGGCTGCAGTTGAGGCACTTGAGATTGCAGATGATTTAAAATCTGAACTTTGGCAGTACTTAACATCAGCAGCTGCTGCCATGGTTAACGCAGCTGATTAAGATCTAATCTTATTTTTTAGGTTGAGATTTATTTCCGACCTTAAGTATCTCACCATTTCTTAGGTACCAGATAGTGCCATTTGCATCTCTTACCGTAGTAATTCTAAGTCCAACAGTTTCAACTACACCTATAATATCTAAGACATCAACCTTATCGCCGACCCCATATTGATCTTCAACCAACATAAATATGCCAGATAAAATATCTCGGACTAAGGTTTGGGCACCAAGACCTAAAGCAACTCCAATAACTCCAGCAGATGCAATTAGCGGTCCAAGGTTTAATCCAAATTCAGATAAGATCATAAAGATGGCAATTAACCAGATGCCACCATTTAATGTTGATTTTAAAACTGAGCTAGTAGTTTTAGCCCGCTCTTTTTGTCTAATCCCACTTCGCTTTGGCCCTGGAATTAGATCTGCACTAGCTACCTTATTCATAAACCTAGAAATTGAGCGCTGACCAAGTAGTGAGATGGTGATCGCCAAGATCACAATTAGGGTGATATTAAGCGGGGCGCCGGTGAACCAATCTATGGCAGATTGCATATTCTCGGTGATTTCCATGATTAGATGAAAACTTTAACCCAAATGTAATTGAGAATATGGTTAGAAATGCTGATTTTTTGCCAAACCTCAGGCAAGATATGCCTACCGGCGCGAGCCACGCGCTGTAAGCAAGAGGAGAAGTAGTTCAAGTGTCACAAACATTGGTACTGAACGCTACCTATGAGCCACTAGGTGTCGTATCAGAGCGACGAGCATTGATACTCGTCCTAAACTCGCGCGCCATTAGCGTTGAGGATTCAGATCGCATCCTTACCTACGCCAGAGGAACAATTACCTTACCGTCGGTAATTAAATTGAATAAATTTGTAAAGATTCCATATCGTCACGCAGTTCCACTATCTCGCCGAGCAATCTTTGCCCGTGATAACAATAGATGTGTTTACTGCGGAGTTACTGCCACCTCAATTGATCATGTAATTCCAAGATCAAGAGGCGGTGGACATAATTGGGAGAATGTGGTCTCTGCTTGTCACAAATGTAATCACCTTAAGGCTGATAAGACCTTAAAGGATTTAGGTTGGCGCCTTCGCTACAAACCAAAGGAGCCAGTAGGTGCAGCTTGGCGAATTCTTGGCACTGGCAAACCTCATCGAGTTTGGATTCCATACTTAAAACCATTTGGGGTAGAGGCGATTGGAGCAGCTAGCGCATGATTGAAGATGGCACCGTAGCTGGGCAAGGGTTAACCTTTTTACAAACCTTTACCTACTTTTTTGTTGCCCCAACAGTTTTATTTGTTGTGATCTCATTTTTTGCCTACATCACCGCAAAAGAGGTAAGAGCTAAATCTAAGAGGAGATCAGTTAACCTAACTCAAATTGAGTAGGTAATTAATTACTCATCCCGCTTCTGCACAGCAAGTGCGCGCTCTAAAGAGTCCTTAGCCTCAATTACCAATCGGCGCAATCCAGTTTGAGCATCCTTGCCAGCACCACTTAACCATTGATTGGTTTTCTCTAGGGTTGCTTGGGTAGTTATATAGATTGGAAACATCCCAGTGACAAACTTACTTGCTACCTCATAGGATTTTTTACCCCAAGTTTCAATTAATAACTCAAAGTAAGGATCGATGTAATTTGCTAGCAGCGGGCGATGAAGCGCTCGCATAAACCCAGTTAACTTTGCCTCTCGCTCAGAGGTGGATAACTCATCTTGAGTAATTGATTGCCATACCTCATCTTTTGCCTTTGCCAAAGGTCGTGCCGCCAGAGCAGTTTGATATGAAAGTTTTCCAGTTAGGGTGTTATCTAACTCCAACTCTTGGGCAAGTGATTTCTCATCCATAACCCCTCGCTCTGCTAATGCGATAACAATTGACCACCTCATCTCTGGATCCACCTTAAGTCCTGGTAATTTTCCAGCTAGGAAATCCTTTAATAACTCATTGTGCTCAGCGCTTGAAGCAAATGTGGTAAAGCTTTTAACAAACTGTAATTGATTGTCACTACCTGCTTTTGCATTAGCAATCATTTTTTCAAATGCATTTGCCACCTTTAATCTTGCGGAGTCTCGTTTCTTTGGATTTGAGTAGAGCTCTACGGCGGTAGAAAGCTGGCTAGCAATTATGGTTACAGTGGCAATTTCACTCTCACCTTCAATACCAGCTAGAGCAATATCAATAAAATCTGAGGTTGCAAGCTCACTATCGCGCAACATATCCCAGGCGGCAGACCAGCAGAGTGCTCGAGTTAGAGAATCATCAATTTTTCCAATATATTTTTTTAAGCTCTCAATAGATCGATTATCAAATCTAATCTTGGCGTAGGTTAAATCCCTATCATTTAGTAAGAGAAGATCTGCTACCGGCTCGCCTGCTAATTGGCTAACCACTGTTTTTTCACCTGCAACATCTAACTCAACACTTTTACGCAAAGTAATCTTTTCATTTACTAGATCATATAAACCGATCGCCATCCGGTGGGGGCGAAGTTGGGTTGAATCCTTTGGCATCTTTGGCGGTGATTGGATAATTGAAATCTTTTGGTACTTATCGGCTTGGATTTCTAGCTCTGGCTGCAAAGTATTAACACCTGCTGTTTGTAACCAGGTAGAAACCCATGGCTTTAGATCCTTACCACTACTTTGAGTTAACTCAATTAGTAGATCATCTAAAGTAGTATTTTTAAAAGCGTGCTTGGCAAAGTATCTTTGCAATCCCAAAATGAAATTATCTCGCCCAACATGGGCTA
>DDYK01000050.1 GCA_002347935.1 Actinobacteria bacterium UBA2236
ATCTTGATTGCTGTGAATTACTCTTTGGCTAAGTTTGCGCGAGGATTTAACAACTGAAGGGGCGCCATCGGCAGTAGCCTTAGCCTTGTGAGTAAGCAGAACCAGACCTTAGAAGAGTTCATAAACTCTCTTCCTGAAGAAGAGCGGATTGTGCTTACCCTTTATTTCGTAGGGCGATATAGCATCGAGGAAATTTCAGCAAAAATAGGGGCTCCTGAGCGCTCAGTTAAGGCGGTATTGAGCTCTGGGCGGATGAGAATGAGCTCGGCTTTCAATTTCCCACAAGGGAGCTAGATAAGGGATAATTCTCTCTCCCAGCTTGGCGCTGGGGAGTAGCGCTTAAAAATCTTTGAAGGATTGATTTAGAGAGAAGGCTAATCGATGGCAGCCATGAAACCCCGCACTGGCGATGGACCTATGGAAGTTACCAAGGAAGCCCGGAGCCTAGTGATGCGAATTCCGCTCGAGGGTGGCGGCCGCTTGGTGGTAGAGCTCAATCAAGAAGAGGCTCGAAATCTTGCCGACGTATTAAATGCGTCAATCTCCCTACTTAAGAAGTGAACCTACCGATTCCGAAACTCGGAACGGTAAATCTTCCGGGGGAAATCTCGGATAAATTTTTTAAAGGCTTTACACATATCGCCCTTCCTATAAAGGCAAAAGAAACAAAGACAGAACCTGAGACAGAGATTGTTTTAAGCAAAAAAATAACTAAAAGCATCGAAGCAATCTTTTCAATCTCATTTCTAGATGAGATAAAGAAAAATGGTGGATCTGTAACTGCCAAGGCTGGAGAAGTAATTGAAATTCCAGTCTTACAAACAAGCGGAGAAGTGGTTCGTATTCTTCTGGTTGGAGTTGGCGAATCCAGTAATTCACACATTAGAAAAGCATCAGCAGCTATTGGCCGAAAAATCAAGGCCAGCAAATCTTCTGTTCTTTCATTCTTAGTTGGAAAGGATAGTGATGCTCAACTTCACTTTATCTCCACTGCGCTTGCTACATATATTTGGAGTCAGAAAAGTGGGACGAAAAGTCTGACACCAGAGATCACGCTGGTGGGGAGCTTCGCTGATTTATTAGAGCGCTCTAGGGTGCTAGTTAAATCAACTTGGAAAGCCCGAGATTTAATACAAACCCCCGCCAATATCAAGAACCCAGCTTGGATGGCAGCTCAGGCTAAATCTTTAGCAAAGAGCCCTACTCTCTCTCTAAAGATTAGATCTGGTAGACAACTGGCAGAGTTTGGCGGGCTTAGCGCTATTGGTAACTCAAGTGCGGAGAATCCACCAAGATTCGTTGAGTTAAGTTATAAACCAAAGGGATCAAAGAGAGTGCCACATGTGGTCTTAGTTGGTAAAGGAATCACCTTTGATACTGGAGGAGTTTCTTTAAAGCGCCCTTATGACGTGATGACTGCAATGAAAAGTGATATGGCAGGCGCTGCTTGCGTGCTGATGGCAACAATTGCAGCAGCAGAGTTAAAATTAGATGTTCGAATCACAGCGCTACTGATGCTTGCCGAAAACGCTCTTTCAGGCACCTCAACACGTCCATCTGATGTGATTACTCATTACGGTGGAACTACTGTTGAAGTAATTAACACTGATGCGGAAGGAAGACTAGTTCTAGCAGATGGTCTTGCTTATGCTGATAAAAATCTAGAGCCCGATTACTTGATTGATGTAGCAACGCTAACTGGAGCTGCAACACTTGGACTTAGCCGTTATTACGGAGCAATGTATACAAGGGATAGCAAGCTTGCCAGAAAGCTTTCAGATATTGGCGATTACACTGGTGATCAAGTCTGGCATATGCCTTTAGTTGATGATTATTCGATTGCTTTAGAGAGCAACATTGCAGACTTTAATCACACCGCTGACAAGTTTAAGTTTCAAGGTGGCTCAGTTACTGCTGCGCTATTTTTAGAAAACTTTGTTGGCAAGCGAAAGTGGGTTCATCTAGATATTGCTGGTCCTGCCAGATCCGAAGTTGATGCTGGAGAAAATGTTAAAGGTGGAACGGGATATGGAGTTCGCCTGCTTACCCAGTGGCTAGCGACGCTGTGATGTCCGGTATCGGGGAAAGAGGCTTTACGGAGAAGTTATTTCCTGAACGTGGAGATATGCGGGCTTTTTCAAATACTTTTATTCCAGAAACTGAGATTATTCAAAAGGCTAGAAGTAGAGGACAAGAAATTGGCACCTACGATGCCACCCCAGCGGTTGGATCACTGCTTCGCTATCTAACTCATTTGATAGGAGCTAGTTCTATAGTTGAAATTGGAACAGGGGCTGGAGTTAGTGGTTTATGGATTTTCCAAGCGATGAGTCCCAAGGGTCTATTAACTTCAATTGATGATGAAGTTGAAAATGCTAAGTTAGCTAAGCAGGCTTTTGACGAGGCTGGAATAAATTCATCCCGCTATCGCTTAATCACGGGTAATTCTCGAGAAATTGTAGGAAAGCTGGCCGATAGCCTTTATGACATTTTTATTATGAGAAAGAGTAAAGACTTACTTGATGGGATTGAGAATGCTCACCGCTCACTTCGCCCAGGTGGAGTATTAGTTATTGATCGAGCACTCCTTTCTGGAAAGGTTACTGATCCCACTCAGAGAGATGAAGATAGCGTGGCCTATCGAGAAGTGATTAAGGTGATTAAGGACTCATCCAGCCTCTGGCTTCCGATGTTGCTCCCAGTCGGCGATGGCGTAATGGTTGCGACCAAGATTTAACAGGAGAATAGGATAGGTTCATGTTCGGCATTGGAATGGGTGAGTTTCTAGGATTATTAATCCTAGGCTTATTTCTAGTTGGCCCAGATAAACTACCTGAAGCTGCAAAAGATTTTGCCAGATTTATTCATAAGGTTCGAAACTTCACAACTTATGCCTCGCGTGAATTGAAAGAGAACCTAGGGCCTGGATTTGAAGATTTGCAAGTTAGTGATTTAACTCCAAAGAAGTTGGCCCAAAAAGTATTGGGCAATGCGCTTGATGATGTGAAACCAATTGCCGAAGATTTAAAGAGAGAGGCTAGGGCAAGTAAGAAAGTTATTGATGAGGCAGCAAAAATAGATCCTGATTTGCTATGAGCCTATCAAGCGAAGAAGTAATAAGTCAGATTCACGCCGCGCTAGCAACTGTCTCTGACCCTGAACTTCATAGACCACTTCCAGATCTTGGAATGGTTGAAAGTGTTAATTTTGATGATGCGCTAGCACAGATAAAGATATTACTGACTATCTCAGGATGTCCGATGAGAGATAAGTTAAAAAGTGATGTTAGTAGCGCTGTCTTGAAAGTTGCTGGGGTTGAAAAAGTTGAACTTGAATTTGGAGTTATGAATGAGGCACAGCGAGATAATGTTAAGAAACTACTACGCGGCGGTCGAGAGAAGTTCATTCCATTTGCACAACCAGACTCCTTAACTAGAGTCTGGGCCATTTCATCTGGCAAGGGCGGCGTAGGTAAGTCATCAGTAACAGTTAATCTTGCTGCAGCTCTTAGTAGACGCGGCTTCAAAGTAGGGGTACTAGATGCCGATGTGTATGGACACTCAATTCCAAGGCTTTTGGGTATTGAAGGGCAGAGACCAACAGCTATTGATCAGACTTTTATTCCAGTTGAAACCAATGGAATCAAAGTAGTTTCAATTGAGATGTTCAAACCAGATCGCGCAGATCCAGTTGCCTATCGCGGTCCACTACTTCACAGAGTTTTGGAACAACTCTTAAGTGATGCTTACTGGGGAGATTTAGATTTCTTGCTCCTTGATCTGCCTCCAGGAACAGGCGATATCGCAATTTCTCTTGGTCAACTAATTCCAGGATCAGAAATTATTGTGGTGACAACTCCGCAGATTGCAGCTGCAGAAGTTGCCGAGCGAGCAGGAAGAATCGCCCATCAATTGAAGCAACATGTAATTGGAGTAATTGAGAATATGTCTGCCTATACAGATCAGGTAAGTGGAGCTCAGATAGCCCTCTTCGGTCAAGGCGGAGGGCAGGAAACTGCAAAGAGATTGAGTCAACTTGTTGGCGTAGATGTTCCACTACTTGCGCAAATTTCATTTGATATCAAGCTACGTGAAGGTGGCGATGAAGGATTACCGATAGTTTTTAGGGATCCAGAATCAGACGCAGCGAAAAGTTTCTTTGCAATTATTGATCAGCTGACCAAGCGAAAGAAATCTTTACTTGGCATTCCCCTTGGAGTCGCTACCTAATTTCTCATCAAGCATTTCTTTTATATCGCTTAGAAGATCTTGACGCATGGCTGCAATCTCTCTGACCATAAATTCAGTAACTGCCAAGTTGCGCTCATCTCGATCACGATCCTCTTGAGAAGTCACGCGGTCTCTATCTGCTTGTCGATTTTGAGCCAGCAAAATTAGCGGAGCAGCGTAAGAGGCTTGTAGCGAGAGCATAAATGTCAGGAATATGTAGGGATATTCATCAAAGCGCAGGTTTTCTGGCGCAAAAAAGTTCCAGATAATCCAGGTTGCAACAAAGACTGTCATGTATACCAAGAAACGTGCCGTGCCGATAAAGCGAGCAAATGCCTCTGAGATGCGACCGATTACTTCTGGGTCATAATTGGGACGCAGAGAGCGACGAGACTCTCTTGGGGTTTCAAGTTTCGAGATAGTAGCCATGATTATTTCCCTGCCTCGCTCCTGCGCCAATTCACAGGCAGTAAGTGATCAAGAACATCATCAACTGTTACAGCGCCTAGTAATCGATCATGTTCATCAACTACGGGAGCAGCTAGTAAGTTGTAGTTGGCCAAGTGGCGAACGACATCATTGAGCGGTGTATCAGCAGATATTGCATTTGTCTCTCGCTCAGCTACTACCGCCAGCGATAAGGCAGGAGGCTCACGAAGTAGGCGTTGCATGTGGACTACACCCACCAGTCTTCCAGTAGGCGTCTCAAGAGGTGCACGGCAGATAAACACCTGAGCAGAAGATGCAGCAGATACATCTTTCTGTCTAAGCACAGCTAGCGCTTGGGCAACAGTGGCGTCACCAGCAAGAATTACTGGATCAGTTGTCATCATGCCACCGGCCGAGAAATCTTCATATGCCATTAGGCGACGAACATCTTGGGCTTCATTATCTTCCATCAGACTTAAAAGGCTTTCAGCTTTTTCACTTCCGACTTCTTTAAGAACATCAGCAGCATCGTCAGGATTCATCTCGCTTAGCACATCAGCAACTAGCTCGCCTTCGAGCAGAGAAAGAAGAGCGAGACGATCTGAATCATCCATCTCCTCTAGAACATCAGCCAATTTCTCATCATCTAATGTGTGAGCAATTTCTCTCTGACGATTAACTTCCAGCTCACGAAGAGCAGCAGCTATATCTTGTGCAGGAAGTTGAGTTATATCCTCAGTTGACGAACTTACATTTGGAATGTGAGAGGAAACTTCAATCTCAACGCTGCTCCAGGGAAGTGTTTGTGTTGAACGACGCCTAAAAGATTTAGATTTTTCTTGAACATGAACATGTTCGGCATACCAATCTCTGTTATCGCGAAGTTCCATGCCAATATCTTCAATTACCACGGTATTACCGTTATCTCTAAGGCGAGTTTTATGATCAAGTAACTCACCAAGCAGTGTTATCTCTCCATGCCGTGGCTGATAGCGGCGTATGTTTAAGGAGCCTGTTATAAAGACTCCATTATCGTTAATTGAGGTTACTCGAGTAATTGGAATAAAGATTTTTCGTCTCTGTGGAACTTGAACGATAAATCCTAAGATTCGTGGAGCTAGGCTGTCTTGTCGTAAGGATGCAACAGCATCGCGTATTTTTCCTACCCGATCGGCATTCGGATCAAATACTGGGGTACCAGCGAGTTTGGCTAAGAAAACTCGAGTTAATTCTTTTGTTCGCATCAGGTCCCTCCATAGGCCAAGGCTATCGGATAGTAGGTTGAGCCGGTGCGCGATCAGAACCACACTCAGATGCCCAGTGGTCGTGATATTCCATTATTGCTTCTTGGAGTAATTGGAATTGGAACCTCAGGACCCGTAATTGCTTTGAGCGCTATGCCAATCATCACCTTGATTTTTTGGCGAAACCTTGGGGGAGCGTTAGTCATGGCGCCCTTTGCTTTGAAAAATGGTCAGTGGTTAAGAATTGAGAATCGTCGTGGTCTGGTCTGGTCAATGGCGGCCGGTATTGTTCTAGCGCTTCACTTTATTGGATTTTTTATAGCAATGAGATACACCACCGTGGCGGCCGGGACTGCTCTCACCGCTCTTCAACCAATTTTTGCCGCTTACTTTGTTAAAAAATTAGGCGGCCATATTCCAAGGCGGGCTTGGGTTGGAATGATTATCAGCTTTATCGGGGTTCTAATTATTACTGGAGTAGATTTTCAGATTTCAACTAGAGCTTTCTTTGGTGATGTAGCAGCAATTATTTGTGCAGCTCTTGCTGCGCTATATGTTTTACTAGGCTCCAAAGCGCAACAAACTCTGGCAACTTCTACCTATACCACGTTATGTTATTTAACCTGTGCGCTAACAGCGCTTCCGATTGCACTTATCACTGGCGTGCAGCTCATTGGCTTTGAAGCCAAGCAATGGTGGTTATTGCTTGCTTTAATTTTAGGAGCCCAAATTCTTGGCCATACGATGTTTAATTTCTCGCTTAAGAGAGTATCTCCTGCAATTGTTTCCTTAATTGTTTTCTTTGAAGTTCCAGTTGGCGCTCTTCTTGCTTTTTGGTGGCTTGATCAATTGCCACCAGCTGGAACTGTTCCCGGTTTGATTCTTTTATTGGCAGGGTGTGCGATATTTGTTATACGAAGCAAGGATGAAGAAAGACGATAGCCTTACCCTCATGCTCATTGATTTACATACCCATACCAATGCAAGCGATGGAACGGACACCCCATCTGGCTTAATTGATAAAGCAATTGCTGCCGGCATAAGCGTATTGGCTATAACAGATCATGACACGACTCGTGGCTGGCAGGAAGCATCTAGCGCACTGCTTAATCATCCCTCTGGCTCTGATATGGAATTGGTCTTGGGCTCTGAAATATCTTGCCAAGATGAAGATGGGCTAAGTATTCATATGCTGGGACTGCTATTTGATTCTGGCCATCAAACTCTCATCGATGAACTTGATAAGACTCGGGAGCATCGCCTATTTCGTATGGAAAAGATAATTACCCGACTTAATGAAGCTGGAATTGAAATTAGCTTAGATGAGGTCTATGCCATGCGAACCGGAGATGCCACTCTAGGCCGGCCACATCTAGCCGATGCCTTAGTTGCTAAAGGTCATGTGGCATCGCGACAGGAAGCATTTGAAATTTTCTTACATAATAAGTCTAAATATTATGTTAATCACTATTCACCTACCCCAGAGGCTGCGATCAGGCTAATTAAGCAGGCCGGGGGTGTTGCAGTAATTGCTCATCCATTTGCTTCAAAACGTGGCAAAACTCTAAAGATTGAGGCATTTGATCAATTAATTGCCGCTGGCCTTGATGGAATTGAAGTTGATCACCCCGATCACTCAGAGAGTGAGAAATCTGAGCTGGTTTCGCTAGCAATAGCGCGAAATCTTATTATTACGGGAGCAAGTGATTATCACGGAGATGGAAAACTAAACCGATTAGCGCAATTTACGACTAATCCAGAACAATGGGCCCAGCTTGAGTCAAGAGCAAATCAGCGAAGGGTTGTTAAGCGATGAGTGATATCAGCACAATTACATTTGGTTTGCAGGCTTTTGTTACTTTACTTGTAATTCTAGATCCGCCAGGTGCAACTCCAATATTTTTATCAGTTCTAGGAGATCGCACTCGTCGCCAAAGAACTCTTCTTGCCTGGCAAGCTGCTGGCACTTCACTATTTGTCATTACTTTATTTGCTCTCTTTGGCCAATTTATCGTTGATTATCTTGAGATTTCGATGCCAGCCTTAAGAGGAGCTGGTGGGCTACTACTGCTATTGGTTTCACTAGATTTACTAAAAGGAAGTGATTTTAGCGGTGGCGGGAAAGTCCCAAAGAACTTAGCTTTGGTGCCACTTGGAACCCCGCTATTGGCAGGCCCAGGGGCAATTGTGACCATCATGCTCTTTAGCCAAGAAGTATCTAGTACCTCTATGACTTTTGCGCTCTCACTTGCGGTACTTGGAGCACATTTCATTATTGGACTAACTCTGATGTTCTCGCTGGGGATTGTGAGAATCATTAAGGAATCTGGAGTAGCTCTCCTTGCAAAAATTGCCGGTCTTCTAACCGCTGCAATTGCATTTGAAATGCTAATGACTGGAATTAAGGATTTAATTGCCTCATGAGTTTAGGTTTTTTCTCTCCAGACTCGATAACTTGGAAAGTCCACTCAGATCCTTCAATGTTAGTGGGCGGAATTAGGGCTCTGCTTGAACAAGCGCTCCATCCAGAAGCGATGGCAGGGGTAGCAGCCCATTCAAACTTCCGCGAAGATGCTTGGGGAAGGCTGGAGAGAACCGGAGATTATGTTGCAACTATTACCTTCTCTAGCAAAGAAAAGGCTGAGAGGTTGGCCGCCAGAGTCAGAGGTATTCATGAGAAGTTAAAACTTGACGATCAAAGGCTTCTGCTCTGGGTCCATATGGCGATGGTTGATTCGTTTTTAGATACAGCGCTTCGATCTGGGCTTGCATTAAGCGAAAGGGAGCGCGATCAGTATCTAGAGGAGATGGTGATTTTTGCTCGCCTAGTTGGTATTGATGAAGAGAGAGTGCCAAGAAGTGTTGCTCAATTAAATAAATACTTTATAGATATTAAGAATGAGCTATATGCCAGCGATGATGCCAAACGAGCTGCCTTATTTATTGCCCTTCCCCCACTTCCACCACTTCTTCGCTTTGGAACTCCAATTGCTCCACTCTGGGGAGGCGTAACCGCATTAGCAGGAGCCTGCCTTCCTAAATGGGCTAAGTCTTTATATGGCTGGCCAACTCTTCCTGGGCAAGATATCGCTACAAATGTCGCTCTTAGATCTTTGCGAAGCGCTCTTTTATTAGTTCCTGAGGGATTAAGACAAACACCTGAAATGAAATTTGCATTTGCTCAAGTTGGCGAAGAAAAATGAAGACTTTAGTAGTTGCCAATAGCGCAGGTGGAGTGGGAAAAAGCACCTCTGCTCATTGCATAGCAGTAGCTGCAAGTGAATATGGCAAAAAGGTTTTGGTAATAGATGCAGATCCGGCAGCCGGAATAACTTTTGCTTGCGGTATTGAAAATCCTAGAGTGAGCACAAAAGAGTTCTTATCTGGCCAGTTCTCACTTGAGGCCGCAATAATTAAAAGCGGGGAGCGATTCTCAATCATTGCCTCATCTAGTCGCCTACTTGCTTTAGACATTGATCATGCCATCACGGCCAAGAAACTAGTTGAGCTTCTAAATGGCTTTGACTTAGTGATAATTGATACCCCAACAGGAGTCTCAAGAATCACAAACTACTTTATGGCAATTGCTGATCTAATTCTGATTAGTAGTACAACGGAGATTCTCTCTCTTAGAGGAGCGCTAAATAGTAAAGATTATGCCGAGGGCGCGGGCTATGGCGGAGAACTACTGCTTTTAATAACAAAGACTGAGCAAGCACTTGATAATGAGTTTAAGTCATTAATTGGTGATGATTTTAAGCTAATTGAACCGACAATTCGCTTTTCTTTGCAAGTTTCTACCGCTCAGAGCCAGGCTATGAGCATTTTAACTCTAGATGCAAAAAGTGAAGTTGCTGCCGATTACCGCGAAGTTACTTATTCAATATTGGAAAAATTAGAACTTATTTAATTTAAGCGCCAGCAAATCCAACTCGACGTTCAGCAATATCGCCAATCTCAATTGAACCAATTTTTCCTGCAGGAACTACAAACTTGCGACCCCTGATATCAGTTAGTACAAGTGGGGCTGCAGAAGTCAGCGCCTTATTGACTAGTTCTAGTACTTCATCACGATCAAGAGAAGTCTCTATGGTTAACTCACGAAGCTGGTCAGCTACTGAGATGCGAACTTCTGATTTTGCAGATTCTGACTTTCCGCTCTTCTTTGTACTCATAGCCCCATCTTAAAGAGTTTTACCAGATTTTGCCTCTTCATATCTCTCAAGGTCTCTAGCCCTGTAAAGGAAAGCCAGAGATTCCTCGCCAAAGAAGATTAGTCACTAGTGAGGTTGCTTCTGAGCGATTAATTTTTCCGTCCCTTTCAAGCCAATGGCGAGCCGTTATTTGAGCGCAACCGATTAATCCAATTGCAAGCACCATCGACTCTTCTTTTGGAAATCCAGTATCTAGTGAAATTACCGCGCTAACTGCTACTGCGCATTCATAGGTCATGCGATCAAGTCTCTGCCTTACTTGAGGCTCGGCGCTCATATCACTTTCAAATAGCAATCGAAATGCTCCGCCCTCATCATCAATGAATTCAAAATACGCAACTACTGTGGCTTTGACTCGATTTTTATTTTCTTTATTTGAGGCAATCGCCTTCTGAATAGCAAATACGAGAGAGTCAATATGAACATCAAGAAGGGCGAGATAAAGATCTAGTTTTGAGGGAAAGTGCTGATATAACACGGGCTTACTAACTCCGGCTCGATCTGCGATTTCATCCATAGCAGCTGCGTGATAGCCCGAGACAGTAAAGACCTCTAGGGCGGCGCTTAGCAGCAGAGCGCGTCTCTCGTCGCGTGGAAGGCGAACTCGATTATCAACTTTCTCGCTATTGCTCATCGGTGTCATGGTACGAGGTTTGGCAAGATTTCACTAATAGAACTCGTGTAGCCTTCCGAACCAAGATGAGAAAACCACGCCTACTTTTAGTTCACGCCCATCCAGATGATGAGACTATAAACAACGGCGTAACCATGGCTAAGTATGTTGCTATGGGTTATGGCGTAACTCTTGTTACTTGCACCAGAGGCGAAGAGGGTGAAATTTTAGTTCCAGAGCTCCAACATCTTGCAAGTGGAAAAGAAGATGGCCTTGGTCCTATTCGCGAAGTTGAGTTAGCAAATGCTATGAAAGTTTTGGGAGTAGTGGATCACCGCTTCCTCGGTTCTTCAAAAAAGTCTTGGCGCGATAGTGGAATGATGGGCTCAGAGCCAAATTCAAGGGCGGATAATTTCTGGAGCGCAGACGTAGAAGATGCCGCGGAATCTCTAGTTGAGGTAATACTTGAGATAAAACCTGATGTGATGGTTACCTATGATGAAATTGGTGGCTATGGGCATCCGGATCATATTCAGGCCCATAGAGTTGCAATGCGAGGTAGTGAAATTGCAGCCGAGCGTGGTTGGCAGATTCAAAAAATCTATTGGAACACAATTCCTATCTCGATTATTGAGCAGGGAATTGAAGCAATGAAGGGTAGTGGAAGTGATTTCTGGGGAGTAGAGAAGGCAGAAGATTTTCCATTTGCTCAACCAGATGATTTAGTAACAACGGTAATCGATGGCCAAGATTTTGTAGATAAGAAGATGGAGGCGATGAGAGCACATCCGACTCAAATTGCAGTGGATGGACCGTTCTTTGCACTCTCCGATAATTTGGGGTTTAAAGTTTGGGGACAAGAGTTTTATCGCTTGGTTTATGGCAAAGCTAGTCCTCCATTTAACCAAGAGGGACGGGAGACTGATCTGTTTTCAGGAATTCAGCTATGAAAACTCTACTGAACCTGCTTTTTGGTGCGCTTGTTGGAGTTTCTGGAACTTTTCTACATAATGCCTATAAACCTTTTGGACTACTTGTCTCATTAATAGCTCTTTTTCTAGGTCTTCGTTTGGTTAGAAATATGTATCTCTCCAAGCTATCACTTGCCCTTTTTGCGATTGGTTGGCTTTTTATAATTGTTAGAGCTTCAACTCTTGGCAATGGCGGAGAGGTTCTAATTGAAGCCAATGCCTATGGCAATATCTTGGTATTTGGGGGAGCAGCGCTAATCTCTTGGAGATTACTAGCGAGAATTTAAGTTTTAACTCCTCCAGCTCCAGCTCTGTCCAGATGGCAAGTCACTCACAGAAATACCCAGCAATAAAAGTTGATCTCTTATCTGATCACTTAAGGCAAAGTCTTTGCTCGCCCTCGCGCTCTGTCTCGCCTCTAATAATACTTTAGCTGCATCCGGCAGCTCTTTTGTCGGCATTTGCTCAAGTAGTTTTAGAGCAAGAAGTGGTTCAAGCTCTTCTAATATCGCTGCCTTCTGCCCATCTGAAAAACTAACATCCTTTTCAAGAGATCGGAGCTTGAGCATCACTTGAGGGGTATCTAAATCTGCTTGGAAGTGAGCAAGAATTGCTAGGACAAAGGAGCTAGCTGCATCTGAATAGTCCTTGGGAGACAATTTCCAGATTTGATACTTTGCTCTCAAGCGCTGCAGAGTTGCATGGGCAGCACTTATCGAGCTCCAAGATAAATCCATCTGAGAGCGATAACGATTTTCAAGGAAGCAGAATCGCAGTGATAGTGGGTCAAATCCACGCGAGATTACATCAGAGAGTAGAACTACATTTTCAGAACTCTTTGACATCTTTCTTCCTTCAAACAAGAGATGCTCGCCGTGAAGCCAGGCGCTAACTGCTTCACCTTTCACTAGAGGATTTGACTGGGCTCTCTCGTTTTCATGATGAGGGAATCGAAGATCAATGCCGCCGATATGTAGATCGACATGTCCTTGCAGGTAATGAAGCGACATTGCAGAACATTCAATATGCCAGCCAGGAAATCCTGGGCCGTAAGGTGTCTGCCAAATCATCTCACTGCGATTTCCAGCAGCTTTCCAAAGGGCCCAATCTGCATGAAATCTCTTTGCTCCTGCTTCAACAAATTCATAGCGATGACCAGGTTTGAGCGCATCTAAGCGATTTCCACTTAATTGGCCATAACTATCAAAGCCAGCACTATCAAAATAGATTGAGGAGTCATCTCCTTGATAGGCAAGTTTTAATTCCATCAACTTCTCAATATGGGCCAGCATCATATCGATGCACTCACTAGCCCTCGGATATTTATCAGCGGGAAGGATATTTAAACCCGCGAGGTCTTTATGAAACTTCTCTTCATACTCTCTTGCAACGGAATAAGGATCGCGTTTTTCAAGTTTTGATTGAGCCAAAATTTTATCTTCATCAAAGTCTTCACTCATATGGCCAACATCAGTAATGTTCTGCACCACTTTGACTTTTATGCCAGAAAACTCCAAGGTTCTACGGACTAAGTCGCCAAGTAAGAAAGTCCTTAGATTGCCAACGTGAGCATCGCGATAGACCGTTGGTCCGCAGCAGTAGATTCTCACCGCTTGGCCATCGCTGGCAGTAATCGGCAGCAATTTTCGCTCTAAAGTGTCATAGATATGTAGACCATTAATTGGTGTTGGCTCGCGCTTCACCCCCTTATTTTGTAGGATGAGGTCCTGCAATGTAAGCATCGCTTATGCCAATTCGGTGTTTATATCTTCGAGTTCTCCTCTGAAAGGAGTTTCAGGTGACATACATCATCGCCCTTCCTTGTGTAGATGTAATGGATAAGTCATGTATTGAAGAGTGCCCGGTTGATTGCATTTATGAGGGCGATCGAATGATGTATATCCAACCTGATGAGTGTGTGGATTGTGGGGCATGTGAACCAGTTTGCCCAGTTGAGGCGATTTATTATGAAGATGATGTTCCAGCCCAATACAGCGAATACACGGCAGTTAACGCCGAATTCTTTGACGAGCTAGGTTCACCAGGCGGAGCAGCAAAAGTTGGAAAAGTTGGGAAGGATCATCCAATCCTTCTGCAGATTCAAAAGAAACCTGCAGGCGAGTAAGTAGGCCAAGATAAAACTCCCTGATTTTCCTTGGGATGCCCTTGCGCCATATGGGCAAAAAGCTCGAGCCCATAGCCAGGGATTCATTGATCTATCTCAGGGCACTCCCGTAGATCCCACCCCGGATTTCATTCAAGAAGAACTTAAATCAAGTAGTAATTCACCAAGCTATCCATTAACCACTGGAAGCGCTTCGCTGCGAGAGGCGCTTAAGGGATATTGCGTTGACACCCTTGGCGCAAGTGGCGACTTTGATGTTTTGCCAACGCTTGGCTCAAAAGAATTGGTAGCACTATTGGCATATCTCTTGGAGGCTAAATCAGTTTTAATTCCAGAAATTGCCTACCCGACTTATAAAGTTGGTGCGCTACTTGCTAAGGCTGAAGTAATTGAAGTGGGAATTGATGCCCATACTTGGCCTGATAGAGCAGATCTTGCTTGGATTAATTCACCATCAAATCCAACTGGTCGAGTTCATAGCAAAGCTGAGTTAGAGGCCGCGCTTACCTGGGTGAGAAAATCTGGTGCAACCTTGGCAAGCGATGAGTGTTATCTGCCCTTCACTAATGGAATTCAAGCTCACTCAATTTTGGAGATAGCTAACGGAGACAACAGATCAATATTGGCCCTTCATTCCCTCTCAAAGCGATCAAATATGGCTGGTTATCGCGGAGCATTTGTTGCTGGCGATTCTAAGTTGATTGCTCGATTACTTGAGATAAGAAAACATATGGGGATGATGCTTGCCTTGCCAATTCAAAACTCGATGGCAATCGCTCTATCAGATCATAGCCATGTTGAAATGCAAGCTGGAAAATATCAGACCAGGCGAGTAGTGCTAGCCAAAGCGCTAATTGAAGCAGGATTTAAAATTGAGTTTTCCGAGGCCGGGCTTTATATCTGGTGTAGTAGAGATGAAAGTGATTGGCAGAGCGTGGCTTGGTTTGCAGATTTAGGAATTCTTGTTACTCCAGGCAGCTTTTATGGAGTTAAAGGGGATCGATTTGTTCGTATCGCCTTAACTGCTAGCGATGAGAATATTTCCTGTGCAGCTTCTCGCATTTTTGAGGCAATAAAGCATGATAAATAAGGCAATCTTGCTCGTTGGTGGCAAAGGAACTCGCCTGGCAGAGTTAACAAAAAACACTCCTAAACCGATGCTAAAAGTAGCAGGGGCTCCAGTTACGCAGCATCAAATTGCTAGAGCCCAAGCAGCTGGAATAACTGAAATAGTCTTAGCAACTTCATATCTAGCTGAGGTTTTCGAGCCTTACTTTGGTGATGGCTCTAAATTTGGCATCTCAATTAAGTATGCAATTGAGGAGCAACCTTTAGGAACTGGCGGCGCAATTGCAAACGCTGCTAAGTGTTTAAAGCTAGCAGGCGATGAATCTGTTTTTATCTTTAATGGCGATGTTCTAAGCGGTCATGATTTAAAGGCTCAGGCGGAGTTTCATGAAAGTAAGGGGGCAGATGTGACTCTGCACTTAGTAAGAGTGGAGGATGCTCGCGCCTATGGCTGTGTTCCACTGGATGTAGATGGCAAAGTTTTGGAATTTCTCGAAAAGATGGATCAGCCCAAGGTAAATACTATTAATGCTGGTTGTTACATATTTAACAAGAGCGCAATTGAGCAGATCAGCCCAGATGCCATAGTAAGTGTTGAGCGGCAGACCTTCCCAGATCTTTTGGCGAGAAAAGGCGCCCTATATGGATATATTGATGACTCTTATTGGATTGATATGGGAACCCCAGAGTCATATATTAAAGCTTCAAGAGATTTGATTTTAAACTCTGAGATCTCACCTGCTACTAGGGGAGTAAGAGGAGGAGCGTTAATCGCTAGCGATGCAGGAATAGATGCCACAGCTGTGATTTCCGATGGCTCTGTTATTGAATCTGGAGCAGTAATTGGAGCGCGTTGCCAAATCAAAGGCTCAATTGTTTCAACAGGGGTAAGTATTGGCGCTGATTCAATAATTGATAATTGCTATATCGCACCTAATGTTTCAATTGCAAGTAATGAAAAAATATTTGCGAAAATAATCAGTGATTAGCCTGCATTTGCCCCAAAATTGAGGGAAAAATCGACAAATTGGGGATTAATTTCTACCCAAAAAAACTTGCCATCAACTTGACACATTCGAATAACAAGCGTGTAATTAGACCCTAGTAGGCCCACCATCAGGCGTGGGCCCTGTTTTTTAGGGGTATAACTGATGACTGATGCTCGTCGAATAGAGCAGACTTTCATTCCTGGTCCAAGTATCCAATTGGGAAATGGCGAGATCGTTGAGCTGTCGTGGCAAGAGCGAGCGTTATGTGCCCAAACTGATCCCGAAGCTTTCTTCCCTGAAAAAGGTGGTTCAACCCGTGAGGCTAAGCGAGTTTGTCTCTCCTGTGAGGTGCGACAAGAGTGCCTTGAATACGCTCTCGCCCATGATGAGCGCTTTGGTATCTGGGGCGGACTTTCAGAGCGCGAACGTCGTCGCCTCAAGCGCCGTCCAGCTTAAATTAATTAGTTTTAGGAAAACTAAGTTATTCACCAACAGGGCCAAGGAAAACCGGTCTCAGCTTTTATTTAAACAAGGGGCGGTGTAATGCCTACTTTAGATAATAACTTTGTCACTGCAATTATCGTCTCTCACAATGGAGCCCTCTGGTTACCTGAAGTTGTGGCATCTCTTGCCAAGCAGAGACGGGCAATCGATCAGATAATTGCTATTGATACTGGCTCTGAAGATAGTTCAGTTAAATTATTAAAAGGGGCTGGGATTGTCACTATCTCCACGGCAAAAGAGACCGGCTTTGGCGCTGCAATTAAAGAAGCACTGAGCAATTCAAGAGTTAAGCGCGGCATTGAGTCACAAACTGAATGGCTCTGGCTAATTCATGATGATTGCGCTCCTGATGCAAATGCACTCAAAGAGCTTTTAATAGCTCTTGATCAGCGACCAGCTGTTGCAATGGCTGGGCCCAAATTACGTGGCTGGCACGATCGAAACCACTTATTGGAGCTAGGAATAAGTATCGCCTCAAATGGCGCTCGCTGGACGGGTCTGGAATATCGCGAGTCCGATCAAGGTCAACATGATGGAGTGAGCGAAGTCTTAGCCGTTAGTACTGCAGGTGCTTTAATTCGCCGCGATGTCTTTGAAGAGTTAGATGGTTTTGATCCCGAACTTTCTTTATTTCGAGACGATGTTGACTTTGGATGGCGCGTGCACACTGCTGGACACTCGGTAATAGCAGTTCCAAAAGCTATTGCTTATCACGCTGAAGCCGCCTCTAATGAAAGAAGGCGTATTGATGTCTCAGATGCCTTCCTTCATCGCCCACTGCTTCTAGATCGAAGGCATGCCGCCTATGTTTTGATGGCCAATACATCATGGTGGCTCCTGCCATTGATTGCGATCCAACTTCTTTCAGCATCGTTATTTCGCGCAATTGGTTATCTACTAGCAAAACTTCCAGGATATGCCTTAGATGAGATCGCAGCAGTTGCGCTGGTAATTCTGCAGCCACAGGACATATTTAGAGCGAGAGCAAAGCGAAGAAAGAATCGCTTGGTTTCATCAAGAGTCATCTCTCGCTTTGTTCCACCTCGTGGATCGCAGCTGCAATTAGCAATTGAGCGATCTGGCGCTGCTATTTCTCGAAGTTGGCGCCGCTCATCGATTTATGAAGAAAATGTCATCAGTAACTCTGCTCTAGATCTAAATGATGAAGCGCTCGAAAATGCAGACATTGATTTGGTTCAAGCTCCATCTCCCATTAGATGGCTGACTCGACGGCCAATACTTAGCGTCTCTTTGCTTGTTATTTTGATGACCTTAATTGCCTCCCGAAATCGTTTTGGAGCAATAGTTGGTGGCGCTTTAGCGGCAACTCCTACAAAAGCATTTGAATTATTTTCCATGTATTCCGATTCTTGGCATACCGTTGGGCTGGGCTCAAGTACTAGCGCCCCGCCTTGGGTGGCCTACATCGGATTTGGTTCCTTACTAACTGGCGCAAACTCCTCGCTATTTATTACCGCATTATTTCTTGGCGCAGTTCCACTAGCCCTCTTGGGCTCATATCTTTTGGCAAGGAAATTTACCAATCTCCATTTTCTTGCACTCATGGCCGCTCTGCTCTATACCTTTTCACCAACCACGCTAAGTGCCATAAATAGCGGAAGAGTTGGAACCTTAGTCTTAGTAGTAATCGGGCCGTGGTTGATTAGATCGCTCTTTGGTCTAGAGCAGCTGGAAAATCTCTCCTGGCGAAAGACATTCTGGATTGCGCTGTTATTGACTTTTGTCTGCGCCTTCTCACCCATGACTTTTATGTCTATCCTGCTCTGGCAGGTTATCTTGGTAATCTTTGATGTAGTTGCTTTTAATTCGAAGAATAATTCGATGGATAAGTCAGTCTTTGATGGAAGAAATACCCGTCGAATTGCCGTGACCATTACTCCCTTGATTGTTAATGCTCCTTGGTCAATTGAATTCATTCTTCATCCATCAAGAATCCTGCTTGATCCAGGTTTAAGCCTGGCTGGTGGAGAAGTTCTTTCGTTACTTCTCGGAAATCCGGGCGGAGTTGGGGCGCCGCCGATTTGGATAATTTCACCCATACTTCTTATCGCTGTGATTGCTATTTTCGTCAGTAAGACAGCGCGCTTGGGCGAGGTGGCGCTATTTTTCATAGCAATTGCGGCGCTACTTGGCTCAAGGCAGGTTTCAGGACATGGCAGTTTTACTCCAGAGCAACTCTGGGTGGGTTCTCTTCTAGTAATCCCAACCTTAACTGCTCTACTTGCCGCAGTAATCATGATTGATAGCTATCTACCCAGCCTTATCCAATCTCATATTAATTTTCGCCATATTCTTCTTGGTTTTACCGCTTTGATTTCAGCGCTCTCTATTCTCGCTTCGGCTACTTGGTGGCTGGGCTCTGCCAAGAGCGCGCCAGTGCAAGCAAATTCAAAATCCGCCCTTCCAGCTTTTCTCAGCGCCAGCGCACAAACCGAAGGACGTTATAAAACTTTGGTCTTAAGAGCAGAGTCGGCAAAGGTGAAATACTTCATCGCTCGAGATAAAGACCTGCAACTAGGACAAGCTGATGTCATTACAGGACTTGCTCCAGTAGTTACTAAGGCAATAAATGATCTAATCGCTGGATCTGGAGTTAGTAGCAGTAAAGTCTTTGCTGAATTTGGAATTCGATATCTCTTCTTAGCAAATCCGATTGATGATGAGCTGGTGCGAACTATTGACGGCGCAGGAGGATTTACCAGGGCTGCCTCTACTGATGAGGGAATAACTTGGAAAGTTCCTGGAGCACTTGGGCATATTTCATTTCTGTCTCAAGATGGTACTTACTCTGTTCTGCCAAGCGGTGAAATTGGTGCCGCAGGAAGACTTACATCTGCTGGCGTGATAATAATTACCGAAAAGTATGACAAGCGTTGGAGGATGCTCCTAAATGGTACTTATCTTCCGTTGACCCAAACTGAAAATGGAGTACCAAGGTTTTATGTTTCAGAACCTGGAGATTTCCTAATCTTCCATGATGCCACTTCAAGGAGAGCCTGGGTTTCACTCCAATTATTGACCTTTCTAACCTTGATTATTCTTGCCCTTCCTGCTCGTCGCAGAAGAAGCCAGATGAGTGAGCAGGAATTAGCATGAAAGAGACGCGGGCCAGCTTTGCACTTTTGTTTTTTATTATTGTGGCTCATATTGCGCACCTGCTTCCACAGATCTCGTCAAATTCTGTTATTACTCAGTCATATCCGGCAACGGCATGCCCTGCTGGGGTATCTGGAGCCAAAGCAACTGCCTTACTTGCCTCAAGAAATATTGAGATAAGAAATATTAATCAACCTAATGTGGAGCTAACGAAAAATGGTTCTGGAAGCTATCCACTCAATCGCGGCGCTATTTTGGTTGCTGGAAATCCCGCGAATACCAATGTAATTGTTACTAGATCAGGCAAGTGGAGTAGCGCTGCTACCTGCACTATTAGTCCTTCGATCAATTGGTTTGTTGGTGGAACAGCTAACGTCACTAGTCAATCAAAGCTAATTATGATTAATAGCGGTTTAAGTGATGCACTAATTGACTTAACTGCATTTTCTGAAAGTGGTGCTAGTCAGAGCCTTGCGGTAACAGTCAAAGCTTCATCTGAGAAAGTAGTTCGTATTGACTCGTTATCGCCGGGCTCTGAGTTAATAGTTCTTAAGGTTGAAACTCGAAGTGGTCGAATAACTTCATATCTCTTAGATGAGCGAGTGCGCGGCTTGAGTAATATTGGTGGAGACTTTGTTCCAGCAATATCTGAGGCGAGCAAAGAATTAGTAATTGCAGGTCTTGCCGTCAAGCTGGGCTCTGGTAGCTCAATTAAACACACTTTAAGGCTTATGAGTATTGGAGAAGTTGATGCTAGCGCTAGCGTTGAGATCATCTCACCCGATGGTGTCTATGTTCCCTTTGGAATAGGGGAGATCTCTTTAAATGCCCAAGAAGTTAAAGATATAGATTTAAGCAGTGTTGATTTTGGCAACAAAGCATTTGCTCTAAAAATAACCTCTAACGAAGAGGTGGTTGCATCAGTGCTATCAGAAGTCAAGAGCGGTTCAGTTTCAGACTTTACATGGAGCGCTCCAAGTCAAGGATTTAATACTGTGGCATTTAATATCTATGGACTTGAACCTGTGATCAGCTTTGTTGGGGAGAGAGTAATCCTGTCCATAGTTTGGAGAGATAGACAGGGCAAGAGCAATAGTGAATTGATTCGAGGTGATGAGATAGTTAATTGGAGGGTTCCAGCCAATACCAGGCTAATAACTATCACTAGCGCAAACCCGGTAGTTGCAGCAATGAGCTGGCTCTCCGGTGATGGAGTTGCCCGCCTTGGCATAGCTCCGAGTACAAACCTAGAAAGTGCTACAAAGCCAATTGCAGATATTGCAGTTATCCAGCCTCGCGGCTAGTAAATCCCATAAAACAGAGAGGTTAGAGACTAATCTCGCGCCATGTCATCTTCCAATTACTCAAGTCCAAACTCTCGCCCTAGCACTGTTGGAAGACGTTGCACACGCTCTGGATGTAGTTCTCATGCAATTAAGACTCTTACCTATATTTACTCCGACTCCACAGCGCTTATCGGACCACTTTCAACATATGTTGAACCACATGCCTACGATCTCTGCGATGAGCATTCAGCAAAATTAACGGTGCCCCAAGGCTGGAGTGTTATTGAGCATAATCCTGATAGAGAAATTGTTGAACCATCTCCTGAAGATTTAATTGCTATTGCTGAAGCGATTCGCCAGAGTTTTGCCGAAGATATAGCTCCAAAGGCAGTAACTCCTGAAGTTGGTCGTCGTGGCCACCTTCGAGCAATTCCAGATAATAAGTAATGAGGCTAAGGTTTAACGGTGGATCAAGAGCTTCTCAATAAAGTAATTAAGGCCTATGACATTCGCGGCTTAGTTGATGAAGAGATTAGCGTTGACTTCACTTTTGCGCTTGGAATTGCCTTTGCTAAATTCATTGAGCGTGAACGCGAGCCAGCAACGATAGTTGTGGGTGAAGATATGCGCCCTTCATCTCCTGAATTAGCAGGCGCATTTTCAGATGGCATAACTTCACAGGGACTTGATGTAATTCGTATTGGACTCTGCTCAACTGATCAACTTTATTTTGCATCAGGAGCGCTTAATATGCCTGGAGCAATGTTTACTGCTAGCCATAATCCAGCGCAATACAATGGAATAAAGCTGTGTAAGAGTGGAGCAAAACCAATTGGCCAAGAATCGGGGCTTGCTTGGATTAAGGCGGCAATCGCTCAAGGTTTTCCGATCCCAAATCGCCCAATGGGAAAAGAGCGAAGCCAGGATTTACTAGCAGATTACGTTAAATTCCTATTCTCGCTCTTTCCCGAGAAATCTTTTGCTCCAGATTTTCAATCAAGGCCGCTTCGCATCGCAATTGATGCGGGAAATGGGATGGGAGGGCATACCGCTCCTGCAGTAATGCGAGAGATCAATGCCGTAGTTGATGGAATCTATTTTGAATTGGATGGAAGCTTTCCAAATCATGAGGCAAATCCGATAGATCCTAAAAATTTAGTTGATCTACAAAATCTAGTTAAGGAGAAAGGCTCAGATATAGGTTTGGCATTTGATGGTGATGCAGATCGTTGCTTCCTTGTGGATGAAAAGGGAGAGCTAGTCTCACCATCTGCGCTAACTGCTCTAATCGCAAAACGAGAACTCATTAGAAATCCTGGCGCAGCAATTATCTATAACTTGATTTCCTCCAAAGCTGTTGCAGAGGTAATTTCTGAATCAGGCGGCAAAGCGCTTCGCTCCAGAGTAGGTCACTCCTATATAAAACAGATGATGGCAGATCAGAGCGCGGTATTTGGGGGAGAGCATTCAGGACATTTCTATTTTAAGGACTTCTGGTATGCAGATTCTGGAATGCTTGCAGCGCTTCATGTAATAGCAGCCCTTCTTGAAAGTCAGATGAAGTTATCTGAGCTAATGAAGAGCTTTAATCGATATAGCCTAAGTGGTGAGATCAATACAACAGTTGTTGATCAAGGCAAAGCGATAGAGAAGATCAAGTCCTACTTTAGAGATTATGAGCCAGGCTTAACTTTTGATGAGCTTGATGGCCTTACCGTTAACGCAAAGAGTTGGTGGTTTAACCTAAGGTCTTCTAATACTGAACCGCTATTAAGGCTAAATGTTGAGGCAGATACCCAAGAGCAGATGGCTTCTATGCGAGATCTGGTCTTGCAGTTAATAAGAAACGGGTAAACTACCGCTTCTAATCAGAGGCAAGCACTAAACCCATCAGGAGATAAATTCAAGTGAATCCAACAACTATGACCACGCCTAAACATGACATTGCTAATGCTTCACTTGCCGCGGAAGGAAAGAAGCGGATTGAATGGGCTGAGCGGAATATGCCAGTACTTGCTCAAATCAGAGAGAGATTTGAGAAGGAGCAGCCATTTAAAGGCGTTCGCTTTGCTGCCTGTATGCATGTAACAACTGAGACTGCCAATCTGATGAGAACACTAAAGGCTGGAGGAGCAGAGCTTGCGCTATGCGCCTCCAATCCACTCTCAACACAAGATGACACAGCAGCTGCTCTGGTTTATGAATATGGAGTTAGCGTGTTTGCCAAAAATGCAGTGGATCGCGAAGGCTATTACTCACATATTAATGCTGCTCTTGATATTGCTCCTCATCAAGTCTTTGATGATGGATGCGACTTGGTAAACACCCTACACACCACAAGAACAGAACTACTTCCAAATATAACTGGAGGATGCGAGGAGACAACAACTGGCGTTATTCGTCTTCAGCAGATGGCAAAAGATGGCGCATTAACCTTCCCGATGATTGCTGTCAATGACACTGATACCAAGCATATGTTTGATAATCGTTATGGAACTGGTCAATCAACTGTTGATGCCATTTTTCGCGCCACAAATCAATTAATTGCTGGGAAAATATTTGTTGTTGCCGGTTTTGGCTATTGCGGCAAAGGAGTGGCCGAGCGAGCTAGAGGAATGGGCGCTGAAGTTGTAATTACTGAAATTGATCCAACGAAAGCACTTGATGCTCTCATGCAGGGATATCGCGTTATGCCAATAGCAGAGGCAGCAAAAGTTGGAGATATTTTTATTACCGTTACCGGAAATCGTACTGTTATTGCAGCTGAGCACTTCCAGCTGATGAAAGATGGCGCAATCTTGGCTAATGCTGGGCACTTCGACATTGAAATTGATGTGGCTTGGCTCGAGCAAAACTCACGGAAGAATCCAAAGATTCGCCATCAAACCGATGAGTACCTTCTAGGAAATGGGCGAAGAATCCTTCTAATTGCTGAAGGCCGTCTGGTAAATCTAGGAGCTGCTGAGGGTCACCCTGCGGTAGTTATGGATATGTCATTTTCTGATCAGGCACTGACTGCTGAATGGTTGGTAAAGAACGCAAAGGCACTTGGCGCAGGGGTTCACATGGTTCCAGTTGAAATTGATAAGGAAGTTGCTCGTCTGAAATTGAAATCAATGGGTGCAACGATTGATACTTTGACCCCAATTCAGAATGAGTATCTAAACTCTTGGAAGCACGGTAGCTAATGACTTCGGTAATGGTCGTTGATGACGATCAAGACCTTGCCGAAATGTTAGGAATTGTTCTAAATGGCGTGGGTATTGAAGTCGACCTAGTTAGTAGGGGCGATGAAGTCCTTGAGGTGTTTAGAAACAATCCACCAGATCTCGTCTTACTCGACATCATGCTTCCGGGTCTTGATGGAATTGAAGTTTGCAAAGAGATTCGAAAACACTCGATGCGTGTACCAATTGTGATGCTCACTGCAAAGAGTGATACTCATGACATTGTTAGAGGACTTGAAGCGGGCGCCGATGACTACATGGTGAAGCCATTTAAGCCATCAGAGTTGGTGGCGCGAATTAGAACCAGGTTGCGCAGAGTGGGCGGGGAAATATCTAGCACCTTAACTATTGGTGATTTAGCTATTGATATTGTGGAGCACACAGTAACGCGGGCAGGAAAAGAGATTCCCTTAACGCGTCTTGAATTTGATCTATTAGTATCCCTAGCTAAAGAACCAGGCAGAGTATTTACTAGGGAAGCTCTCTTAGGTGAAGTATGGGGATATCGCCACTCAACTGACACTCGCTTAGTTAATGTTCATATTCAGAGGCTGCGTGCGAAAATAGAACATGATCCCGAAAATCCAACAATAATCGGCACGGTTCGCGGCATTGGTTATAAGGCAGGCGCACTAGGTAATAGAAGTTAGAGATTTTACAAAGTGAAGATAAGCCAATACTTTCGTACCTCTTTATTTAGAAAAGTTTTCTCAGTCTCAAGCATTATCTCTATTGCCGTAATCTATTTTCTTGGCTCGAATCTCTATAACCGCATCTCTGATGGGATTATCGAAGAGAAGATATCGGCGGCAATATCTGAAGGTGAAGCTGCCATTCAATATGCTGATTATCGTTTCCTGATTGCTAGCCTAAATAGGAATTCCGACTATAAAACGATTGTCGATGAAATTGTGAAATCAACTAGCGTGAGTGCGAAATCCTCAGGCCGAGAGATTGCGCTACTAAGTAGTACGGGCAAAAGAATTGCTGGAATTCCCTCCCGATCTACTTCGAATTTTTTGGAACCAGCTTCAATTCCAAGCGAACTAAGACAACTTGTGACTCAAGATGATGAAATTCATTGGCAGCGCACCAACTTACAATATTTCAACGGAGAAAGTGTTCCAGGAGTTGCTGTTGGGCATCGTATAGATATCAAATCTGTTGGTAAGTATGAAATGTATGTGCTCTTTGACTTTGCATCACAGCAGCAAACTATTGATCTAATTGGTCGATCTATGTGGGGCACAGGACTTATTTTGATGGCCCTGATTATGATTATTGCCTCAGTAGTTCTCAGACAAGTTATCAAGCCAGTTCGGTATGCCGCTGAAGTAGCTGAGCAATTGTCATCTGGCGACCTTTTAAAGAGAATGAAAGTTAAGGGAAGTGATGAAGTTGCCAGACTTGGCACGGCCTTCAATGAGATGGCAGATACTCTTGCCAAGCAGATTACTCGTCTCGAGAACCTTTCTAAGCTTCAGCAAAGATTTGTCTCTGATGTTTCTCATGAGCTTCGAACACCACTAACAACTATCCGAATGGCATCTGATTTAATCTATGCGGCTAGAGAGCGATTTGATCCAACAATTGCAAGAAGTGCTGAACTGCTCCTCTCGCAAATTGATCGCTTCGAAGAGTTATTAACCGACCTATTGGAAGTCAGTCGCTTTGATGCTCAAGTGGCCACACTCTCTCTGTCAAGAATTGATTTGGTTAAGCTGGTTAATCGCTGCGTAGAAGATCTAGCGATGGATGCTAAGCAAAGGGAAGTGCAAATTCGAATCGATGCTCCCAATGAGGAGCTCTTTATTGATGGTGATTCGCGCCGCATTGAGCGGATTATGCGAAATTTATTGGGAAATGCCATTGATCATGCGGAAGGCAAACCTGTGGACTTAACCATTAAAGCTGGTCAGAGCGCAGTTTCAATTTCTGTTAAAGATTATGGAGTTGGCATCGCTACCAATCATCTTGAGCGAGTCTTTGATCGTTTCTGGCGAGCAGATCCTTCGAGATCTCGAATTAGAGGTGGGACTGGCCTTGGTCTATCTATTGCAAGAGAGGATGCAAATCTTCACGGCGGGGATATCAAGCTCTGGTCTGAGCTTGGGGCTGGCGCGCAATTTGTTTTAACCCTTCCTTTAACTCAAGATCAACTAATTACCGAAGTTCCTATAGGCGAGTTACCCACATCTGGAAGTCTTAAATCTTAATCTTTTACAAACTTTGAAAATAATGGCTTAGTGAAGTTTGTTGATGATAGAAAAGAAGGAATATTCTCAGCTCTAACCTCACTTGTTTTTCCAAAGATATGCATTTACTGTCAAAGTGAGTTTGCACCTCTCTGTTTAGCTTGTCAGCAGCTTTGGCTGGCTCCGGTGCAGAGGCGATATGTCAAAGGCTTAGCAGTTAATTCAACTCTTGCATATAACGCTGCAATCTCTAGAGTAGTGATTCAAGCCAAAGAGAATAGAAATCGAGTAGCACAATATTGGATGGCATCAGCGCTAAGTTCTGCTTTAGAAAAATTTGAATCTGATAATAGAGCTTTAAGTATTTCTCGTTGCCTTCTTGTTCCTATCCCCTCAAGTAGATCTGCAATAAGGAAGAGAGGCGGATCTTTTCTTCATCCAATCCTTGATAAGTTAGTAGAGTTGCAGGTGGAGAAGAACGGAGTGCGGTGGCGCTGGAAGGAGTTACTAATCCATCGAAAGATCGTAAGAGATCAGAGCGAACTTTCCTATACACAGCGCCAGAGCAATTTGGCAGAAGCCTTTATGCTTAGAAGCGATGATTTAATTGAGGCAAGACCAATCTTGCTTATAGATGATGTATTGACCACGGGGGCTACGTTAGATAGCGCTTTTAGGGCTTTAAGGGAGAGAAATCTGACAGTTTTGGGCGCTGCAACGGTATGTGCATCAGCCCACCGCCTACTAATACGATAGAGCCCTAGTAGATCTAGTGGAGGGTTGATCCGTGGTTGCAATTATTGACAAGATTCTGCGCGCCGGAGAAGGGCGAGCGCTCAAGCAATTAGAAAAGATTGCGGATCTTGTTAACTCACATGAGGCAACTTTTGTCGCAATGAGCGACGATCAGCTACGGGCGATGACCGATACTTTCAAATCACGACTTGCCTCAGGTGAGGATTTAGACGATATTCTTCCAGAAGCCTTTGCTCTAGTCAGAGAGGCATCGAAGCGAACACTTGGGCAGCGCCACTATGACGTACAGATTATGGGAGGCGCAGCTCTTCACCGCGGAAACATTGCAGAAATGCGAACTGGTGAAGGAAAGACTCTAGTAGCAACCCTTCCTTCATATCTCAACGCTCTGACTGGTTTGGGAGTTCACATCGTTACTACTAATGATTATCTAGCAGAGCGCGATAGCGAGTGGATGGGTCGTGTTCACCGTTTTCTTGGTTTAAAGGTCGATGTAATTCTTGCAAACATGACCCCAGCAGAGCGTCGTCAGGCATACCTTGCCGACATCACATACGGAACAAACAATGAATTTGGATTTGATTACCTTCGCGACAATATGGCGTGGTCACTTGAAGAGTGTGTGCAGCGTGAACACTTCTTTGCAGTAGTCGATGAAGTTGACTCAATTTTGATTGATGAGGCACGAACACCTCTGATTATTAGCGGGCCTGCTGACAAAGCAACTAAGTGGTACGTGGAGTTTGCAAATCTTGTGAATAAATTGCAGCGCGATGTTCACTACGAAGTAGATGAAAAGAAAAAGACTTGTGGAATTATTGAAGAAGGCGTTACAAAGGTTGAAGAGATGCTGCAAATTGGCAATCTTTACGAATCAGCAAATACTCCGATGATCGGCTACCTAAACAACGCTATTCGCGCTAAAGAGCTGTTTAAGCGCGATAAAGATTACGTTGTAATGAATGGCGAACTATTAATTGTCGATGAGCATACTGGCCGCATGTTGGCTGGTCGCCGCTACAGCGAAGGTCTGCACCAGGCACTTGAGGCTAAAGAACGCATTGAAATTAAGGATGAAAACCAGACTCTTGCAACAATTACATTGCAGAACTACTTCCGTTTGTATTCAAAGATTTCAGGTATGACAGGTACTGCGTCAACCGAGGCATCTGAATTCCATCAGATTTACAAGCTCGGTGTGGTTCCAATTCCTACTAACCGCGAAATGCAGCGTATTGATTCTCCTGACTTGGTATACAAAACTGAGGTCGGAAAGTTTGCTGCAGTAACTGCAGATATCGTTGAACGCCATCGCAAGGGTCAGCCAGTTTTGGTTGGTACCGTCAGCGTTGAAAAATCTGAAGAGCTTTCAGCGTTCTTGCGTAAATCTGGTGTTCCTCACGAAGTTCTTAATGCTAAGCACCACGAGCGCGAAGCAGCGATCATCGCACGTGCTGGTGTGAAAGGCGCAGTAACAGTTGCTACCAACATGGCTGGACGTGGTACTGACATCATGCTTGGCGGTAACCCTGAATTTATGGCGGACTTTGAATTACAACGTCGTGGAATTTCTCCAGTAGATAATGCTGAAGAGTATGAAAAAGAATGGCCAGCAGAAATTGCACGTCAGAAGGCGGCAGTTGAAAAGGGTCATGAAGAAGTGATTGCACTTGGTGGTTTGTATGTTCTAGGAACAGAGCGCCACGAATCTCGCCGTATTGATAACCAGTTACGTGGCCGTTCAGGTCGCCAAGGTGATCCAGGTGAATCTCGTTTCTATCTCTCACTTCAAGATGATTTGATGCGTCGCTTTAATTCAGGAATGGTTGAGCGATTCTTAACTGCAGCAGGCCTTCCTGAGGATGCGCCTATCGAGTCAAAGATGGTTTCAAACGCTATTCGTTCTGCACAAACACAGGTTGAAGCTCAAAACTTTGAGATGCGTAAGAACGTTTTGAAGTATGACGATGTTATGAACCGCCAGCGCACCGTTGTTTACGGAGAGCGCCGCATGGTTCTAGAAGGTGCCGACATTAAGGATCAGGTTGCGGGATTTGTTTCCGATACCTTGACTGCGTATGTGCAGGCAGCAACTGCCAATGGATATGCAGAAGATTGGGATCTAGAAACTCTCTTCACCGCGCTAAAGACGATTTACCCAATCTCATTTACTATCGAACAGCTAGATGCAGAGGTTGGTTCTCGCGCAGGGTTAGATGCAGAGTATTTAGCAGCTCGTGTTGTTGATGATTGCAAGGCAGCATACGCAAAGCGTGAAGAGGCACTTGGTGAAGAAGTTATGCGCGAACTCGAGCGCAAGGTATTGCTATCTGTTCTAGATCGTAAGTGGCGCGAGCACCTATACGAGATGGATTATCTACAAGAAGGTATTGGGCTTCGTGCAATGGCACAGCGTGATCCACTTGTTGAGTATCAAAAAGAAGGCTTTGATTTATTCGCTGCGATGATGGATGCAATCAAAGAAGAGATTGCTGGATTCTTGTTTAACATCGAAGTCACAGTTGAAAGCTCAAGTAATCAGGTAGTTGCGCCAGGACTTGAGGCAAAGCAGCTTCCTGCCGCTGGCTTGCAGTACACAGCAGCAGATGAGTCTGGTGTTCGCACAACTGGTGATGTTTCTAGAAACGCTCAATGCCCATGTGGTTCAGGTAAGAAGTACAAGCGTTGTCATGGTGGAGCTGCTTAACTTAAATCAAAGTTAAAGCAGTACATAGCCAACGTCCATCTAGTCCTTCGAACCTGATTGCAACAACGCGCAATCTATCCCCGTAACGAACTGTCACCGTTGACTCGCTGATGCCATCTAGCGGTTCAGTAACTTTAATCTTTCTTATTCTCCCTACAAGTTTTTGTTGTCCGGCCTTGCGCTGCAAATCAGCAAAGATAAGGTGATGGCACATTGCCTGGACTTGTGAGGCAGATCGGCGTCCAGCCCAAATTTCAACAACATTGTGAATGAAATGAAGTGTTAAGCCACTGATTTCTGGCAGCTCCGTAGCTGATGTTGGTTTTGGTGCAAAATCTGCGTCGTACTCCTCGCCAAATGTTGAAGGAGTTAAGTAAAGGCGAGGCTTTTGTTCAGGGAGTACTGGGGTTTCAGGTCGAAACATTTCAAGTACTAGATGTTGCCAATCTTCATCTGGATCACTTGAGATTGGTGCTAAATCAATTGTTGAGAATGATGGTTGCTGGCTGTATTCGAGTTCTGTTGTCATGGACTGACAATTGCTGTGTACTCGTGCACATACCTCAGACTAAAGAGTGGATCGCTCTAGTACTTAAGTACCACTGTGGATAGAGAGTAGGAAGATGTCTCGCATACGGTTTGGGTACTCCTATGACTCTACAAAAGAAGACACGCTCAACACGGCTCCCATTGGCAGTGACCCTAATTGTTGCCGCATTTGTTTCAGCTTTTCTGATTGCAACTTTTTCCAATAAGGGAGCTGATTATTGGGTGATTAGTCTTCCGATTTCGCCAGGTCATCAGATCTCAGCATCTGATGTTTCTATCGCGCATTTGAATTTAGATGAAAGTGCGCAGTTCTATTTGAGCGTTGAAGTTGAACCGATTGGAATGGTTGCAACACGAATCATGCATCCAGGTGAAATTATTGGAAGTGATGATCTAACCTCTGCCATCGATGCGATGTCGACCAGTGCGGTGCCACTTAGCGTTCGCTCCGTTGATGTGGCAACTGGCTTAAGTATTGGGGAAGGTGTTGATATCTATTGGGTTTTTGATGCTCAAAACGGTGATGAGGTCATGGATCCAGTACTAATTCTCGGGGGAGTGACTCTGCTCAGCTATGACGATGGAGGCAAGAATTTTGGAAGTGATGTCGGATTATCTGTTGCCGTTGAAGAGACACAGGTTCTTCGGCTCTTAAGTGCCACAACACTAGGACGTTTAGTAGTGATCAGGTCACATGTCTGAGTTAGAAATGCCCACAGTAATAACTGCAATTGCATCATCTGAAACTGAAGGATTCATTGCAGGAACTCTATTTGCACAGGGCTGGAGTGTTGTCTTTCGCGCAATTGATTGGGAGTCACTTGAGCGATACATACATGCAAATCAAGAAGCCGCCCAGGGAGCACTTCTTTTGTTTGCTTCTGATCTGCCGGGTATTTCAAAAGCTAAGATTGATTTAATTGGGGCAAAGATCCGTCAGACAATTGGGTTTTCAATAGGTCAGCAACAAAGCAGTGATTTCATGGAACTCCACGAAGTGCCCAAATCGGCAACAGATCTAGTGAGCCTAGTTAGAGGTTTTGTACGTGCGCCAATGGTGCGGGGAGTTAACACGCCACAACGTACGGCACGAAAAGCCTGTGTCATCGCAGTTGGATCAGCCGGCAGTTATACAGGCTGCACAACCCTGGCCATAAATTTAGCTATGGAGTTGAGTCTTCTTGAAAAATCAACACTGTTAATTGAAGGTAACTATCGAGCCCCTTCGATTGCTGCATATTTAGCAATGCGCAATATTAATAGCGATGCACCGTGGAAAACTATTGCTCCTGACTTTTCCCTCACTGAGATTGATCAAGAACATGCCGGCACTATTGATGAGTTTATGGATCGGGCTGCAGCGGAGTTTGACTACATCATCATTGATCTAGGTTCAATATCAGGATTATCAAATCGCCTGACCGATCGTAGATGGACTTCTACAATGACAACCTGGTGTTGTGATCAAGCAGATGAGTTAATGATTATTTCCAGGGCCGATCAATTAGGAGCGCATCGATTGGCTCAAGTCATAGAGCTGCTACAGAGCACCTCTGTTCGGGCCAAGTTGAGTTTTGTCATGAACATGAAATCTCCTGGCAAGCGAGGTGAGAGCGAGGATGCAAAGTTCTTGAGCACTACAACGGCTCTCAAGCCGATAAGAATCAGGAGTATCGCTAAGGACTCTCGTGCAATTATGGCCGCCGAAGATGAGCATGCGACCTTGGTAGAGATAAATGAGCGCTCAAATCTACGGAAATCGATAGCTGAATTGGCCCGTGAATTAAAAAGTTAAGATCTATTACTATTGTCTAGTGCGTGCATATCTACCAATTAGTCATAAGGATCTTGAGGGCTTTGTACTGAGCAAAAGCCTTGAGGTCGATGAACTCTATGCACCGACCATTCACTTTGAAGTTGAAAACCCAGATTGCGATGAAGAAGAGCTTGAGTATTTGCTCTCAGTTGCTGCAGGTGAAGAGGCTTTAGAGCTTCGACTTTCTGAAAAAGCACCAGGAATTGTCATAGCCCTTGAAGTTGAAAAGGAACAGATCGGCGAGCACTACGCCCAATCAATCACCTTAGTTTCTCCATTGCTATGGGATCAAGTTCAATGTGCATTACTTGCTTTTCAAGGTGATGACGAATTGATCTGGTTTGCTACCCAGGAAATCGATCTGCACCTGGTGGAGTGGAAGTAAGAATGTTTCAGTTAGATAACTTGCTTGGTGGCCGCACCACAGTAACTATTCATCAGTCCCATCGCTTAAGAGAACTAGTGGCGGACTGGCAGCTTTTATCTGATCTTTCTTTTGCAGATTTGATTTTGTGGGTTCCAATCCGTAAAGACATCAAGTTATGGCCAACTGGTCACATCGCAGTTGCTCATATTCGTCCGACAACATCTTCAACTGTGTTTAGCAACGATGTTATTGGGGATGAAGTGTTGTGGGGTGAGCGTCCAAACATTGATGAAGCACTTTCAACTGGTGACATCATCCGAAATACCGAACCTGAACACGTGGGAGAGATTTTGGTGAAGGAAGAGACTATTCCTGTGTTCTTTCAAGGTCAGGTGATTGCCGTGATTTCTCGCCACCGCAATGCTGAACACATGCGCTCTCCTGGAAAATTAGAATTAAATTACCGAGAAATTGCTAACCATTTGTATCAAATGGTGGCTGAAGGAAACTTCCCGTATCAATCTGCTGGCTCTTTATTTGAACCGGTTCCTCGCGTGGGAGATGGTTTGATCCGACTAGATGTTAATGGAGCTATTTCATTTGCTAGTCCTAATGCAAAGTCCGCGTTTTCTCGCATGGGGTGGAACGGTGAATTGGAAGGCCGCAATCTTGGAGAAATTGCAGAGCAAGTTGTCACTGCTTCTCCAAATGCACATGAGGAAGGTGTTCGTACTCGTTTAAATGGGAAGACGTTGCGTCGGGTAGAAATTGATAATCAAGGCGCAACAATCGATCTTTTAGTCTTACCGATGATTCAAGGATTAGATCGAATTGGTTCAATTGTTCTTTTGCAAAATGTGACAGAACTTCGTCGACGAGATCGTGAACTAGTAACAAAAGATGCAACCATTCGGGAAATTCACCACCGTGTAAAAAACAATCTACAGACCGTCTCTGCCCTCCTTCGATTACAGTCCCGCCGTATTGATGACCCAGCAGCAGCTGCGGCATTAGATGAAGCGGTTCGACGTATTGCCTCG
>DDYK01000072.1:0-1899 GCA_002347935.1 Actinobacteria bacterium UBA2236
AAGGAGTATCCGCTAGTTACTGTGGAAATTTCTTCAGCAAGCCATCCTTTCTACACTGGCAAGCAGCGCATCCTTGATACCGGTGGACGTGTGGCTAAGTTCGAAGAGAGAGCAAAGAAACAACAGACCAAGAAGTAGCTTTTTAAGGTAAAGGCCGTTGCCCCGTATTTAAATGGGGTGCGGTCTTTTCTTATTTATCAAACTAGATTTACTTAGGCTAAAAAAGGGAGGGAGCAAATGGCTGAAAAGAATGCCAACCGTTTCTCCACCATGCCCGAAATTCTTAAAGAGTATGAGCAATTGGAAAAAGATATGGCAGATCCATCGATTCATGCTGATCAAGGAAAAGCTCGCCAACTAGGAAAAAGATATGCCCAACTAGGACCTGTAATTGCTGGCTATCGCGCCTTTAAAAAGTCCGAAGAGGACCTAACTGCTGCTCGTGAATTAGCAGAGGTCGAACCAGAATTTGCTGCAGAGATTCCTGCTCTTGAAAAAGCCTATGAAGAGTATGCAAGCGCTATGGAAGAGCTGCTATTACCAAGAGACCCGAATGATGATCGAGATGTCATTTTAGAAATTAAAGCTGGAGCTGGCGGAGATGAATCAGCTCTCTTTGCTGGAGATCTATTGAGAATGTATCTTCGTTATGCTGAGAAGCAAGGTTGGAAGACAGAAATAATTGATGTCACTGAAAGTGATCTTGGTGGCTATAAAGACATATCTGTTGCCGTTAAAGCTCGCGGCGGAGCAGCTGCAGGCTCAGCCCCATTTTCAAAGCTTAAATTTGAAGGCGGCGTTCATAGAGTTCAAAGAGTTCCAGAGACTGAGTCCCAAGGGCGTATTCACACCTCAGCTGCAGGAGTTCTAGTTCTCCCAGAGGCTGAGGAAATTGATGTTCAGATTAATATGAATGAGCTACGCATCGATGTTTATCGCTCATCTGGTCCTGGTGGGCAGAGCGTTAACACCACTGATTCAGCAGTACGTATCACTCACATTCCAACTGGCATCGTAGTTTCTTGCCAGAACGAGAAGAGCCAATTACAGAATAAAGAATCAGCACTTCGTATCCTTAGGGCTCGAATGTTGGCCGCAGCCCAAGAGGCAGCAGATGCCGCAGCATCTGCAACTAGAAAGAGCCAAGTTCGAACTGTTGATAGATCTGAGCGAATTCGCACCTATAACTTTCCAGAAAATCGCATCAGTGATCATAGAGTCAATTTCAAGGCAAATAATCTTGATGCAGTATTAAATGGTGAGCTTGATGAAGTAATTGGAGCGCTGCTAGAGGCTGATAAGGCAGAGAAGCTCTCAGCTGCTGAAGCATAAAATAATGAGTATCAAGCAGGTTCTAAAGGATAAGAAAGTGCAATTTGCATCTGCTGGAATTTCCGAGGTGGATGCTGAGTTAATTTTGGCATTTGTCCTAGGCGTTGAACGCATGGAACTTCATGCAAGAGATTTTGATTTAGAGCTTGAGCAAGTCGAACTCCTTGATGAGCTAATCGCAAAGCGAATTTCAGGAAAGCCAACCCAATACTTAATTGGGCATGCTCCATTTAGGTATCTAACCTTCCAGGTAGGACAGGGCGTCTTAATCCCAAGGCCGGAGAGCGAGGCTTTAGTTGAAGCAGCACTTATTGAGATTGAAAAAATTCACTCAATGCAGGGCCAATCAAGTAAAACGCCAGTAAGCGTTGTTGATTTAGGTTCAGGTAGTGGCGCCCTTGCCATCTCCGTTGCCCATGAGGCAGAGCAGAAGAATTGGCCAGTCACAGTTGTCGCTGTGGAGAAATCAGATGCGGCTATCGAATGGCTTAAGCGCAACATTGCAGCGTGCGATGTCTCGGTGCGCGTTATCTCTGGCGATGTTTTAGAGGTTCTAGAAGGCGTTAA
>DDYK01000072.1:2006-3093 GCA_002347935.1 Actinobacteria bacterium UBA2236
TGATTCAAAATGAACCCAGAGAAGCTCTCTTTGGCGGTGGAGCTGATGGCCTTGAAATCCCGAGAAGATTTATCAAGGCTGCATCTAGCTTGTTAAAGCCTGGTGGTCTATTAATTATGGAACACCATGAGAGTCAGCCTCTGCTACTTGAGGCTGAGTTATCAAGGGGCTACTCTGAGATAAACCAGAACCGCGATTTAAATAATCGCCCAAGATGGATTAGCGCTAGGCGAGAGGCAGAGTAATGGCAGAGAGATTCTCGCTAACCGATGGCCTAATTGATAGTAATGAGTTAATCGAGCGAGCAGTGGCCTCTCTTCGAGATGGCAAGCTAATCATCGCCCCCCTTGAACATGGATATGTTTATCTTGCAGATGCCTTCAATCATGGCGCAGTAAAGAAAATACATAAACTACGTCAATCTCCACCTTCAACTGCGGCGCAGGTAATAGTTGGAGATGTAAAAACTGTAAAAGGAATTTCTCTCCAATTCGGTGAAACAATTACTGCGCTTGCAGAAAAATTCTGGCCCGGTCTTTTAACTATTAATCTCACTCCCGCTCAAGGTTTAGTTTGGGATCTAGGAGATGCAAGAGCGCTAAGTGAAATATCAGTTCGAGTGCCAAGCGCAGAATTTGTTAGAAGCGTTGCACTTGCCACAGGTCCATTAGCTGTTGGAGCCGCCTGCTTATCTGGAAGACCTGCGCCACGAAAATCGACTTTCTTTCCTGCGCTAGATAGTGACTATGCAGCGCTCTTTGATTTAGGTGAACTTCCAGAGGGGCCAAGCTCTACCGTTATTGCTATTGAGCAAGAAGGAGCGAGGCTAGTGCGTGCGGGAGCAATATCACTTGCCGACTTGCGCTCTGTAACTGCCAATATTTCAGTTCCCGCCTAGGATTTAGGCCATGTCAGAGACTTTCTTCGGCCCAGATTTCCAGGCCCTTGAGAAACAAGATCCAGAAATTTCTGCGATATTAATTTCTGAACTTGATAGACAACGCCAGAATCTTCAACTAATAGCTAGTGAGAATTTCACATCTCCAGCTGTTCTTGCCGCCCTTGGTTCAACTCTTTCAAATAAATA
>DDYK01000072.1:3160-5311 GCA_002347935.1 Actinobacteria bacterium UBA2236
GGAGCAGAACATGCAAATTTGCAACCACATTCAGGGGCGAGTGCAAATGTTGCGGTTTATCAGGCTTTCACAAAGCCTGGAGATACCGTCCTTGCTATGTCACTTCCTCATGGCGGTCATTTAACCCATGGTTCTAAAGTAAATTTTTCTGGTAAGTGGTTTAACGTTGAATCTTATGGTGTTAGGCAAGATACTGAACTAATTGATTATGATGAGCTGCGAGAAATTGCGCTACGAGTTAAACCAAAGATGATCTGCTCAGGTGCCACCGCCTATCCAAGTTTGATTGATTTTAAAACCGTTAGAAGTATCTGTGATGAAGTTGGAGCAATCATGTGGGTGGATGCTGCTCACTTCATTGGTTTAGTAGCCGGAAAAGCTATTCCCTCGCCAGTTGAATATGCTGATGTAGTTTCATTTACTACCCATAAAGTCTTAAGAGGACCTCGTGGCGGAATGATTTTAAGTAAAGCTGCTCATGCCGCAGCCATTGACAAAGCAATATTTCCAGGAATGCAGGGCGGACCCATTATGAGCGCAGTTGCAGCAAAAGCGATTGCCTTGAAGGAATGTGCCACAGCGCAATATCAGGCCTATGCCAAGCAAGTAATTGTTAATGCCAAAGCTCTTGCGAAGTCTTTAGAAACCGAGGGAATGAGAGCAGTATCTGGGGGCACAGAGACCCACCTGGCGCTTATTGATATTCGCTCAACTGGTGTTAACGGAAAGGTAGCCGATGAGAGATGTGGCCGAGCTGGAATTTCACTTAATAAAAATGCCATTCCTTATGATCCAGAATCACCTGCTGTGACAAGTGGAATTAGAGTGGGAACGCCAGCAGTAACAACCCAAGGCATGGGTAGTGAGCAGATGCCATTGATTGCTTCTTTGATAGCTAGAGCGATTAAAGATGGAGAAGATGAGGCAAAGACTGCGCAAATTCGCAAGGAAGTAAATGCGCTAACTGCAAAGTTTCCTGTCTACCCAGCCTAATGCGCGAATACTTTTTAACTCTTTTAATCGCTTCGGTACTAACCTATATGTTCACTCCGCTGGTTCGCTCTCTTGCGCTTCGCTCAAAAGCAGTTGCCTCTGTTAGAGAGCGCGATATTCATAGTCAAGCTACTGCGCGTTGGGGCGGGGTAGCAATGTGGCTAGCTATGGGAGCAACTTTAGTAATGGTGAGTAGCCTTAGATTGGTTGGCAAGGCTTACTCACAAGAGTTACTCGGAATATTTCTTGCTGCATCTTTTGTACTTTTAATCGGAGCCCTTGATGATCGCTATGAATTAGATGCAATTACAAAGTTAGCAGGTCAAGGTCTGGCGGCGGCAATTCTGCTTCTCTTTGGAATTCAAATTCTCTGGCTTCCAATAGATGGAATCATTGTTCTTCCAACAAATATTGGCCAGCTATTAACAGTTGTAGTTGTCGTTGTAATTATTAACGCGGTTAACTTCATAGATGGGCTAGATGGTCTTGCTACTGGAATTGTTGGTATCTCTGCGGCAGCATTCTTTGGCTTCTCATATCTATTAGCTGTTGAAAATGGCTTCAGTCGCGCGGGCGCTCCATCGCTAGTAACAGCAATTGTCATTGGCTGCTGTCTAGGTTTTCTGCCACATAACACCCATCCAGCAAAGATATTTATGGGAGATTCTGGGTCGATGTTCTTAGGTTTATTGCTTGCAGCATCAGCTATTACTTTAATGGGCCAAATTGATGCCAATGCAGTATTTGCAGAGAACATTGGACCTGCCGCTCTTCCACTTCTCTTGCCATTTGCCGTTCTTGCAATTCCTTTACTTGATCTAGGGCTAGCAGTGATCCGCAGAGTTAAATCAGGGCGCTCACCCTTTGCTCCAGATCAAGAGCACCTCCATCATAAATTAATGGCTTGGGGAAACTCGCAACAAAGAAGCGCGGTAATTCTCTATCTAGTTACCGCAATGCTTGCACTTCCTGCAATGCTCTCAGCATTTATCCCACTTCTTGCGGCGATATTAGTAGGCGTCCTTCTCCTACTTTGCGCCCTTTTAATTACAAAGAGAGAGAAGAGAGTCAAGGCATAGATGGATATTGCATCATCCAATAAACAGATGTGGCGAGGGGCTTTAGGTGCTTCACTTATTGCAACTGTAATTGCAAATG
>DDYK01000072.1:5374-8983 GCA_002347935.1 Actinobacteria bacterium UBA2236
CGTTGGAATATTAAGCAGGAATTCAGATCCAATTTCAGTTATGGCCCTTGCCCTAATGTCTTATTTCACCAAGCTCTTGCTAATTGCCCTCTTTCTTATTGCAGTCACCCGCTTAAGTGAGCCTGACTCACTAGATAGGACTGCCTTCGGCGTAAGCGCCTTGATCATTTCTGCCGCGTGGCTATCTGGGGAGGTTCGGGCTTTCTTTAAACTGCGACTAGAGTTACCTCAACCTAAGAGGCAAGGTAAGGAGTGAATATGAGTGGCAATAAGCCAAAAAGACCGAGCGAAGACAATGCCTTCTGGACCATCTTTGGATACATGCTCTCAGGGCTTCTAATCTGGGGAGGAATTGGCTGGGGGCTTGATCAATGGCTTAACACCGGCTTCTTCCTTCTGGCCGGCCTTCTCTTGGGAATGGGTTCAGCTCTTTACATAGTCTGGCTCCGCTTTGGGCGAAAGTAAGAGAGCCCCGCTAATTTGAGTAAGGCAAGTAACCCTTTTGACCCCTATTTTGGCTAAATTGAATTTCTCAACCTGGCCACTTGCCCATAGGGTTACCCCGTCTTCCCTATGAATTAAGGTCCAATAACGCTTCAAGGAGTTCTTTCTTGCTTAGTTATGCAGCCGAGGTTGGCAAGGATGAGGGATTTAATCCCCCCGATGCCGGAGACTTCAACCTCCCTCCATTTATTGAAGGCAATGAGTTTGCCACTAAGCCAATTCTTTTAGTTTTTCTCTCGGTAATTTTGATTTCAATCTTCTTTATTCTTTCATCCAGAAAGGCAGCTCTAGTTCCATCAAAACTACAGTTTGCTGGAGAGTCGGTCTATTCATTTGTTAGAAATGATTTAGGGCGCGAGGTAATTGGTCATGAGTTTATGCGCTTCGTTCCATATCTATTTACTCTCTTCACCTTCATTTTAGTCAATAACATATTTGGAATCATTCCGCTGCTTCAATTTCCAACGATGTCGAGAATCTCATTTCCATATGCTCTAGCGGCATTTACCTTTTTTATCTTTCATTATGTGGGAATACGCAAACAAGGCTTCTTTAAATATATGAAAGAGATTATGTTCCTGCCAGGAATTCCTAAAGCTGCATATATCTTGATAACACCTCTTGAGCTTGCTACCTACTTCTTGGTTCGCCCCATGACTTTAAGTCTTCGTCTCTTTGCCAATATGTTTGCTGGACACTTACTGCTATTGGTTTTTATCTTAGGCGGAGAGCACTTGCTGCAAGGAGTAATAGGGCTTAAATTGATAAGCCCATTTGCATTTGCCATAGGGATTGCCCTGACATTCTTTGAATTTATGGTCCAATGCCTGCAGGCTTATATCTTTACCCTACTAACAGCTCTATATATCGCCGGAGCGTTAGCAGATGAGCATTAAATAACTAGATTTACTCACGATAACGCTCGGTTATCGCGAAGGATAAAGAAGAAGGAAAGGTAAGAAAGATGGAAGGCACACTCAACCTGGTCGGTTTCGGCCTGGCAGCGATTGGACCGGGTATTGCAACCGGGCTTATTTTTGCCGCATATATCAATGGAGTAGCACGTCAGCCAGAGGCTCGAAGCGTTCTCCAGCCGATCGCATTCCTAGGCTTTGCACTCGCTGAAGCCCTAGCGCTATTCGGTCTAGTTCTAGCATTCGTTCTCTAGAGATTAGTAAATAAGCATGCGCTCTATTGAATTGGCGGCAGAGGAGTTAAATCCTTTAATTCCCCATACCGCGGAGATAATTGTTGGCTTCATCGCCTTCTCACTTCTCTATATGGTGCTGCGCCGCGCAGTAGTTCCACGTTTTGAGAAAGCATTTGCAGAGAGAACAGATGCGATTCAAGGTGGAATGCAGCGGGCAGAGAAAGCTCAAATTGAAGCCGAGGCAGCTCTTAAGCAATATAAAGCTCAACTCCAAGATGCTCGCGGCGAAGCTGCGAGTATTAGGGAGGAAGCTAGAGTGCAAGGCGCTGCAATCATTGAAGAGATGCGAGTCAAAGCTCAAGAAGAGGCAACTCGTATCGCTGCAAGCGCGCAAGCTGCCATTGAGGCAGAGCGTCAAGCGGCGCTTATCTCACTACGAAATGAAGTTGGAAGCCTTGCAACAGAGTTGGCATCAAAGATTGTTGGAGAAGCTCTCGATGACCAGGTTCGTCAGTCAAGAATTGTCGATCGCTTCCTAGAAGATCTGGAAAAGAGTAAGTAAAAATGAGTAGAGACTTGGCAGCATTGGGCGGCGCATCACGTCAAGCCCTAATTGCTGCCCGCAAATTACTTGATGAGCTATTAAAGGGCTTATCGGCAGCAGATGCTTCAGCGCTCTCTGCTCAGTTATTTGCAGTTGTCACAACTCTTGATTCCTCAACGCCACTACGCCGAGCCCTAACTGATAACTCAAGGGATGCTNNATTCAAAGGCAGAGCTAGTTAAAGCGCTCTTTGCCAAAGGCCAATCTGATCTAGCTATCAAGCTTCTAATTGAACTCACCGCCCTTCGTTGGTCGAGCCCATCGAATCTCGGTGATGTAATTGAGCAATTAGCAGTTGAAGCTGAGGCATCTGTTGCTAATCAAAATAACGAGCTAGATCGTCTCGAGGAGGAGATTTTTCACTTCTCAAGAATCGTGGCAAGCGAACTAGAGCTTCGTCAGATTCTCAACTCGCCAAAGTATTCCAGTGAGGGCAAGCGAGTACTTGTTGCCAAATTGTTGGCATCAAAGGTATGCCCTTCGACTTCAAGGCTACTAGCCTCATTGGTAAGTGGAATGCGGGGAAGAAGCATTGAAAAAACTATCGCCTTTTATGCCAGCGCGACAGCTGCGAGAAAAATGAGAGTAATTGCTCATGTTAAAAGTGCAGTTGAGTTAAGCCAGGCGCAGAAAGATAAATTAGCAAGCAGCCTCTCTGGCAAGATCGGACAGCCAGTGAGATTAAATGTTGAACTTGATCCAAAAGTTTTGGGTGGTCTATCCATCCGATTTGCAGATGAATTGATTGACGCCACAATCGTCAATCGTTTGGCCGACGCGGGCAGAGCGCTCGCAGTATAGGGAGAGAAAAAATCATGGCGGAATTAACGATTCGACCTGAAGAGATTCGTGATGCCTTAGCAAACTTTGTTAAGTCATACGATCCAGGTAGCGCATCACGCGATGAGATAGGCACCGTCGTTGAAGCTGGAGATGGCATTGCTCGCGTGGAAGGACTTCCATCGACAATGACAAATGAGCTTTTAAAGTTTGAAAATGGCACCTTAGGACTTGCGCTAAACCTTGATGTGCGCGAAATCGGTGTTGTTATCTTGGGTGAGTTCACTGGAATTGAAGAGGGAACCACAGTTCGCCGCACTGGAGAGATTCTCTCGGTTCCAGTTGGCGATGGATTTTTAGGAAGAGTTGTTGACGCCCTCGGTCGCCCAATTGATGGCAAAGGCGAAATCAAGGCAGAAACTACTCGCGCACTTGAACTACAAGCCCCATCAGTTGTTCAAAGGCAGCCAGTTAAAGAGCCGCTTGCAACCGGAATTAAAGCAATTGATGCAATGACTGCAATCGGCCGCGGTCAGCGTCAGTTGATCATTGGTGACCGTCAGACAGGTAA
>DDYK01000067.1:0-11488 GCA_002347935.1 Actinobacteria bacterium UBA2236
GGAATTGTTAAGACTTCAACATCCATAACATCTGCTGCAGATTTAATTGATGAGTGAGCCTGGCTGGAGGCAGCAATAACCCAGCGTTTTACGCCAGGAAATTTACCTCTAGCCCTATGGCGAGCGGCAACAAGTGCTGAGAGGTTTCCGACTGTTCCGCCTTGAACAAATACTCCCCCAGAAGAACTTGGAAATTGCGCCAAATCACTAAGCCATCTAAGGGCTTGGTTCTCAGCAAATACTGCCCCTGCTCCCTCAAGCCATGAGCCACCATAAAGAGCTGATGCGCCAACTACTAAGTCAAAGAGCGTTGCAGACTCTGTTGGAGCAGATGGGATAAATGCTAAATACCTTGGATGATCTGTTGAGATGCAAGCTTGCGCAAGGACATGTTTAAAGATATCCAGAGCCTTTTCACCGCCAAGACCTTTTGCAGTGATGGTTTCTCCTACTTCGCTATAGAGCTCTTCATAACTCCATGGCCCATCAAGGGGAGGATCTTTCTTCAGTCTTATCAATGAGTACTCTAAAATCTTTGCAGCTAGGGCATCAATTTCTTCATCGAACTCATGCATCCCCGAATAACGCCTTTCGCTTCGAACTTCTCACAATATTTCTAAGCATGGTGGGAAATACAAAGCTATGAAATGGCAATACTAGATACCAGTAGAGCTGGCCACCTAACCCGCGAGGAGTAAAAGTTGCTTCTTGAATAATTCTTACCTTATCTCCTTCTTGGCTGACTCTAAAGTCAAGCCAAGCTTTTCCGGGCAATACCATTTCAGCATAGAGCCGTAATTCTTTTTCTTTCTCGACAATTTCAACTCTCCAGAAATCGAGACCATCTCCAACTCTTAAGTGTTTTGGATCTCGACGACCTCGCCTAAGGCCCACTCCGCCCACCATTCGATCAAGTACACCTCTTGCCCACCAGAGGAAATCAGCGCCATACCAACCGGTCTTGCCGCCGATTTGTTCAATCGATTTCCAAACGCAATCTATTGGCGCATCAGTTAAGACCTCACGCTTATCGCGCAAGATCATCTCACCTGCCCAATCAGGATCTCCTTGGGCTTTCTGCCAGGGCGCAGTTGGGGCAGTGGCATCAGACCAGCGAGTTTCAACAAGATTGGCGCTAGTTTTTGAAAGAGCTAAATTAATCGCAGTTGATACATCAATTAAGCCTTCTTTCGGCTTAGCAACAATTGCATCAATACTTTTCTGCGGATCGGCAACAGTTTCATTTATTAGCGATCCAACTAGCGGGCGAGCAAGACCTGTGGGAACTGGAGTAACAAGTCCAATCCACAGGCTTGAAAGTTTTGGCGTTAAGACTGGAACTCTGATTATCCAGCGCCTGCGAAGTCCTGATGCTTTAGCAAATTTTTGCATCATGTCGGCATAAGAGAGAATTTCAGGGCCGCCAATATCAAATACTCCAGAGACTGGCTTTTTTAACTTCGCTACATTTGTTAAATACCAGAGGACATCTCGTATTGCTATTGGGTGGGTTAAATTAGTTACCCACTTTGGAGTAGTCATCACTGGAAGTCGATGAGTTAGATGGCGCAGCATTTCAAATGAAGCAGAACCTGATCCAATAATGATCCCAGCGCGAAGCTCCATGACTGGAACTTTTCCGCTAGCTAATAACTCGCCAGTTCTAGCCCTTGATGCAAGATGCTTGCTAGCGTTCTTATCATTAGCAATTCCGCCCAGATAAACGATTTGCGAAACTCCTGCTGCTTGGCATGCTCTCGAGAAACTATCTGCCATCGCAGCTTCTATTTCATCAAAGTGAGAGCCGACTCCAATCGAGTGAAGAAGATAAAAAGCAGTATGGACACCTTTAAGCGCAACTAAAGTCTCTTCATAATTATTAGCGTTACCTTCGCTAACTTCCACCGAACTAACCCAAGGCTGGCCAGCTACTTTTTGCTTATCGCGGACAAAAATTCGCACCTTCATTTTTTCGCTAAGGAGTGCGCGAACTAAACGCCCACCCACATAGCCAGAAGCGCCAGTTACTAGGATTCGCCGAGCCTGGGCCATAGGTAGAACAGTAGACTTATCAGCCTTATGCGGCCAAAGATAGTAATTCTGGGGGCAGGTTTCGGTGGGCTTACCGCCGCCCGAGCTCTAGATTCAATTGCCGATGTCACACTTGTTGATCGCCATAATTTTCAGACCTTTTTACCCCTGCTCTATCAGGTCTCGACCGCAGGGCTTGCTGCAGATCATGTGGCCTATCCCATCCGAGGCGCGCTTCGAAAAACTAAAGTGAAGTTTCGTATGGGTTCTCCAATTTCAGTTGATCATAAAAATAAGTGCGTTAAATTAGATTCGAGTGAGGTTCTAGATTTTGATTATCTAATTGTGGCTCTTGGCTCTGCCACAAATGATTTTGGTATCAAAGGAGTTTCAGAACATAGCCTTGGAATGAAGAGCGTTAGCGAGGCTTTAAATATTCGCTCTGAGATTATGCGCAGATTTGAAGATCTCTGTCGCTTTGAAGATGATACAAAGTTCTCAATTGCGGTAGTTGGAGGCGGGCCTACTGGAGTTGAAATGGCTGGAGCAATTGCAGAGCTAAAACGCGGTCCACTGAATTCTGATAACCCAAGCGCTGCCAAAAATATTAGCGTCTACTTAATTGAGGCTGGTCCAAGACTACTTCCATCTCTTTCTGCGAAGTTATCGATTCGCACCAAGAAGGATTTAGATAAGTTGGGAGTCACAGTTTTAACCAATGCTGCAGTTGCTGAAGTAAAACCAAGGCAGATTCTCTTCAGCGATGGGAGAAGTATCCCTGCTGAAGTAACTATCTGGGCAGCAGGAGTCAAGGGTGAGCCGGCCATGAAAGTGCTAGCACTGCCCCAAGATGGGATAAGAATTGCTGTTGAGAAAAGCTTGCAAGTTAGCAATTATCCATATGTTTTCGCAATTGGAGATATTGCTGGGGCAAAAGGAAAAGATGGTAAATATCTGCCTATGGTTGCACCTGTTGCTATGCAGCAAGCTAGATTTGTGGCAAAGCAGATCGCAAGATTAATCGAGAATCAGCCCTTGAAAGAATTTTCCTATCTAGATAAGGGCTCTATGGCAACCATTGGCCGCCATAAAGCAGTAGTTGAAGTCAAAGGTCTTCGTCTCACTGGAACTCTTGCTTGGTATGCCTGGCTCTGGCTCCACCTCTTCTATCTCCTTGGCGGTCGAAACAAAATTGGAACTATGGCGGATTGGACTTGGAATTATTTAACTTTTGATCGCGGCAATCGCCACATCATGGATATTTCATGAGTTTTATCGATCTCAGGGGCCATCAGATCTGGCATCAAGAGTGGAGTAAACGAAAGGCAGAACCATTACTACTACTTCATGGTGGTTTAAGTTCAACTCAGAGTTTTGCTCCCAAAATACTTCCATCTGTTAAGAGAACTCACCATAGCTATGGTTATGATCGAAGCGCGCATGGTCGAACCAAAATCCGTAAAGGTTTCTACCACTTCAACTTCCAAAGAGATGAAGCAATTGCCTATATCGAAGATGTCATAAAGAAACCTACCCATATCATCGGTCATAGCGATGGTGGAATCATCGGCTTGATGGTGGCTATTGCAAGGCCAGATTTAGTAAAGAGCTTGGTAGCAATCGGCGCTAACTATCATTATGACTGCGGCCTAAAGCTTCAAACATTTAATGGCCAAGTTGATGAGTTTGAAAAAGATAAGTTTGCCCAGCGAACTGGCCAACCAAGAGAGCTACTAGTTGAGATCACAGCAAAGGCTCATAAAGTTTGGGCTAGTGAACCTAAAATGACCAAGGGGCAATTAAAGAAGATTCAGTGCTCGACTTTAGTTTTAGCTGGCGATGATGAGCCATTTTCAACTGAACACACAGCATCTCTTTATGAAGCGATACCTAACGCTCAATTGGCGATAATTCCGGGCACATCACATGCAGTTTTGAAGGAAAAACCTAAATTAGTGAGGAAGATATTGAAGGATTTCTATAGAAATCCAGGACCGCCTATTACTTTAAACCCCAATCGCAGGGCTTTAGCGCTTTAAGAACTCTTCATTACCTTCAAGGCGCCATATGCATGCTCTGGAACAAATGGTTTCTTAGGAGCTACTGCCTCAATTCTTTGATATTGACTCTTCTGTGCTGGACGTGGATCTAAATCCCCTTTATTTGGCCAGAGTGAGAAAGCGCGCTCTGCCTGGGCAGTAATAGTTAGTGATGGATTAACTCCAAGATTTGCAGTAAGGGCTGAACCATCAACAATATGAAGGCTTGGGTAATTCCAAACTCGATGATAGGCATCGATGACTCCTTCACTTTCATTTTTTCCAATCACACAGCCTCCAACAAAGTGAGCTGTAAATGGTGCGCTAATTAAATCTCCCACATGGCCCCCTGCAACTCCGCCGTATTTATCAGCAATTCTTCTGGCAACTTCATTTGCAGCAGGAATATAGGTGGCATTAGGCTTATCTGAATCATTTTTTGAAGTTAATCGCCATCCAAATATTCCTCTCTTAGATGAGACTTTTATTGACGAATCTACATTCTGCATCACAAGAGCAATAACAGTTCTCTGGCTCCACCGTCTTACATCAAAAATCTTAAAAAATAATATGGGATTTCGAGCAGCATTTCTTATCCAATTAGCACGCCTCTGTTTAGCAGCATCTCCATCAGTCATAATGGTTTGTAGTAGCCCCATTAAATTGGAGCCTTTCCCATATCTAACTGGCTCAACATGGGTATTTTCATCTGGGAAAAAAGATGAAGTTATTGCAGCGCCTTTAGAGAAGTCGATCTTGCTTCCTCTGGGCATTATCGCCCCAGTTAGAGCTTCAGAATTGGTTCTAGATAAGCTTCCTAAAGTGGGTGAGAGCTTTGGTAGAAGTTTCTTATCTTTCATTTTATGAAGTAGTTTTTGAGTGTTATAAGTTCCAGCTGCTAAAACTAAGTCTTTGGCTATGAATACTTTTTTAGAGCCAAACCAGGAAGAGCTACCTCTTGCGGTAATGCTCCAATATCCATTTTCAACCTGCTCAAAGCTCTCAACTGTTAGCTCAGGAAAGACAATTGCGCCGGCTTTTTCAGCAAGGCCTAAGTAATTCTTTGGTAGCGTATTTTTAGCATTGAAGCGACATCCAGTCATACATCCACCACATTGTTGACAGCCATGGCGATCTGGTCCTACCCCACCAAAGTATGGATCTTTTTCTAAAACTCTTGGCCCATTTCCAAAGTGCACACCAAGTGGCGCCATTTTGAATGTGTCACCAACGCCCATTTCCTGGGCAACATCTTTCATAGCTTGATCTGAGGCAGAGAAGTAGGGGTTTTGAGTTACGCCTAGAACTCTTGATGCTTGGTCATACCAAGGAGCAAGCTCGGATTTCCAATCAGTAATTCCTGCCCACTGTTTATCTTCAAAGTAAGAATCTGGCGGGGTATATAAAGTATTTGCATAGACTAATGAGCCACCACCAACGCCAGCTCCAGCCAAAATCAAAACGTCAGGAAGGGCATGAATTCTCTGAATTCCTCTCAAACCAAGACGAGGAGCATAGAGAAATCTAGATAGTCTCCAAGAGGTCTTAGGAAAATCTTTATCTTCAAATCTTCGTCCTGCCTCAATGACAGCTACTCGATAACCTTTTTCAACTAGACGCAGGGCGGCAACAGATCCCCCAAAGCCAGATCCAACTATGACAACGTCGAATTCTTCTGCCTTGCTTGCCATGGCGGTAAGGCTACACCGCAGCGATTTTTAAGCAGCAGTTCTTATTAATTCCTTGCCTTCGCTCACCTCTTGGCCTGCTACCTCAAAAGCCTCATCTCTGCGACTTGATATTGGCTCTANNCGCAGCATCCAGGAAACTTTCTCTCTTGTTGAGATAGCTGGAAATTCTGGGGCTTCAAGTGGCTCTATAGGTAGACCCCTTCTAGCTAATTTTTCCACCGCAGCCTCTGCTAGCAGAAAGTGGCCACGAGGTCCTGGGTGAAGCAGATCAACATGCCAATTCTTTCTATCGTGAACCCCTGAAATATCCCGTGCCCGAATCGGAATGATAGGAAACACTCTCGAGAGTTCTTGATAGACCGCATTAACAGCATCGACTCGCTTCAATAGGGCGCGCTCAAGTGCTTTAGGTAGTTTTAGAACTTTAGAAGGGTCATGTAGCTCTAGGGTTATTACATGCGTTCCTAGCGCGCTAAAGCGAGTAAAAATCTCGGTGAGATTTTCCTTTAATCTAATCGGACAAAAATTATTTCTTAACATGTCATTTCCCCCAACAACAACAATTGCCACATCAGGGCGTAATTGAGTTGCTATCGGTAATTGATGTTCAACAAGTTCCGTTGATTTTGCCCCTGGCCTAGCAAGATTTAAATATGTCATTGGCCCAGTAATGGCGCTTGCAATTCTATAAGTCCATCCCATCGGACGATTTGCCTTGGTAATGTCTCCTGTGCCATAGGCCGCGCTATCACCTAGCACAACAAAGCTAAGAGGCCTACTCATGCCGCCTGAGCCACCTCCACTCTGGAAGTATTATGAAGAGTCAAGAGATTATTCATCGTCTTCTCCCAGGTAAATTCCAAGGCTTTGGCTCTAGCCGCTTTTCTTAATGACTTTCCCTCCAAAATTGCTTTAATTTTTACCGCAAACTCATAGCTATCGCTAGCCGTTGCTCCGCAAGGATTAGTGCTTTTCTCTCCCAGAAACTCCCCAACTGCGGAGCGAGAATTAGCAACTACTGGAGTGCCAGAGCTCAAAGATTCAAGAGCTGATAAGCAGAAGGTCTCCAGCGGTCCTGGGGCCAGTGAGAGATCGGCAACGGAGAAGATATCTGCAATTAATTCAACATTGGCGATATAGCCAGTAAAGCTAACTGGAAGATGAGCTGAATTACTCTTAAGTTTTTCAGACAGTGGCCCGCCGCCAATAACAACTAGTTGCGCAGAGACCCCCATCTCTTTAGTTAATATCTCAAGTGCTTCAATTGAAAGATGTGGATCTTTCTCAGGAGAGAGACGGCCGCAGTGAATAATTAAATGCTCTTTGCCATTTAATAACTTCTTGCGAAGCTCTGATTTATATCGATTAGGATTAAAGGTATTGGAGTCAACACCAAGTGGAATAAGTCTTAGATTTCTAGTGCTTAAGCGTTCAAACTCTTTTGAAGCAAAGCGAGTGGTGGCAATAACATAATCAAAGGCTCTAGCTAGACGTCGATTGTGCCAATCTGCAAGACGCTGAAATGTTTTTGGAGCGGGTAGAAACTTTCCAAAGAGGCCGGTAAGTGTTTCGTGGCTAAAGACTAGAGTCTGAATTCCCATTCGTCTAGCAAAAGGGCCTACAAATAAGAGCGTGAAACGATCAGAACATTCAATTCGATCTGGTTTCATTGTCACAATAGCCTGCTTAATCTCTCTTCTTCTTCGAAAAATTCGATAGCCTCCAGAGAATGGAATTTCAATACTTGGTAAATACAAGGCGGTTCCATATGGCGTCTTTGTCTTGGAGAGATTTATTCCTGGAACAACGAAGGTGAATTCATGGCCGGCGGCTTCATATCTCTTGCCCAAGTCATGAATCGTGGTTTTAATTCCACCGGATTTTGGACCGTAGAAATTAGCGATATGTAATATCTTCATGAGGCAAGGCCCACTCTTTTTGCTCGGGATTTGTCAACCACGCTTTGATAATGGCCTACTAACTCATTATTGACGCTAGCCCAGCTGCGATCTTTAACAGATTCTCGAGCTGCGGCCTTGGTTTGAGGATCTGCTAGGAACTGCCATTTATAGGTAGGAATATTTGCTAGCGCTGCCTTATCTTGGAAATCAATTAATATTCCGTTTACTCCATCAAGAATAAAATCTTTAATTCCACCACGAGTTGGAGCAATTACAGGAACTGCTGATGCCAGCGCCTCTTGGGCTGCCTGGCAGAAAGTCTCATGTTCTCCAGGGTGAATGAATGCATCAAGACTTGCAAAGTGCTGACCTAACTCCAACCCACTTTTCTTTCCTGTAAATATTGCCGTTGGTAATTTCTCTTCCAGCTCCATTCGCATGGGGCCATCACCAATGATCACTAATTGAATGTCATCTCTTGAGCCAAGTGCTGCAAGGCGCCCGATTCCTTTCTCAGGAGCAAGACGTCCGACAAATCCTAAAACAAACTTATCTCTTGGAAATAGGTCATCTCTGCGATGCTTGGGGTTGAATTGTTCTAAATCTACCCCTCGACCCCATCTTGCAACATTACTAACGCCAGCTCTATCTAATTGAGATATCGCAAATGTAGATGGGGCAAGATTGATGCTTGCGGATTGATGAATTACTCGAACGATTTTTTCTATCGCCCGCTGCGCAAATGACAATTTGTAGTGTTGCGCAAATCCCACAAAATCGGTCTGATAGATGGCAACTGTTGGAATTTCCAATTTACTTGCCACTCTCTGAGCGTGAGCTCCCATAATTGCCGGGGATGCTAAGTGAATTACATCCGGTCGAAAGTCAAGTAAAGCTCTCTGAATTAAGAAGTTAGGTACAGCTACTGGCAATACTTTCTGCAGGTTAATTGCTGGAAGACCAATAACCTTGGAGCCTTCAAAGAAATTCGGTCGAGAGTTAACTTCGGGGGCCAAAATCAGAACCTGGTGGCCTTGGTTTACCAAGAAGCGATTTACTTGGATCACAGAATTGGTAACGCCATTTATCGTTGGCAGAAACGACTCTGTCACTATCGCTACTCTCATGGCTTAAGGGTCTACCTTTAGATTTCCTTAAAATTGATTGAGGAGTAAGTGTTGGAGAACGCTAGGTGAAGAGGTTGGCTCAGTATTTGAGCGCGACTTCCCACTTTGTTAACTTAGAAGCAATGTTTAGTTCAAAAACTGCTCCGACTTAACGCTGGCTTAAAAAGCGGTAAGGGCCACGAACCCTCGATTTCGTGGCCCTTTCGCTAGCAATCCGTGATCGCTTTGGCTGTTAACTCATCTAGCTTGAGAAAACAGAGTTCCAATCACTGACAGTCATTAGGTAGAACTGACCTCCCTCGACTGCTACGTTATTGAGTTTCGTCTTTGTTGCCTCAGATCTCTTTGCTAGATCTGGACGAGCTGGTATTACACCAGTGGTGTGCACTTGGGCATTTAGTAAGAAGTAGGTATTGGTATCACCCTTCTTCGCCATCATGCTCGTCACATCGATAATTCCACTTGACTCTTCATCAACGGTCATTAGTTTGGCAGCGCCCTTAGCAAAGAGCTCGGAGCTAAATGCTGCTACCGTGGCAAGCTTTGCATCCTTGATGCGATAGGCCACGACGCGAGCTACGTGATCGTTATTGCCTGGATCCTCCTGGATCATGATGACACCGTTCTTGGTAATTGCCATGTTGTCAGGCTTTGACATATAGATGTTCTCTCCACCATTTAGCAAGAGCTCTAACTCTGCGCCAAGTAGAGGATTTTGAGCATCTTTAAACGTCAATCTCCATAGTCCGCCACCATCGCGAGGAACAGTTGGGGTAGCAGGATTTGGAGCGGTTGCAATTAGATCCTTGTTTGACTCGGTGGTCAAGAAGTAGAAAACGTTTGGATTATTTGGATCAAACTCACCATCTTCAATTCGAGCAAATTCGCTACCTTCTGCAGTCACTGATTTATCGAAATCAGCGACCGTCTGGTTCCAATTTACTTCCTTAAATGTAACTGGAGTTGACTTATTCTTTCCAATTGCCGTTCTAAAGACATTGTCAGTAGCTGCAGTTGGCACATTGAGGACATAGAGCTTGCCATTGTTCAAGCCAGCTTTCTCAAAGGCATTTCCAGTAGCGGTCTTGGTGCCTACATACATATGAAGATGGCTATTTGTAGCTGAACCATCCTCTAGACCTAGGACAACCGTGTTCTTTCCTGGCTTGCCGCTTACAACGATGTTCTCCCATGAGGCCGTTCCAGCTCGTGCGAACTGATAACCGGTTCCATCCATTTCAAATGCGAAGGCTCGAGAAGCATCACCAGCTTCTTCCCCCGAAAAAAATAGTGCGCCGTCATAACCAAGCGTGGTATTTCCATCTTTATAGAGGAATGTTCCGGCAGGAGCCATATATGCCGAGCAGAAACGGTTGATGCCCCAGCCAAATGTTCCCGCAGGTGAATTAGCTGGACCTGAATTGGTTGGGTCAGCTACCCAGCTTGAAGTGGTGTAATTCCAGAAATTGATCTTCTTTATGAAATTTGTATTGGCTGATGTGAAAGCCTTTAGCCGTGGGCTAAAGGAAAATTCGGTTATTGAGGCGCCCCATGGAGCGCTCTTGTTCTCTCTCGTCTTGACAAAGCTACTTGAAGTTGAGTGCTCAAAAACAGAGAGTACAGTCATCATATTTCCATTGGTATGCGCGCCCATTCCATCTGGAATTCCAGGAATGATGCTTCCAGCAAAGCGATCACCTGCAGTCGCAAGGACTTTAAGTGAGACGGAGTTGGAAGAGGGAAGTAAATATGTAGGTGCGAGGTTTGCGGCATAGGTATTTGCCGACTGGAATGCAAATAACCCCACAAGAACTGAGGCCGTTATTACCCGAGGACGAAACTTCATGAATGCTTAATCTTTCTTCTAGTAGGTGCAAATCCGTCAGAGCTCTCTGACTTGGCAGAGATTAATGAGGCCTACTTAGCGGTAGGGAAACAGATGCGTAAATAGCAGGTGAAGTATTAATGTATTTCTGGGCTTACTCTCAGCTAATTTAGTAGCAGATATATTGAGCCAGATTCTTCGAGCACCTCTAGGCGCGAGAGCGGATAGGCTCCTTGTTGAGATGGATTACCGGGCTTGCCACTCTCGGGATCAAAAATTGAGTAATGACATGGACAGGAGAGTTCTTTTCCCTCAGGGCGCACTATGCAACCGGCATGAGTGCATGAAGCATCGAGGGCAATTAGCGAAGTCTTAGAGCGTGTGAAGGCAACGCTAAGCGGTCTTCCGTATTGATCTTTACCATTTATAACCACAGTGCTCTCGCGTGCTACATCCTGTGACTTTGCAAAGAGAACTTTCACTGGCGCTTGCGGCGAACTAGAGATGGTAGCAGTCGGCCTTGCGGAAGCGGTGGAGTTACTGGTGGCACTTGGATTTGGTGAAGGGCTCTGAGAAGGAGCTGGTGCTGCGCTTTTGGTGGGGAGCGCCTCTTTTACTGGAACCCCTTTATCCCATACCAATTTCTTATTTACTTTCACGCAGGTAAATTTCTTTCCCTTATGAATTACTACCTCTCCAACTTTTTTACACGGCTTAGGTGGGCGAGTGTTTCCAAATGCAGAGCTAGGAATTGATACGAGCGCAGCGGTAATAAGAAGTCTTATGCCTTCGCGGCGCGATATTTTTCCTGACTCCTTACTACTCACCACTTAATTCAAGCTAAAGAGTTGAAGTTGTGGAACCGATTTCCTGG
>DDYK01000067.1:11534-13483 GCA_002347935.1 Actinobacteria bacterium UBA2236
GAGTGGAGCCCCCCGTCAGGATTGAACTGACGACCTTCCGCTTACAAGGCGGATGCTCTACCACTGAGCTAGGGAGGCATTTCCAGCGCGTAAGTATGGCATCGAGGGAGAAACTGGAACAATGCGCCAACCATGCCAACGCCAATCTGGTCCAGCCCTGAGACTACCTCAGTAAACCGTTTGCCTATGCTCAATATGGCCCATCTGATGAGCATTTCCCTTGATGGAGATTGGAACTTTCAGTTATTAGATCGAGCTGATCAAGAGCCAAGTAAGAGATGGCAGAGCATCAAAGTTCCCGGCCTTTGGACCATGGTTAATGGCGAGCAACCCTTTGGTGATAAGCCAATTTATACCAATACTCAGATGCCATTTGATCAATTACCGCCATCGGTGCCAAGGGATAATCCAACTGGAGTATATGAGCGAGAGTTCACACTTCCTGCATCTTGGAAGAATAAAAGAGTAGTTCTTTCAATTGGCGGATTTGAATCACTTGCAATCCTTACAATAAATGGAAAAGAAGTGGGTGTTGCCAAGGACTCGCGCCTAGCATCTGAATTTGATATTACAGATTTTATAACCAATGGTTCAAATAAAGTTCAGATCAGAGTCATTAAATGGTCTGATTCAACTTTTATTGAAGATCAAGATCAATGGTGGCATGGTGGAATTACTAGATCTATAAAACTCTTTGCCACTGAGAATGTGTTTATCGAAAGGCTCTACGCCAGTGCAGGACTTGAGAGAAATAACAGTGTTGGAACTCTTAACATTAGAGCTCATATCAACTCAATCAATGAAGAGCAGATTGATGGATTTAGGCTTAAGGTAAAAGTTAATGGAGTAAAGGGCGCTGAGGCAACTGCAACTGTTATTAATCGCAAAGCGCCAAATTGGACTCAAAAAAGTGCAACTGAAAAACAAGCAGGAGATGATTTCTTCCACGCCACCTACTGGGATGGCAACATGCCTAAAGAGAAATATCAGGCATATCTAGCAACTGAGCCGGTTATTCCAGGGCCACTAGAGCTAAATATCAGAGTCGGCAATGTCTTGCCATGGTCTGCTGAATCGCCAAGTCTTTATGATGTTGAGTATCAATTAATTGACCCCTCTGGTCAGGTAATTGAGGTAACTAGCCAGAAGATTGGCTTTAGAAGCGTAGAAATCAAAGGAAAAGACCTCTTAGTAAATGGCGCGCGTGTGATGATCTATGGCATCAATCGCCACGATTTCAATCGCTCTAGCGGTCGAGTTTTGAGCCGGGAATTGATGCGACAGGACTTATTGGAACTAAAGCGCTGGAACTTTAATGCTATCCGCACCTCGCACTATCCAAATGATCCAGCGCTTCTAGATCTGTGTGATGAATTAGGTTTTTATGTTGTAGGTGAGGCAAATATTGAATCTCATGCCTTCCAAAATACTCTCTGCAATGATCAGAAATATCTAAATGCCTGGGTTGATCGAGTCGCCAGAATGATTCAGAGAGATATCCATCATCCATCGGTGATTCTCTGGTCTCTTGGCAATGAATCAGGCTCTGGAATTAATCATCGAGCTGCCGCTGCATATGCCAGAAGTTTTGATCCCACTCGCCCGCTTCATTATGAAGGAGCGATTAGAGGAAATTGGACAGCGGGCCATGACATCACAGATGTTGTTGCTCCAATGTATCCAGATATCTCAGCCATTGTTTCTTATGCGAAATCAAAGAAGGCAGATCGCCCTTTAATTATGTGTGAGTACTCCCACGCCATGGGAAATAGCAATGGAACGCTGGCTGAGTACTGGCAAGTGATTCATAGCCTTCCTGCCCTTCAAGGCGGCTTTATCTGGGAGATGTGGGATCACGGGCTAGATCAAAGACTTGAAGATGGAACAATCCGCTCGGCCTATGGCGGCGACTTTGGTGAGACTAAACATGATGGCAACTTCTGCTGCGA
>DDYK01000067.1:13582-14089 GCA_002347935.1 Actinobacteria bacterium UBA2236
AACTTCTTTGTAAACCTTGCAGATTACAAGCTCAAATATGAAGTAACAGTTAATGGAAAGGCCTCTTCATCTGGTGAGGTAAAGCTAGGGCTTGTAAAACCCCGTCAATCAAAGCCTTTTACCCTGCCTGCTCAAGCGCTAAAGGGTGATGGAGCAGTTGGAGAACGCTTTATCAACTTCTCGCTCACACTTGCTAGTAGTAAGCCTTGGGCTCATATTGGCCATGAAGTCACCTGGGAGCAGATAGCACTTGCCTCAAAGCCATTACCAAAGATAAAGAGCGCAAAGAGCAAAATCCAATACGTTAATTCTCAAGGCCAGATTCAAGTTCCATTTGGAGAGATAGCTCCTGCGCTAACGCTCTGGAGAGCGCCAACAGATAACGACTTGATTGGCCATATCTCCCAAAAATGGGATGAGTGGGGAGTTAGAAAGTTAGAGCTAGAGAGCTCTAAAGTGGTTCGCACTGCAACTAATTCCAAGATAACAAATCTCTGGAGAGCTCAA
>DDYK01000084.1:0-8493 GCA_002347935.1 Actinobacteria bacterium UBA2236
TATTACTTGCAAGAAAAGAAACTGTGTCAAAGAAATTAGCGCTATAGAGCTCAAAGCCACTCTCCTTGAGACAGCCGGCAAGCTTTCTAGCTAACTGGTGGGTCCTTACGGCAATTTCTTTCAACCCTTCAGGTCCATGCCATGCCCCATAAAAAGCAGAGATGACCGCCAACAAAACTTGCGCTGTACAAATATTGCTTGTTGCCTTATCACGCCTAATATGTTGCTCTCTTGTCTGTAGAGCCAATCGAAGGGCTGGGTTTCCATGGCTATCAATACTCTGGCCCACAAGTCTTCCTGGCAGAGATCTCTCAAGACCTTCTCTGACCGCAAGAAATCCAGCGTGCGGTCCACCAAATCCCATAGGGACACCAAATCTCTGAGCAGAGCCGACTGCAATATCTGCTCCCCACTCCCCTGGAGACTTGATTAGGGTCAGAGCCAATAGATCACTTGCCATGATTACCAAAGCTCCACCGCTATGGGCTTTTGCAATTACTTCAGAGAAATCATTTAGTGACCCAAAAGTATCTGGATACTGGAGTAGAACTCCAAAGCAATGACTCAAATCAACACCGCTACTTAAGTCTAGAACTTCACACGTAATCCTAAGTGGCTTTGCTCTTGTCATAACTACAGCTTGGGTCTGGGGATGAACTCTTGAATCAATTACAAACTTCGCCTCGTCGCCAAGCTTGGTGCTTCGCCTTGCAAGAGTCATTGCCTCTGCCGCAGCCGTTGGTTCATCAAGCATGGATGCATTACAGATTGGCAATCCGGTTAGATCGCTTACCATAGTTTGGAAAGTGAAGAGAGCTTCAAGTCTGCCTTGACTTATCTCAGGCTGATAAGGAGTGTAGGCGGTGTACCAGGCTGGATTTTCCAAAACATTTCTCAATACAACTGGCGGAGTGACACTTGCATAATAACCAAGGCCGATCAAAGATTCCATCTTTTGATTTTCTGCTGCCAAGTTTTTCAACTCAGCAATGACTTCTATCTCTGATATTGGTTTTGGGAGCAACGGACCAAATTTAGAAGTTAATTTGATGGAATCTGGCAGAACTGCTTGAGTAAAAGATTCTAAATCACTATAGCCAAGCTCAAGTAGCATCGTTGAGATCTCATCACTTGATGGACCTATATGCCGATCAGAGAATTCCTGGCGCGCCATGGCGACAAGAATAGAGGCAGGGCTTTACTTACGCCCCTCTAAGTCTCCTTCTTGCCGCTAGTTCGTCCGATTCGCTTGAAGCCAAAATCGCGCCATCGTAGACATTTTCTGCCTGCAAATGTGATAGCGAACCTTCAACTTCATTCCAAACCTTGCCAATTGCGATACCAAAAACTCCCTGGCCCCCTTGTAGAAGATCGAAAATCTCTTCAGAGCTGGTGCACTCATAGATTGATGCGCCATCGCTCATTAGCGTAATTCTTGCCAGATCCTCTACCCCGCGCTTGCGAAGGTGGGTAACAGCGCTACGAATGTTTTGAAGAGAGACCCCAGTATCAAGTAGTCGCTTAACAATTTTTAGGACCAAGATATCTTTGAAACCATAGAGCCTTGAGCTGCCAGAGCCGTTTGCTCCTCTAACGGTCGGTTCAACTAGGCCAGTCCTTGCCCAGTAATCAAGCTGCCGGTAAGAGATTCCCGCGGCCGAACAAGCAGATGCGCCGCGATAACCAAGTTCCTCAGAAAGCTCTTGGCTAGTCTCCATAAGTCTGCCTCGCGTTTCGATCAGGGAAGTTCTGCGGGTAAGAAGGTAACGGTAAACCTAGCGTTGCTTGGAATCAATGACCGACACTCTCCAAATCTCAAGTTGAGGTTAATGGTTTCGTCTCCTCCCCCGAAGCCCATAGATATAGGCCATGGTGAAGAGGGCCCCAACCGCAGCATAGGAAATCTTGCCTATCGCCCATGGGGCTGGAGTCAGAAAAGTTAACAGGGTCAGAAGGCTGCAGATCCCAACCATCAAAACCGCTACTTGGCGAAGAGCCCGCTCTGAAGCAAAGGCAGCAACTAAGGGCATCATCACCGCTGCGATAAGCAGAGATGCTCCCGTCATACGCATTGCCCAGATGATCTCTTGGCTATAGCCGAGCGGCCCGCTCTCTATAGCGAGAAATTGCAGGAATGAAACAGGGAAGGCAAGAAGTGCGAAGGCGGAGAGGGCAAAAACTATCGCACCGGAACGAAGGGTAAATCCAAGGCGCTTTGCCAACATCCCGGCTCCTATCCCAGAAAGTCCTCTGGATTAATCTGATCTAGAAATTCCTTGAACTTTTCAACTTCATCATCTGATTGATCAGGGATCTCAATTCCCGCATCGCCAAGTAGCGCTTCGCTTGCAAGAATTGGAGCGCCAGTTCTTAAGGCAAGAGCAATTGCATCGCTAGGGCGAGAAGACACGCTGATTCCGCCTTGAAGGTTGATCAAAGAGTAGAAGATTCCATCTCGCAGCTCCGTCAAATGAATTGAGTCAATAGAAACCTGCAAGGAAACAAGAACATCTTTCATAAGATCATGGGTTAAAGGGCGAGGCGGTGTAACACCTTGCTGAGCAAAGGCGATAGCTGTTGCCTCAACGGCCCCAATCCAAATTGGCAGAAACCGCTCGCCGCCGATCTCTTTGAGGAGCACGATTGGTTGATTGGAGGGCATCTCAACTCTCACCCCGATTACATCTAGGGCGTGGAAATTCATCGTGCGCGATTCAAACCAGAGCGAACTAGCGCAGCGTGAAGTCTTACCGATAAGGATGCAATCTCTCTTGAAACTTCTTGCGCCCTTGCTTTTGAATCAGGATTCTTCTGGCGAAGTAGAGGAGTGATAACTTGCTCGACAAGACCAACCTCGCGGTCAGCAGCAGTTTTAAAGGCTCTCAAGTGTCTTCCTTCAATGCCAAAACCGGAAATTTCAGCGACAACTTTTGCAACAGTAAGAGCATCGCCATCGTAATGACGACCCTTCAACTCAATCAGACCATATCCTTCAAGCTCAACTAATTGTTCTTCGGTGATTCCTGAATTAGAAATTAGTTCATCCCTTGAAAGTCTCATCTCGCTCTGTTCAATAAATGCAGAAGCGGAAAGAGCGTTATCAACACTTGATAGGCGGGCGATTGGAGCGCCATTAACGCTAGATGCTGGCTCTAGCCCTCTATCGAGCGCGTCAAGATTATCTTTAATCACCTTAAGCGGTAGGTATTGATCTCGCTGAGCTAGCAGAACATAACGAAGGCGCTCTAAATCAACGGATGTGAACTTTCTATATCCAGAGGGAGTTCTCTGCGGTTCAATCAATCCTTCTGATTCAAGAAAGCGAATCTTTGAGATAGTTATGTCTGGAAAATCGGTACGCAATTTTCCTAATACTTCGCCAATACTTAGATACGCTCTGGCTGGAACGCTCATCTGCTAACCTCTCCCCCCAACAAAGAAATGTAATCGATACTTTCCGATATGTAACTCTGAACCATCCTTAAGCTCTGCCTGCTCACTGATCTTTCCATCAAGATAAGTTCCATTCAAACTTCCGCAATCTCTAAAACTATAACTTTTTCCACTTCTCATAATCTCTGCATGTTTTCTAGATACAGTTACATCATCTAGGAAAATATCACTTTCAATGCTTCTACCAATTACTGTCCTCTCCGAGTTGATCAAAAAGCGCGTTCCTTTGCCCGGACCACTTAAAGAAATCAACATTGCTGAATCTTCACCAAGTGCGTTGATCACATCTCGATCTTCCTGGCTGGCTTTATCGAGAAGAATTGAGAGCTGATCTGAAACTGGTCTAAGTGATCCCATATTGATAGTTCTTGTCAGGTCGCGCTGGTTATCTTTTTGCTCCACCGCGCCTCCTTTACTCTCTACCAAAGGCTCAGGCTCTGGAGAGCCTCACCGTAATCTTGAGGCTGACACTAGGCGCGAGATGAGGGGTGAGTCAAGCGGTGAGAGAGGCGTACTGTCCAGCAGAAAGCAGACCCTCTATCTCACTATGAGATGAAATTTCAACTTCAAATATCCAACCCTGATCATATGGAGCTCTATTTAATGTCTCCGGGGCGCTATCCAATGAATCATTAACTAAAACGATTTCGCCACTTAAAGGGGCATAGATTTCAGATACGCTCTTAGTTGACTCCACCTCACCGCAGACTTTGCCTGCGCTAATTTGCTCACCAATTTTTGGCAATTGGATATAAACAATGTCGCCAAGTGCTACTTGAGCATAGTCGGTAATTCCTACCCGATAGCGATTAGTTGAAACCTCACTAACCCATTCATGTTCTTTGGTGTATTTCAATTGCTCCGGAACGCTTGCCACAACTATCCCCTCTTTAAGCTCTTAATGCCCGCGCGAGCGTAACCTAAACCAGTTAATAGGTATAACCCAATTCCCCAGCCTGCAAATCCCCACCCGAAAATATATGCCGCATCAGAGAAACCCCCGGTTGTGGAATCGGTAAGAAGCAAGAGAGGCAGCGCATAAAGCAGATTAAAAGTTGCCGCCTTTCCTAAATAGGTCACCTTGAATGGCGGAATTGACTTTGAGTTCATCACGATTAGCAGAAGTCCCAGCAAGACATCTCTGCCTGCAATCAAGGCCAAGACCCAGAGCGGAACTACTTGCGTGGCAAACATCGCAATTAGAACCGAAATTATGTAGAGGCGATCAACAGCAGGATCCATTAATTCGCCAAGCCGAGACTCTTGATTCCATGCTCTAGCTAGTTTTCCATCAAAGTAGTCAGTTGCCCCCGCAATGACTAAGGTGAGAATGGCAAAACCCATCTCTTCTCGAACTAGAACCAGATAGAGAAATACCGGTATTCCTAAGGCGCGTAGCATGGTCAAGAGATTGGGAATGGTAAACACGTCGGGACGAGAGGATTTGAACCTCCGACCACATGACCCCCAGCCATGTGCGCTACCAAGCTGCGCTACGTCCCGCAGAGACTTAGACGGATACTACTTACTTTCTCACTTACCGCTCTCTTATGCGAACAGAGACTCTAATTGGTGAGCCTGAGAAGCCAAACTCTTCACGGAGCCTTCTTTCAATAAACCTTCGATAAGAAGCCTCAAGAAATTCTGTGGCAAAAATAATGAATGTGGGCGGAGCAATACCAGCTTGAGTAGCAAAGAGAATTTTGGGTTGCTTGCCACCCCTTATCGGCGGCGGCGTACTGCCTACCAATTGACCCAAGAAGGAATTAAGCCTGCCGGTCGCCACTCTTGCTTCCCAGCTTTCGAGAGCTCTTTGAATAGCAGGAAGCAATTTATCTTTGTGCCAGCCAGTTTTAGCTGAGATATTAACGCGCTCAGCCCATTCAACTTGATCGAAGTTTCGCTCAGTCTCTTTATCTAGTACTACACGCCTATCTTCATCAACTAGATCCCACTTATTTAGGCCAATAACCAGGGCCTTTCCTGATTCTTCGACCATGCTTATGATTCTTAGATCCTGCTCGGTGATCGGGGTTGAGGCATCAATAATCATAATCACCACTTCTGCATTTTCAATGGCCCGCTCTGTTCGAAGGGCGGCGTAATACTCAGAGCCTGAGGCTTGATGAGCCCGTCTCCTAATTCCGGCAGTGTCAATAAAGCGCCAGGTTTTATCGCCTAGATCAATTAACTCATCTACTGGATCCCTTGTTGTTCCTTCGGCATCATCTACTAGCGAGCGAGTAGAGCCAGCAAAAGAATTTAGAAGACTGCTCTTTCCAACATTTGGCCTGCCAACAATTGCAATCCTTCGATATCCATCATCGATCCGACTTGCTCCCACTTCTGGTAGTTGTGAAACGATTAAGTCGAGAAGGTCACCGCTTCCTCTTCCATGGGCTGCAGAAATAAAATGCGGTTCACCTAAACCAAGGTTCCATAGCGAATGAGCATCTAGTTCATCTTTCTCAGAATCGACTTTATTGGCAATTAACATCACAGGCTTTTTGGATTTGCGAAGCACAGATATCAGAGCATCATCATCTGATTGCTGGCCAACTTGAGCATCAACGACAAAGAGAACTAGATCAGCATCTGAGATGGCAGACTCTGCGGCATCTGAGATTTTCAGAGCAATACCTTCAGAGGTCGGCTCCCATCCTCCGGTATCGATAACCATAAAGTTTTTGCCATTCCACTCTGCCTCATAGCTAACTCGATCCCTTGTTACACCTGGGGTATCTTCAATAATCGCTTCTCGAGAACCGATGATGCGATTAACCAAAGTAGATTTACCAACATTTGGCCGTCCAACTATCACAACTCTTGGAAGGCCAATAAGACTTCTGCTCTTTAGGATGTTCCAGATATAGGCAACAGTTTCATCAAGAGTCAGATTCGTTGAATCAACGATGATTGCATCTTCTGCCTTTCTAAGTGGAGAAACTGCGCGNNTCTAAACCCCTTGATTTATCCTCTAAATTGCGCCTGATTGCTCTTGCATTGATATCTGCCTGGAGCCAAATCTTTAGATTTGCACCAGGGGCAACAACAGTTCCAATATCCCTGCCTTCAACAACAATTCCATTTTTTGCACTCTCAATAATATTTCTCTGCAGCGCTACTAATTCTTTCCTTAGCTCCGGCCAACTACTCACTCTTGAAACAGCTGAGGTAACTTCAGCGCTTCTTATCGACTCAGAGACATCTACTCCCCCACATAGCGTAATTGGATTGCTCGGATCGGTTTTAAAAAGAATTGGCGAACTTTTAAGCGCTTCCAATAATTCCTCTGCGCTATCTATCGCTTTCTCAATTGCAAGCCAGGTAGCGGCGCGATAGAGGGCGCCAGTATCTAGATATAACCAACCAGCTCGTTTAGCTATAGCTTTTGCAGTGGATGATTTTCCAGATCCACTAGGACCATCCATCGCAACTACTATTGTCATCGGCGATGAACCTTCCAATCTTTATTCTTGAGGTGAGCTTCAACTCGCTCGCCATCTTCAGGAGAGAAGGCTAGAGTGATTAACCCACTTTCTTGTCCGGGTGAATGCTCAATTGAGAGATCTTCAATATTGGCTTTGATTTGAGCGCATTCAGCAAATAATTGACTAAGAGCTCCTGGTTCATCTTTGATGACTACCAATAGATGAAGATAATTTCTTGGCTTAGCGCCATGTTTGCCAGAAACTTTTGCTCGTCCTGAATTTCCCTTGAGAAAGAGAGTCTTAATTTGTTCTTGATTAGATTCAGAAATTGCGCCCTTGAGTGCCAGCGCTTTTGAAATAAATTGTTCGAGAGTGCTTAGAACTTCATCTCTATTTTCTAAAAGTATCTCGCTCCAAAGCGCACCATCACTTCCAGCAATTCTGGTCATATCTCTAAGACCCTGCCCTGAGAGCTCAAGACCTGCTCCTAACTCTTGAATTTCACCTGCTATTAGCGTGGATGCGATTTGAGGAAGGTGTGAGATTCTGGCCATTAAATGATCGTGTTCTCTGGCGCTCATTTCATAACTACTTGCCCCAAGAGTCTCAATTAGCGCATTTGCCATTGCAATGGCGCGGTCCGAAGAGTTGGTAGTTGGAGTAATAATCCACGCTCTGCCATTGAAGAGATCTGCTTGAGCTGAAGATGTCCCTGAAACTTCGCGGCCAGCCATTGGATGAGTTCCAACAAATCGCTCTGCAAGCGCCGGTAATGTTTCTATCTCTTGTATAAGGTTAGTTTTAACACTACTAACATCTATAAATATTGATTTAGAGTTATTAGAAAATTCTGCCTTGAGCGCACTCACAACAGATGCTGGTGGAGTTGCGATGATAACTAGATCAAATTCTGTACTCTCCTTCCCTTCTGCCTTTAAATACGGAGCCAGGAGATCTTTGGCAAGAGCCAAAGCTTTCTTATCGGCATCATCTATGGATACAAAGACCCCTTGATGCGCTAGAGCTAGTGCAATTGAGGTGCCAATTAAGCCAGCGCCTACGATCTTTACTGACTGAATCTGAGGAGAAGCCTGCCCATTCATTACTGAGCTATATCTTTGCGAAGAGTGACCGCGCCGCGAAGGTAAATATGTGAAATTTGATCCTGGTTAAGATCTGTGTAGCAGTGGAGCATCAAACGAATAGTTCTTGGAAGGCTAGTTGGCACAGCCATTTCGACCGCGCAGATTAAAGGAACTTTCTCAAGGCCCATGGCTCTGGCTGATGCAGCCGGAAAGTCGCTAACCAGATCTGGGGTGCAGGTAAAAAGCAGGGAGATCAGATCGGCAGTACTGAGCTTATTGGCTTCGAGAACTTTTGAAACTAGTTCAACGACAGCATCTTGCATCAAGACCGGATCATCACGGTCTATTTGAATAGCTCCTCTTATTGCTCGCACGAACACTTTCAGATTTTACCCGTATTGCCCTTTCTCTCGTGGGAAGCCGTTATAGTGTTTTATCGACTTATAGCTATCTCGGTTTCAGTCCTCTAACTGGAGATTATCGACAATTTCCCGCAGGCAGAGGGCTTAGCCAAAATAGCAATA
>DDYK01000084.1:8665-9004 GCA_002347935.1 Actinobacteria bacterium UBA2236
TGGAAATCCAATCTCGTCAAAGATTCTTCTAACCACATGATTTCTTCCCTCATGGATAACGATTTCAATAAAACCGCCGAAACGGTTGACTGCCAAAGGGCGAGCTAAACCATCATCCAATTCAACCCCCCTAGAGAGAAGATCGAATGCTGCCCTAGGCAGAGTTTCCTCTGTGGCAACGAGATAGGTTTTCTTAACCTCAAAAGATGGATGTGTGGCTTCATGAGCCCATTGGCCGTCGTTGGTAACAATGATTAATCCTTCACTCTCTTTATCTAGGCGCCCTACATGAAATAGGCGCTCTTGCCAGTCAAGAAAATAATCACTTAGACAGGGGCG
>DDYK01000084.1:9201-14572 GCA_002347935.1 Actinobacteria bacterium UBA2236
CTACGGCTAGCTACGCCACAATCGGCCATAAATTTTTGAAGTCTTACTAGTTCGGCCATAGCGGCCCATCCTACTCACTCAGTAAGGGAAGCAATTACCTCATCTAAGCCATCGATATTAGGCAAGAAGGGCGCTAAAGCCGGAAGATCTTCAACGCGATTGAGTCCGATTCTCTCCAAGAAGTAATGGGTAGTTCGATAGAGAATCGCTCCAGTCTCATGCTCAATTCCGCACTCCTCCACTAACCCTCTAGTCACAAGTGTCTTCATAACAGCCTCTACATTAACCCCGCGAATTGCTGAAACACGAGCCCTTGAAATCGGTTGGCGATATGCAATCACAGCAAGTGTTTCAAGTGCAGCCTGTGTGAGTTTTGCTTGCTGGCCATCCAAAACAAATTTTTCAACTAATGGCGCCAAGTCAGGATGGCTATAAAAGCGCCAACCACCAGAGATCTGCTTAAGAGTGAAACCCCTTGCCTGCTCTTCATAGGAGGCTGCAAGAGCATTGAGCGATTCAAGGATCTGCTCTGTTGGGGCTTCGATTATCTGGGCGAGGACTACTTCTGAGACGGGTTCTTCNNTCAAACTCATCACTAACTCTAATTTCACCGTCAACGCTTCCAATCCAGGTGATCTGTAGCTCTCCTAGAGCAACTACCTGCTCGAATCTGACTGAACCCTCTTTGAAGAGTTCAAGGAGAGCTAGAAATCTTGCAACCACAACTAAGGTATTTGCTGCATCACTTACTAAGGCCCTAAAACTCATTGTTTTATGCCTTCTCAAAGCTGATACCACTGCTAGGGCCTCAGCGGCCACACTAACTAGCGGGAGATGGAGATGCTCAACAGAGAGTGTTGGAGCGGTTTTGGGGGTTAGAACGCGGTTTGCGATAGCTGCAAATCTCTCTGGGGTAACGCCTATTAAAACCTCAGGGAGTAGAGCTGCAAAGACTGGATCGAGTGAGACAGATCTGGCAAAGGTTTTCTCCTGTTCAAGGATGCGCTCCGACAGGATCGAAGCAATCTCTTTAAAGGCGCGATATTGCAAGAGGCGAGCAAAGAGCAGATCGCGAGCTTCAAGAAGTGCGAGATCTTCTTCATCATCGATCTGGCCAGATGGCAATAACCGAGCAGCCTTAAGGTCCAATAAAGTAGCGGCAACAACTACGAATTCGCTGGCATGATCTAATTTCCAGCCCACTTCAGTTTTCTCAAGTTCGCGAATATAGCTAATAAATTCATCAGTTACTGTGGCAATTGCAACATCGGTGATATCCATTCGATGTCTTGAGATAAGTTGAAGCAATAAATCAAAGGGTCCATCGAAGTTTTCTAAATGAACCGAGAAACCCGCAACTCTTCCCTCGCTAATACTTTGCGCAGGAGAGGCTAAAGTATTACTTGAGGGTTGCGGTGAAACTTCATTCATAGTCTGGCAAGTCTATGCGTGTCGCAACCAATATCGCGATAAGCCCTGGTTAAAGTCTGGCCATGGCAAAAAGTGCTTCAGAGATATCTCGCTTGAACGCTAAATCGACATTTTCAAAAGCTGATTCTGAAATTGTCACATCTTCGTCAGTATTGGGAAAGCCTGCTAAGGATTTTCCATATCCAGCGCCATTAACAGATCATGGCAATGCCAAGATTATTTCCGTTGTTAATCAAAAAGGTGGCGTTGGTAAAACCACAACTACGATTAATCTCGGCGCAGCTTTTGCAGAACTTGGAAGACGAGTTCTTCTCATTGATTTTGATCCACAGCATTCACTCTCTATTGGACTTAATGTCTCGACACGAGAGATTGAAGGATCTGTCTATAACTTGCTTATGGATGAATCAACGCAGGTCTCTGATTTCCTACTCAAAACCAGCGTTCCTGGCATGGATATGATCCCATCGCATGAGGATTTATCTGGAGCTGAAGGTGGCTTAGTTAATGTCATTGCGCGCGAAAAGATCTTAAAGCGAGTCCTTTCTACAGTGACTGACTTTTATGATGTCATTCTCATTGATTGCCAGCCATCACTGGGTCTTTTAACCGTTAACGCGCTAACCGCTTCTGACTGGGTTCTAGTTCCTCTTGAGTGCGAGTATTTTGCGCTAAGAGGTGTGGCTCTTCTTGATGACATCATCAAGAAAGTAAAGGCCAATACCAATCCAGATATTGAGCTCCTAGGAATCTTGCCGACTATGTTTGATCGCAAAACTGTCCATAGTCGCGAGGTTCTCGAGCGCATCAGCGAAGCCTTTCCAGCTAAAGTTTTTGATACCACCATTGCGCGAACTGTTAGATTCCCTGAAACAACTGTTGCTGGAGAGCCAATCACCTCATATGCCAGCTCCTCAGTTGGAGCTGCTTCTTATCGCAGACTTGCACGAGAGATAATTGCCAATGGAGGTGTTCGATGACAAGACGCATTAGTTTGCCTGGAGCAGATGAGTTATTTAGAAAGACAACTCTTAGCGCGGTTCCGGATCAAAGCGTTGAAGAAGTTGAAGTTGCTCACACTAACCGCCCAACAACTGCCACCGTAGCAAAAGCTGCTCCAAAATCAACTGGCGTTAGACAAACCCCAAGACGTCGCGCAACAGGTTTAGATAAAGGACCTTCAGGACGAGAGAAACATGATGAGAAAATTACCGTTTATCTATCTCCTGAAGAACTCTTTGATTTAGAGCAAGCAAGACTTCACTTAAGAGGAGATCTTGGTCTCGCTGTTGATAGAGGTCGAATCGTTCGTGAATCTCTTGCAATTGTTATTGCAGATTTAGAGGCAAAGGGCGATCAATCAATTATTGCTAGAAGACTTCGAGGTAGATAGTTCTACTTTGATCTTGGATGAGCGCTGGCATAGCTCTCACGTAATTTATCGATCGTTACCAAGGTGTAAATCTGTGTAGTTGTTACTGAGGCATGGCCTAGAAGTTCTTGCACCACCCTAATATCTGCTCCCCCATCAAGAAGATGGGTGGCAAAAGAATGCCTAAATCCATGCGGAGAAATCGCCTCATCTAGCCCCGATCTCTTTGCGGCATCAATAACAATTTGCCAGGCGCTCTGGCGCGAGAGGCGAGTTCCTCTTTTCTCGTTAAGAAAGAGGGCTTCTTCCTTTAGATTCTTAGCAAAGACTGGGCGAGATCTCGTTAGATACTGATCTAAAGCCAATCTGGCATAACTTCCAACCGGAACTAAACGCTCCTTTCCCCCTTTGCCCCGGACTCGAATAGTTATGGCTTCAACGCCCTCTTGGTTATTTTGGGAAATATCAGATCGATTTAATGCAATTATCTCGCTAACTCTCGCCCCTGTTGCATAGAGCAGCTCCAATATCGCCCTATCTCTAATGCCCGATAAATCATCGGCGCAGCTATTAATAAGTGTTGCAATCTGATCAATACTTAAAGCTTTGGGTAATCTCTTAGCACTGCGTGGGACAAGAATCTCCTTAGCAATACTTTCAACGCCGCTTTCTTTGGCTATAAATGCATAGAGACTTCTCAAAGCAACAGCATTTCTAGCAATACTTGACTCGTTTAGATTCGCTTCTCTTAGAGTATGAAGAAAGGCGGCTACATCACTTGGAGTGATACTAGAAAGTGTCTTCTGATTTTGATTAAGATAACTTAAAAACTTCTCGAGATCTCTTCTATAAGAAGTAAGAGTGTTCTTAGCTAGCCCTCGCTCTATTGCGCAATGATTGAGGAATATTTCAATCGAGGATCTATCATCCACGTTCTAGCGCGGCCTTAATTAGGCCAGCAAAGAGTGGATGGGCTCTAGTAGGCCTTGATCTAAATTCTGGATGAGCTTGAGTCCCCACATAAAATGGATGAACCTCTCTTGGAAGCTCAACAAATTCAACTAAATTCTCATCTGGCGATGTGCCGCTAAAGACTAACCCTGCTTCACTTAGTTCTTTGCGATAGGAGTTATTGACTTCATAGCGATGTCTATGACGCTCTGATATTTCAGGGGCTTCATAACAACTCTCGACAATTGATCCTTTAGCAAGAATCGCTTTATATAGACCTAGGCGCATCGTTCCACCCATATCAGCCTCGCCATTAACTATCTTGACCTGACTTGCCATAGTTGCAATAACTGGTGCATCAGTATCTGGGTCAAATTCAGCAGAGTTAGCCCGCTTTAAACCGACGATATTTCTAGCTATCTCGATGACCATACATTGTAGGCCTAAACAGAGGCCTAGCGATGGAATCTTATTTTCCCTTGCATACTTAAGAGCTCCGAGCTTTCCTTCAATGCCTCTTACTCCAAAGCCTCCAGGTACACAGATAGCATCCACCTCACTTAAGTTTGCTTTTGCACCAGCATCTGTTGCACATTCATCACTTGCTACCCACTTAATTTCAACCCTAGCGTTATTTGCAAAGCCGCCAGCTCTTAGAGCTTCTGTGACTGAAAGATAAGCATCGGGCAGATCGACATATTTACCAACTAAAGCAACCTTTACGCTATGGGAGGGGTTATGCACTCGCTCAAGTAGTGAATCCCACTGTCCCCACTTAACTTCATGGGCCTTTAGATCAAGCCTTCTGACAATATAGGAATCAAGTCCCTCGCTATGGAGCACTTTAGGGATGTCATAAATTGATGGAGCATCAACTGCTGCAACTACCGCTTCTAAATCAACATCGCACATAAGCGAGATTTTCTTCTTAACACCTTGCGGGATTGCTCGATCTGAGCGAAGAACAATGCCATCTGGAGATATTCCAATAGAGCGAAGAGCTTGGACTGAGTGCTGTGTTGGCTTTGTCTTTAACTCCCCTGATGGGCCGATATATGGAACAAGTGAGACATGAAGATAAAAGACGTTATCTCTACCAACTTCTTGCCTAATCTGTCTTGCTGCCTCTAAGAATGGGAGAGATTCTATATCGCCAACAGTTCCACCAACTTCAGTAATAACTAGATCAATATCGGGCGCTGCCATCGCGCGAATGCGCTCTTTAATCTCATTGGTGATATGAGGAATAACCTGAACTGTTTCTCCTAGATATTCGCCATGGCGCTCTCTTGCAATAACTCTTTGATAAATCTGACCAGTTGTGACATTGGCTGAACCATGAAGGTTGGTATCTAGAAATCTCTCATAATGGCCGATATCTAAATCGGTCTCTGCTCCATCATCGGTAACAAACACTTCGCCGTGCTGGAACGGATTCATCGTGCCTGGATCAACATTGATGTAGGGATCAAGCTTTTGCATTGTGACTCTAAGGCCGCGGGCTACAAGCAGGCGTCCTAAACTAGATGCGGTAAGACCTTTACCAAGACTTGAGGCGACTCCGCCGGTGACAAAGAGATGTTTGGTCACATGAGGGGCGGTCATGGAGGGCAAACT
>DDYK01000011.1:0-9432 GCA_002347935.1 Actinobacteria bacterium UBA2236
CGATCTGCCTTAGAGAAGCACTTGCCATTAACTCAAGCCAAGCATGGACATGGCTCATCAACTCCTCGGGGTTATCTGCAGTCCATGAGGCTCGAATCTCTATCTCGGATGACTCGTCATGAGATGAAAGTTCTCCAAATGATGCGCTGGAAACTCGAGTAACGGTTCCGCTGGGCTGGCTATAACTTGCACCGCTGTTTTTTAGCGCATCAATAAACCAAGACCAGCCAACATCAGGCAACATGGGATCTGATTGAATTTCAGTATCAAGGGCTGAGCGAACAAAGGTTACGCAGCGAAAAGTTCCATCCCAAGATTCTTGTCCATCTGGATCATGGAGGAGAACGAATCTGCCGGTTGCGATGTCATCTTCGCTTTCAAGATCAAGTGCTAAATCGGCGGTAATAGCAAAGGCATAGGGGGCAAGTTTTTGCGGCGCAGGTATTTCAGAGATAGAGATTTCAGGACGCGCCTTTATGACTTTTATATCTTCGATAAAAGTATCGAAGTTTCGATTCGCCGCTTTCATAAGGATAAGGGTAGGCAAGAGTTAAATGAGTCAGCGGGAGGCGCGAGGGCCGATGAGGCGATAACCTTGATTAATGGGCTCATTACTTGCGCTAGCTTCCAGTCTGCTCTGGGGAACTGCGGATTACTTAGCTGGAAACCTCTCTAAGCGCTTTAAAGCAATCGCCGTCACAGCGATCTCCCAGCTATTCGGACTTATATTTGGCCTTTTAACAATTCTCTTTTTTGCAGATTTCATTAGACCAAATCTTTCAATGAGTGGCTATTTCATCCCAGGAGTTATTGCTGGCATCGCTGGGTTTATCGGCCTTATCGCTTTTTATACCGGTCTTGCTACCGGTCGAATGGGAGTAGTTTCGCCAATTAGTTCGCTCTCAGTTCTAATTCCATTGTTTTTTGCGCTGGCAAGAGGTGAGCGACCTACCTCTCTTGAGTTGATAGGGATATCAATTGCTATCGCTGGAGCTTTTATGGCAAGCGGGCCTGAGATAAGAAATGGTCTTCCAGTAAAGCCTCTCTTGTTAGCAGTGGTAGCTGCAATTGGTTTTGGAACTGCCTTAACATTTATTGCAATTGGCTCTGAGACTGATTCCCTTCACACCATGACCTCGATGCGAGTTGCTTCAGTATCGATCTGCATCTTGCTAGCGATTAGATATCGAAGCCTTGGCGGAATTCCAAGAAAAGAATTTCCACTATTGATATTTATTGGTGTGGCAGATTTTCTAGCCAACTTTCTCCTTGGGGTAGCAACTACTAAAGGATTAGTCTCTATCGCTATGGTTTTAGGTTCACTATTTCCAATTGTGACTATTCTTTTAGCATATAAATTTCTTCATGAGAGATTAGCTAAAGTTCAATACTTAGGAATTGCTTTTGCGCTAAGCGGAGTAGTTTTAATCGCTGCTTTTTAACTTTACTCCCCAGCTTTCAAAGCTAGCACCATCTATGACCTCAATGGATTTCCTCTGGTAATTCTCTAGTAATTGGCTCTCATCAAAGAAGTGGCCATCACCATCTTGATTAACTCTGGTGATATAGAGAAGATCAATTAGGCTCTCGGCAATTAAACTCGAGATGAAATTAACCCCGCCCTCTATCAAAACTGGGCAGCCCTGCTCTAATAAAGCGCGATTAATTAGCCAGGCTGGATCTTGATTAAAGATGAATTTATTACCAACGGCTCCTTCGTTCAGCGTGCGAGATGAGATATAAAGCGGAAGGCTCAATTTAGAGTAGGGCTCATTTCTATAACTCTGGCCGCCAATTAATATCGCCGTGGCTAGCGTGCGAATCTGGTGGAATCTAATTCGATCACTTTTGGGACTTAACTGCCTTGAGCTACCCCCAAGGCTGGTGGCCAAATTCCTTGCCAAGAGAATATTGGCCATCGTTTTGACCTCTGGTCCTTGCTTCATAAGTATCACGCTACCGCCCAGGTGTTGATGTCAGTGCCGCTGTCTATCGTTGCCTTCATGATTATTGATTGCGATAGTTGCATCATGCGAGATATCGCATGTAAAGATTGCGTAGTTTCCGTCCTAATCTCGGCCCCTAGTAATCAGAGCCATGAGCCCTCAGAGCTTGGCCTTGAGGAGGCGCGAGTAATTGATCTTCTCTCCTCGCGGGGAATGATTCCTCCTCTTCGCTACGCTCAAAATGAGAGAGAAAGTGATAATTCACAGGCAAATCAAGCCCTTTCAGGTTGAGCTGGCCTTACTTTCGCAGTTAGCCTAACGCGATGAAATTGGCTTTTCGGTGGCTAACGCCTTTTTTGGCTCTAGTTCTAGCCATCACCCTTCTTCCAGCATCTAACGCTGCCCCCAGCGCTGATCTTGTTGCAGTCCGGGCAGAGGTTGAACGCCTTCAAGAAGATGCCGCTGAAGCTGGAGAGAATGCCCAAGCTGCCAAGATTCAATTAGCCAGACTCAAATCCCAATTGGAGTCGGTGCGTCAAGAGGCTGATGTACAAAAGGCTAGCGTTGATTCGATTGAGAAATCACTCTCAGCGATTGCAGTTGCTCGATATAAATCAACGGGACTCGGTGAAGGTTTAGAGCTGCTCTTCTCCTCGGATCCATCCCTTTATCTCTCAGCTGCTGGCTCGCTAGAGGATGTAACTAGAAAACAATCGCTAGAGCTTCGAAAGTATGCCACTGCGAAACAGCGCCTCGATGCCACATCGCTCACAGTCAGCGACAAAGTTAGATTAGTTCAAGCCGCAGAGGCGCGCTATCGCGCGCAGGCTGCTCAAGTTAAAACAAAGCTTGCGCAAGCTGAAAAGTTATTATCAAAACTTGAGAAAGCAGATCGAGAGAAAATTCTCAAGCTTCAGGCCATGGATGCCGATGAAAGACAGAGATACTCGATAGAGCAGGCAAAGCTTGCTAATGCNNGTATCGGGAAGAGCTGGAACTGCCCTTCGATATGCAGTTAAACAAATTGGCGACAGCTATGTCTGGGGAGCAGCAGGACCAATTCGTTGGGATTGCTCAGGGCTGACCATGCGCTCCTTCCAACAAGCTGGAGTCAGATTGCCACATTCCTCCCGCGCGCAATTTGGCTATGGAAGATCGATTTCAAGAAATAATCTCCAAGCAGGCGACCTAGTCTTCTTCGGCACTCCGATATCTCACGTTGGAATCTATATTGGCAAGAACAAGATGGTTCATGCTCCAAGGCCTGGAGCTAAAGTGCAGATTGCAGAGTTTGGAAACTACTTTGGTCGGAAAAAGTATGTAGGAGCGCGTCGACTCTAGAGTTGATCAGTAGAATTTAATAATGCCTTCAATATTGCTTCTGACCAATGATTTTGGCCCGCGCGCAGGAGGAATTGAAACTTTCATTATTGGCCTTCTTGAAAGAATGCCAAAAGGTGAAGTTATTGTCTATACCTCAAAGCAAATTGGTAGTGAGAACTTTGATCAGAAATGGCTAGAAAACTTTGGCGTTAAAGTAATTCGCGACTCATCCAAAATATTGCTGCCTACCCCTCGGGTCGTAAGAGCAGTTAGAAAAGTAATAACGCAGGGCGAAGTAGAGAAGATTTGGTTTGGAGCTGCAGCTCCACTTGCAATCTCTGCAAGGTTTTTAAGAGTAGGTAATGTAAGGAAAATTGTTGCCCTAAGCCATGGCCACGAGGTCTGGTGGTCAAAGGTTTTTCCCTTTAACTTTGCAATGAAGGAGATTTCTAGAAGTGTTGATGTTCTAACCTTTCTAGGCGATTACACCGGATCAGTCATTGGAAAGCACGTTAAAGATAAGGCCAAGTTAGTAAAAATCGCTCCTGGAATCGATGTAAATCACTTTAGGCCAGAGCGAGATCCATCCAAAGTTGATGCGGTCAGAGCTGAATTAAAGATTGGATCTGAGCCCTTAATTTTATCGGTTGGAAGGTTAGTCCATAGAAAAGGTCAAGATAAGTTAATCACCGCGATGCCTAAGATTCTGGCTAAGCGGCCCGATGCTAAATTGCTATTTATTGGCCAAGGTCCTCGAAAGGCAAAGCTTGATTCGCTAGTTGCAAAATATGGCATAGAAGACTCAGTGATTTTTCTTGGAAGTATCGCCTATGCAGATCTTCCAAAGTATCTAAACGCGGCAGATTTGTTTGTAATGCCATCAAGATCTCGCCTGATGGGTCTTGAGGTAGAGGGTCTTGGAATTGTTTATCTAGAGGCAAGTGCCTGCGCTCTACCAGTTATTGCTGGAAGCTCTGGGGGAGCCCCTGATGCACTCCTTGATGGCAGAACTGGATATGTTGTAGATGGAATGGATATCGATCAGATTGCTAATCGAGTGCTGTCTTTAATCGATAATCCGAAGGTAGCAAAAGAGATGGGCGAGGCCGGAAGACTCTGGGTTGAGAGCAATTGGAGTTGGGATATTTGGTCAAGCGCTTTTAATGAACTATTGGAAATATCAGGGAAGTAGACCAGTTTTCCTGGCTGTGTTTATGCATTGAACACGATTTTTTGCGCCAAATTTCTTATAAATTGATGCCAGGTGAGTCTTTATTGTTGACTCGGTTACAAATAATTGAGCCGCTATTTCAAGAACAGTATCACCGGTTGGAAGTTTTTCAAGGATCTCTAATTCTCTCGGAGTAAGTCCTACTTCTCGATTTTTAGCATCGATTGCTTGAGTCAGCTTTCTAGCGGTAAAACTTAAAGGCTTAACTGAACTTGCCTTTATAGCACTCAGTAGCTCACTGCTTGGCGATGCTTTATCAACATGAGAGCTCGCCCCTGATTGCATTGATGCTAGAACATGCTCTGGCATATTTGACATAGTTAAAACCACTATTCCAATACGCTGCGAGAGAGATCTGGCCCAAGCCACCACTTCAAGGCCATTTCCGTCAGGCAGATTTAAATCAACGACAATTACATCAGGGTTTAGATGCGATATCTGAGCAAATGCTTCTCTCTTAGATCCTGCTTCGCCAATCACACAGATTTCTTTGTCGCGGGCAATTAAACGGCGCAGGCCTTCTCTAACCATCGTGTGATCATCGACTACCAATACCTTAAGCATTATCACTCCCAGATTTCCTAATCTGGAATTTAAAGCTACTGCCATCACCCGTAGATGCACTTGAGTAGGAAAATGAGATTTGGATTAGTAGTTCATCAATACTTGCTAAACCAAATCGAAAATCTTTAGGTTTAACTCCGCCAATTCCATCATCACCAATTTCAAACTCGATGCTCTCTTCATCCTCTTTATAGTTGAGATAGAAGCGAGTTGCTTTAGAGTGGCGAGATGTATTTCTTGCTAGCTCCAAAATTATCTGACTTAAGGCCTCTTCAACGGTTGGATCAAATTCTGGATAGGTAAAGTCGGCCGCTAGTTTGATCTCACCCAATATTTCCACTACTTGCTTCACTAATTGCTCTCTTGAGGTGAGCCTTAATTGGTAGATCTGATCGCGAAAAGACTTGGTAGTTTGGCTTATCGAAAAACGAATCTTGCGCAGCGCTATTCGGTGCTTCTTGCCTAAATTTGCATCACTAATTATTGCATCGAGCTGATAGCCAATTACAGCTAGATCTTGGGCCAATGTCTCATGGAGACGGCGAGCTAAATCTAGGCGAAGAGTGCTCTCTTGGGTCTCTGGTTTAGATTTAGCCAAAGAGTTCGGCGATCTCGGCCGCGAACTCTTTATGGACTACGTGACGCTTAACTGACAACTTGGCAGTCAAATGACCTCCGGCGATGGTGAAATCAACCGGCAAGATAGTGAACTTACGAATTGACTCAGCACGGCTTACTGCCTTGTTAGCTTCATCAACTGCAGTTTGAATGACTGCAATTAGATCAGGATCATTGGTGAGCTCCGCGAGAGTTGCACCATCCTTTTTATTTGCAGTGATCCAACCCTTGAGTGCATCAGGGTCGATAGTTACTAGTGCAGCGATATATGGCTGGTTATCGCCAACCACTATGCATTGGCTAACTAGTGGATGGGCGCGTAAGCGATCTTCAAGAACTGCAGGGGCAACATTCTTTCCACCTGATGTAACAATGAGTTCTTTCTTTCGACCCACGATATAGAGGAAGCCCTCTTCATCTAGTTTTCCTAAATCACCGGAGCGGAAATATCCATCATCGGTGAAAACTTCTTTGTTAGCCGCATCATTTTGCCAATACCCGCGCATGACGATTGGACCCTTTATCAAGACCTCGCCATCTTCGGCAATCTTGATTGTGGTTCCTGGGATGGGTTTTCCAACTGAACCAACCTTATGAGCAGAAGATAAATTAAGGGTTGCGCCAGCGGTGGTTTCAGTTAAGCCATAGCCCTCAAGGACTCTAATTCCAGCGCCCCTATAGAAGTGGCCTAAACGCTCACCGAGTGGAGCACCACCTGATATCGCTGCTTCAACTCTTCCGCCGAGACCATGTCTAATCTTGGAATAAACCAATTTATCAAAGAGGCCATGCTTTAACTTCAAAGTTAGGGATGGGCCGCCATTATCAAGAGATTTGCTGTACTCCACAGCGGTGGCTGCAGCCGTGCGAAAAATTGCGCCCTTTCCTGCTGCATCAGCTTTTGCCTCAGCTCCGTTGTAAACCTTTTCAAAAATTCTTGGCACAGCAAGAACGAAAGTTGGTTTAAAAGATGCAAGGTCGATTGGAAGTCTGCCGACCGGATCTGGGCAGTGAGCAAGATGTAGACCTGCACGAATAGCGCCAATTTGCACCATGCGACCAAATACGTGGGCAACGGGAAGAAACAGCAGAGTTGAACCCCCAGCTTTCATAAATAAATCTGCAGCTCCCATAACTACATTTCCACACTCTGATAAAAAGTTTCCATGCGTAAGTGATACGCCCTTTGGCTTTCCTGTTGTTCCAGAGGTATAGATTAGAGTGGCAAGTGAATCTGGAGTCAGGGCATTTCTGCGATTATCAATTTCTTGGTCTGAGATATCGCGGCCCAGGTATGCCAGTTGCGCTAAAACATTTTCGGTCATCACCCAGCAATTCTTTACATTGCTATTTAGAACGGGGGTTACAGTTTCGCGAAGTTGTGGGGTTTCAACGATGATTGCAACCGAGGCTGAGTCAGAGAGAATCCAATCAACTTGCTCAGGTGATGAAGTTTCATAAACTGGAACTGTTACTGCGCCAGCAAACCAGATCGCAAAATCAAGGACGGTCCACTCATAACGAGTGCGAGCCATAATTGCTACTCGATCACCGATTCCAATTCCAGATGCGATAAGGCCTTTAGCAGTGGCGCGAATCTCTGCTTCAAATTCACGAGCGCTTACCGCCTGCCAACCATCGCCGAGTGGACGCGAGACCACGATTCTCTCTGGTTCAAACCAGGCTCTCTCTGCCACTAAGTTTGTTAGGTTTCCTTGGGTTGCTTTTGGCTCCAGGGCCGGAATGAAGTATTCGCTCATTGGGCAAAATTAGCGGTTACTGGTAGGTAACGGGAAGGGGTAGCCTCTGCTCATGGCCGATATCTCATCTCACTCCACCCAAATCCACTCTCCAATTGAGGCGGTACGCGAAATTCTCTTCAATCTTGAGGGCTATCCCAGCTGGTCAAGTGCGATTAAAACTGTCGAAGTCTTGGAACGCGACTCTTCATCTCGACCCACAAAACTAACTCTTAAAGTCGAAGCCGGGGTTCTTAAGGATCGACCAACTCTAATTTATGACTGGAGTAAAGCTCCTAATGAAATCTCTTTCTCACTTGAGGAAGCAGATCTAATGACTCAGATGGATGGCAAGTATGAAATCAAAGATAATGGCGATGATTCCGTAACTGTCACCTATTCACTAACTACAGCTTTAACCATGCCAGTTCCTGATTTGATGAGACGTAAAGTTGAGAAATCAACAATCGAACAATCACTCTCTGAGTTAAAGCAGAAACTCGAAGGATAAATGTCTTTAGCACTTGGTATCGATGTTGGGGGTACCAAAGTTCTTGGTGGAGTTGTTGACTCCTTCGGCAAAATAGTAAAGAGCGCTCGGCGGCAGACTCCGCCTCAAGGTGGTCAGGCTTTAACCGAGACCATTGCAGAGCTAGCTTTAGAGCTAATTTCAGAGTTTGATGTTTCAGCTGTTGGTGTAAGCGCTGCGGGATTTATCTCATCTGATCGCAAGACGATGCTTGCAACTCCAAATATTGCTGGTTGGAATGGTGTCGATCTCACTGAGCAACTTGAGAAGCAAATTGGCAGGAGAGTTGTTTTAGAAAATGATGCAAATAGCGCAGCATGGGGTGAGAAGAAGTTTGGCGCAGGCAGGGAATTTCACACCGTAGTTATGTTAACTGTAGGAACTGGTTTAGGTGGCGGTTTAATTGTTAATGATCAACTTTATCGCGGGGCTTTTGGAATTGGTGCAGAGTTCGGCCACACCAGGGCTGTTCCAAATGGACACCTGTGTGGCTGCGGCGTTAGAGGATGCTTTGAGCAGTACGCCTCAGGAAATGCGCTGCTGCGCCATGCTCGCGAGGCAATCTCTGCTTCCCCGGATTTAGCTAGAAATCTACTTGCTAAATCAGATTCAACAATTGGTGGGCTAACCGGTAAGAACTTAAGCGATGCTGCAAGAGATGGCGATAGCGTGGCTATTGCCGCCTTTAACACCACCGGTCAATGGCTTGGAGCGTTATGTGCATCCCTGGTTGCATCCCTTGATCCAGAGGCCTTCATTATCGGTGGGGGAGTAATCGATGCAGGAGATATTCTCCTTAATCCCACCAGAGAAGCGATGAATGCTCTAATTCCTTTTTCTGGCAAGCGTCCTGCTCCCGTTATTGTTCCGGCGCTATTAGGAAATGATGCTGGCTTAGTTGGAGTTGCAGATCTAGCTAGAAATTAGATTTATTCAAAAGGGTATTTAACGCCAATCTCACTTCTTATCTGATCCATTATCTCCATAATATCCTGGCTATCTTGATGGGCAATTAGTTCTGATTCTTTCGCCCCCGCTGCATACAGCCTGGCAAATACAATTTCTATTGGTGATTGACTTCCAAAAATCTCGGCTACTTACGGGGTTTTAAGCAGCATGGTGCAAGTTAAAATTCCCCAACTAAAACTTCTGCTCATATCGCAGAACCATCGCCATTATCATCTGAGTCCGGTTTTATTTGATAGAAAAAAGCAAAAAGTCCAGCAATAAGAGCAAATCCCCCCGGCCATGGGCCAAACCCGAGAAAATCTAGACCGAGAATCTGTACTGCAATTATGTAGATCGGTCCACCAATTACTCCAAGCAGCGCTGCCCGTTGAATACTACTTAGCTGGGGAAGATCTTTATTATCTCCGGGATATTTTTCAATGGCATCTATCTGTTCTAATTCATCAAGAAAGGTTGTGGGAGATGATTCATCAAGTGAGAGCCCGGAAACAATGGATTCAAATTGAGCATCAA
>DDYK01000011.1:9451-14904 GCA_002347935.1 Actinobacteria bacterium UBA2236
CTACTTTCTTGGATCAAAATATCTAGATCATAATCAAGTGCCACATTATGAAAAGATCTCTCAAATACTACTTCTCTGATATCTACTGAAGAAACATTATCGATGATGACTTCAGAGTTATAAGGATCTACTACATGGTCATTTATTGAGTAACCAATCATCAAGGGTAGATCTACCAAATAGAGATCTTGCCGAACTAGATCCCAAAGTTTTCGCAAGGAATCAAATGCTTTCAGGGGTGTCCTTAAATAACTATGGCGCGGGGGGTTGGGGGCTGCAACATCGCTTCTACTTCCTTTAAGAGAGCCGATTAAATACTTTAAGAGTGGAACAAGCTTGACTCTCAGCCTGGTATCTTGAATTGCAGGGTTAACTAAAATCAAACCTTCCATCTCAGAGCCTCTAATACTTGCAAGGCGAAGTGATAGCGCGCCCCCCATAGAAAATCCAGCAACAAAAACACGCTCATGCATTTGTTTTAATTTATTAAATTCTCTCTCAACCTCGGCATACCACTGTTGCCAAGTGGTGTTATTCATCTCTTCCCATGTAGTTCCATGGCCAGGAAGACATGGCGCAGAAACGCTAAAACCAAAATCTGCAAGTCCTTGCGCCCAGGGCCTGATGGATGCAGGAGAACCGTTAAATCCATGGATCATCAAAATAGCTACAGGGCCGCCAGGGAGGTAAAAAGCTTGCCCGTTAGGTATTACGCTCACGACACGCATAGTGTCATATCACCGGCAAAAGGCTCTAAATTAGGGCCATGGCCCTGCGAAGAAAAAAGAATAAAGTTGAAGCAATGGTTGCTGGCGACAAGATTGCCTACGGCCTCTTGAAGTCCTTCCTGCTGCCCGTGCTGACTCTTCTCTTTAGGCCGAAGGTTTCCGGACTTAGATTTGTTCCTGCAACTGGACCATTGATAATCGCTTCGAATCATCTCTCTTTTAGCGATTCAATATTTATGCCACTAGTAATTCCACGAAAAGTAACTTTCCTTGCCAAGAGTGAATACTTTACTTCACCTGGTCTTAAGGGCTTGATTAAAAAGTTGACCTTTATTGCACTCGGACAAGTCTCAGTTGACCGAGCTGGAGGATCTAGAAGCGAGGCAGCACTGCTTACCGGACTCTCAGTTCTTGCAGAGGGCGGCTGCCTGGGTATTTATCCTGAAGGAACAAGATCTCCAGATGGCCGGCTCTATAGAGGAAGAACTGGAATAGCTCGACTTGCGATGGAAAGTGGAGCTCCGATTGTGCCAGTAGCAATGTTTCATACCGCAGAGATTCAACCCACTGGAAGAGTTATTCCGAAGATTATGCGGGTAAAGATGGTCTTTGGTGAGCCGATGTATTTTCCAACCCCGGATAAATCAAATGATCCTGAGGAGTTAAGAAAGGCAACAGATTCCTTAATGAAGAAATTACAAGAGCTATCAGGGCAAGAGTATGTCGATATCTATGCCTCGCAAGCCAAAGAGGCGCTAGATGAGCAGAGACGTCGCGAGAAGAAAGAGAGCCAGGAGTAACTACTCAGGCCCAAAGATCTCTCGACGAGTAGTAATGAATTTGCAAGTATCACAGGTCGAATCAGCGCTAGGAACTTCGCCACTAATTACTTCGATGAAGTCCTGTAGGCGCTCTGCAAGTCCCTCGGGATTTCTGCTAATTGGATACCAAGCGCTACTTAAGTTAAGGCTAAAACCAGATTCAGGGCTACCTTCAGGATCTTCCGGTGACCAGACCAGAAGGCCAAGAACTGAAATCTGCTTCGGCTCTCCTTGTAGCGGATTTTCTAGAGCAAAGGCGTAGGCTTCAAGTTGAGGTGAATAAAAATCGCTCTTATCGTTGTTCTTTCCTTGGAATTTGCAATCAATTACGCCATAGGTGCCATCTTCAAATTCCATGAGCAAGTCGTACTTTCCTCTTATGGCATAAGGAGAAGGATTTGAGTTATATGTAATTGGCATTGATTTCACCCAACCACCGCGATCTAAGACTTTGCCTGACTTAATTTCTGGGTGTAAATCTTTTGACTTAGCGTCATTGAAGTGTTTCTCCTGCATCGCAGAGAGCTCACCAACTAATGGGAAAAATGATGGAGCCTTAACGCCATGGTTGTAGTTAAGCCATAGACATCTATGGCAGCCATTCCAGGAAAAAGTTAAATCACTTGGGCTTATAAACTCTCTAGCTTTGCTCATGGCGTGATTCTGCCTTGATGCCCTGACATTTCAACGCTTAGAGCGCTGAAGTTAAGGTAAATATTCCAAGCGTGATCATTACCAGTCCGCCAATTCGGCGCATGAAAACCAGTCGCTGCGGGGAGGTAGCAAGCCAATTCCTTACTGTTCCGGCAAGTAGGCCCCAGGTGCCATCAGAGAAGAAAGCCAGGATGGCAAAAGTTGCACCCATGATTACCAGTTGCTGGGTTACATTTTCTGAACCTTTATCGACAAATTGCGGCAAGATCGCTGCAAAGAAAACTAGACCTTTGGGATTTAACGCTCCTACCCAGAAACCATCCTTTATGGATCGTAGATTTGAAGGTCTGACATCGCCTTGATTGACCATATCATCGGCATGAATTCTGGAGTGTCTAATTGCATCTAGGCCTAGATAGATTAGGTAGAGGCCGCCAAGAAGTTGGACTGCAATAAAAGCCAGTTCACTTGCCTGCAGAATTGGGCCCAGGCCAAATGCAACCGCGAGTGAGAGGGTAAAGGCGCCTGTGACGTTTCCTGCAACTGATGCAATTGCAGTCGCCCTGCCCCAAGCAATAGCTCTAGCAATGATGAAGAGCACGCTTGGCCCTGGGGCCAAAATAATGATCATCGCTGCAATTAGATATTCCGGATATCTAGCTGGGAAAGATAGGAACACCGGTTCATTATCTATTAGCGCGAGTTCAATTGGGACCTAGCGGGGCAGCAGGCTTGCATCGCGCTCTTCAATGTAGTTAACTATCCACTCGATATATCGAATCGATATAAAGGGGGTGCGCTAGATGAGGTCTAGGTCTGAGTCTTTGGAGTTTGCACTCCTTGGCCTTTTGAAGGAGAACTCGCTTCACGGTTATGAGCTCCGAAAGAGGCTTACCACCATGTTTGGCCCCTTTCGAGCCCTCTCATTTTCCGTTCTCTATCCGCAATTAAAACGGATGCTGGATGCAGGACTGATAATTCAATTAGAAGTTCCCAGGGGCGGAAAGTCAAAGCGAGTTCGAATTGTCTACTCCATTAGCCAAAAGGGGATATCGAAATTTGATGAATTAACTCAAGGGCCCGGAGGCCTTGGCCTAGATGACGATAACTTTGAAGTTAGCGTCGCCTTTTTTGGTCCAACTTCAACTCGCAATCGATTAAGAATTCTTGAGGGGCGCCAGCGCCGCCTTAAGGAAAAGGCTGAGATCTTAAAAGCTGATTTAGATAAGTCAGCTGTTGGTCTTGATAAATATCTTCTGGAGTGGCGCCGCCACTCTCTTGAAACTGCTGAGCGAGAAATCACTTGGCTTGATCAGATGATCAGATCTGAAAGGAAAAACTAGTGAGCCCAGATAAAGAGATTCGTGTAGCAATAGTTGGAGTTGGCAATTGTGCCAATTCTCTAGTGCAAGGGGTGCATTACTACCGTAATGCGGCAAGGGATCAAGAAATTCCAGGTCTGATGAATGTAGTCGTCGGTGGATATCACGTAGGTGATGTGAAGTTCGTTGCAGCTTTCGACGTCGATAAGAAGAAAGTCGGCCTTGATCTTGCAGATGCTATCTGGGCTAGTGAAAACAACACCATCAAATTCTCTGAAGTACCTCAATCAGGAATTAAAGTTTTAAGGGGAGTCACACATGATGGCCTTGGTCGCTACTATCGAGAGACTATTGCGGAATCTGATGCTCCAGCTGTTGATGTGGTCAAAGAGCTTAAAGATGCCAAGGTCGATGTTCTAGTTTGCTACCTACCTGTTGGTTCAGAGGTGGCAACAAAGTTCTATGCTCAATGTGCAATAGATGCAGGATGTGGCTTTGTAAATGCACTTCCTGTTTTCATTGCCTCAACTCCGGAGTGGGCCGATAAATTCACAAAGGCTGGCCTTCCAATTGTTGGCGACGACATCAAATCCCAAGTTGGAGCCACAATTACTCATCGAGTTTTGACCAAGCTATTTCAAGATCGCGGCGTCAAAGTTGATCGAACCTACCAATTAAATGTTGGCGGAAATATGGACTTCAAAAATATGCTGGAGCGAGATCGCCTAGAGTCTAAGAAGATCTCCAAAACTCAATCAGTCACATCTCAGCTTGATTACGATATGGGGGAGGGCAATGTTCATATCGGACCCTCTGATTATGTGCAGTGGCTAGATGATCGCAAGTGGGCCTTTGTTCGCCTTGAAGGTCGAGCATTTGGCGATGTTCCATTAACTATTGAATACAAACTTGAGGTCTGGGATTCACCAAACTCAGCTGGAGTCATAATTGATGCGCTTCGCTGCGCCAAGGTTGCGATGGATAGAGGAATTGGCGGGCCACTGCTTTCGCCATCTAGCTACTTTATGAAATCTCCCCCTGAGCAATATTCAGATGAAGAGGCTCTAAAGAGAACTCAAGCATTTATTGCCGGCGAACTAAAGAGTTAGGATTCAGGGGTGAGTGAGGTCCTCAAGACCCTAGATGAGCAGGTCCTTACCTTAACTCTGAATCGTGTGGCAAAACAGAATGCCATTACCCGAGATATGTATCAACTTCTAGCCGATGCGCTTAGAGAAGCCAATGGTGACTTTGGCATCCGAGTAGTTGTAATAACCCATGAAGGTGAACACTTCACCGCTGGAAACGACATCTTTGATTTTCTAAATGCTCCACCACATGAGCCCGGCTCACCAGTTTGGAATTTCTTGCAAGAAATTCACAACTTCACAAAGCCACTACTTGCTGCAGTTTCAGGAAATGCAATAGGCATCGGAACAACAATGCTGCTGCACTGCGATATCACTATTGCATCTGAGAAAACTAATTTCTCTATGCCCTTTGTCAATTTAGGCCTTGTTCCTGAAGCTGGGGCGACCCTGCTATTTCCAAGACTTGTGGGATATCAAAAAGCTGCACAAATTCTTCTCACCGGAGAACCTTTTAGCGCAGTGCAAGCAGTTGAGATGGGGTTAATTGCAGGCGTCGCGGAAGATCCAAAAGATGAGATTAAGAAAATTGCGCTAAAGCTTGCTAGCCAGCCGCCGAATGCCATCCTGCAGACCAAAGCTCTATTAAAGAGTGATCTTCATGAGAAGGTGAAAGTGGTTATGCAGGCAGAAGGGGAGCTATTTCTTCGCGCCCTTGAATCAGATGAAGCCCAAGAAGCATTTATGAAACTGGCAGCAAGGAAAGGAAAATAAATGAGTCTTGCAGGCAAGAAGATCTTTATTACTGGAGGCTCTAGGGGCATTGGACTAGCAATCGCT
>DDYK01000011.1:14911-16104 GCA_002347935.1 Actinobacteria bacterium UBA2236
CACACTGCAGCAAGTGATATCCGAGCAGCTGGGGGAGAGGCCCTTGCTATTCAATGCGATTTAAGAGATGAAAATCAGATCAGCGCAGCAGTTGAAAAGGCCGCTAAAGAATTCGGTGGCATTGATATCTTAGTAAATAATGCAAGCGCCATTAATCTCACCCCCACGCTGCAAACCCCTGCTAAGAGATTTGATTTAATGTTTGATGTAAATGTTCGAGGAACCTTTTTGACCTCTCAAGCAGTTCTACCCCATCTGCAGGAGAGCGCTCAAGCTGGCCGAAATCCTCACATCTTGACTCTCTCGCCTCCGCTTTCGATGAAGGCAAAGTGGTTTAGAAATCATGTGGCCTACACAATGGCAAAGTATGGAATGAGCATGTGCGTTCTTGGAATGGCAGAGGAGTTTAAGCGAGAGAAGATTGCAGTAAATGCGCTCTGGCCAAGAACGGCAATTGATACTGCGGCACTTGCCATGATTCCTGGCGTGGACACAGCAGCCTGCCGAACTCCTGAGATATTAGCCGATGCCGCTTACATAATTCTAAATCGCCCTTCAGGTGAGTGCACTGGAAATTTCTTTGTTGATGATGAAGTTTTAGCATCGCAAGGAATAACTGATCTAGAGAAGTATTCGGTGGTCCCTGGGACTAAAGACTTTCTTTTAGATTTCTTTCTTGATTAAAGGCTAAAACCTTTAGGAAGCTCTAAGCGATGGGCTTTAAGTAAATTACTATCTGATAAAACACTCTTTATCGGGCCATCTGCAGCAACTACACCAGCGGAGAGAATCACCGCTCTCTGACAAAGCTCATAAGCAAATGGCAGATCATGGGTGACCATCAATAAAGTGATATCTAGAGAGGTAATTATCTCTGCTAGCTCTCTGCGGGCTGCTGGATCTAGATTAGAGGAGGGCTCATCCATAACTAATATCGCCGGCTTCATCGCAAGAACTGTGGCAACAGCCACTCGTCTTCTCTGGCCGAAGGAGAGGTGATGTGGCGGGCGATCGATAAATTCTGACATTCCAACTAGCTCTAGAGCTTGCCTAACAGCGCTCTCTAATTGGCTGCCCCGAAGCCCTGCGTTATAGGGACCAAAGGCAACATCCTGGCCAACAGTTGGCATAAACAATTGATCATCTGGATCTTGAAAGACTATGCCAACTTTATGGCGAATTGATTTGATGCT
>DDYK01000011.1:16185-27873 GCA_002347935.1 Actinobacteria bacterium UBA2236
GCAACTCTCTCGCCACGGTTGATTGATAAATTAACACCAAAGAGCGCTTGATTTCCATCGGGGTAGGCATATGCCAGATCAGAGATCTCAAGGCTCTTATCGCTCATCTGACTATCTAATCACTTGCTACTAAATTACTTAAATTGAAATAGAGATAAGTAGGCAGAGCCCAGCGCTTAACGGCAAGCTTAAACCGTAGAGAATCTGGCTCTTTGTTACAGAGACTCTTTCAATCTTTGGAAGAGTTCCGGTATATCCACGGGAGAGCATCGCTAAGTGAACTCTCTCGCCTCGCTCATAGGATCTAATGAATAAGGCTCCGGCCGAGTTTGCTAAGACTTTCCAATGCTTGATTCCAGTTTCTTGAAAACCGCGAGAGGCTCGCGCCACTCTCATGCGCTCCATCTCATCTGTAACAACATTTAGATAACGGAGCATAAAGGATGCGATCTGAACTAGGAGAGTTGGAACTTTGAGAATCTCCAAACCTCTTAATATCTCGCGCGCAGTAGTAGTGGCTGAGAGCAGAATTGCCGTTAATACTCCAAGCGTTGCTTTAGCGATTATTCCAACTCCGGCTTCAATTCCTTCCTGATAGAGAAGAAGACCCAAGAACTCAACTCTCTCGCCCTGGCCAAAGAAAGGCATCAGTAGCGCAAAGGCGATGAAAGGAATCTCCATCAAACTACGTTTTACAACGGTTAATGGTGGAATCTTTGCCAATATCAGGGCGAGCCAGATGATAGAAAAGTAGGAGCAATAGGCTGGGACGTTGCTAATTGGAGTTGCCACTGCTATTAGCAGGAAGAGCAGCGTTGAGATCAGCTTTATCTCAGGTGCTATCTCATGAATAAAGGTATGGCGATGGAGATAGAGGCGCTCACCTACATCATGGCCATGGTGATGTATCTGAGCAGGAATCGCTAAGACTTCTTCTTAACTAAATTAAATATTGCTATGGCGATAAGGGCAGTTACTAAAACGCCAACAAGCCCAGCAAGACCAACGCTTAAACGTTCATTATCAAGACCTGAAACGCCATAATCAGCTAGAGGCGAGCCCGAAACTGCTGAGTCTTTAGCGGTCTCTAAGAAGCCTTCATCTTCGGCAACCTTCTCTAAACCATCAGGGCTAGATGAGGCATAGAAGGAGACTCCTCCAGCTAGCGCAGCTGCCGCCAGAAAGAATGAAATATAGAATTTTTTTAGACTCTCTTTAGCTTGGGTCATTATGAACGAACCTCCAAAGTTACTTCTTTCTTACTCCAGCCATAGACCAGGTCTGATCTAGAGGCCAAGATCGCTGAAACAGTCAACATTGTGATTACTGCCTCGCCAATACCAATCAATACGTGAGTGGTGAACATCGCGGTAAAGACTGTAGAGACTGGGGCTGTACCAATACCGCCGATTGCATATTGAAGCGTGAAGGCAGTCGCTGAGATAGGAACTGAGGCAAAGGCTGCGATACTTGCTGCTAATGGAATAGCAGATTTACTTTTCGGAAGAATTTTTACTGCGCCCTTAAATACCAAGAAACTTGCTAGGACTCCGATGATGCTCATGTTAAAAACATTTAAACCAAGAGCAGTTAAACCGCCATCTGCAAAAAGGAGAGCCTGAACCCCTAGAACTACCGTCACCGCAAGGGATGCGGCATAGGGACCGACTAAGACCATGGCTAGGGCGCCGCCAAGAAGATGGCCGCTAGTTCCAGCAGCTACTGGGAAGTTGAGCATCTGCACTGCGAAGATAAATACAGCGGTTAGTCCAGCCATTGGGGCGGTGCGATCATCCACCTCAGACTTTGCACGCTTTAAAGCCACTGCCGTGCCAGCTACTGCCAGTAAACCAAAAGCTGAGGCGGTTGGGATATCTATAAATCCATCAGGAATATGCATGAGGTGAGAGTAATGCAAATGATTTGCATCTGCAATGAAATGAGAGAAGAGTCGGAGTGTCATTTTTCCTCGGTAGATTAAGGAGGTGGCAGTCATGAATAAATCAACATTGACCTGGATTTCGCTCTGGACCGTCTATTTGATCTGGGGTTCGACCTACTTTGCTATCGCCTATGTCATTGAGAGTATGCCGCCCCTTCTAGCGATGGGGATTCGCTTCCTTCTCGCAGGCCTGCTGCTATCGCTAATAATCGCNNGTGATGGGCTTCTTGCTCCTGGGTTTTGGCATTGGGACGGTATCTATTGCGCAGGAGTTTGTTCCCTCAGGAATCGTCTCCCTTATCATCGCCGCTCTTCCATTATGGATTGCAATATTTAGGACTATTTCAGGTGAGCGTTTGGCGAAGATCTCTTGGCTTGGACTTGCAATCGGTTTTGCTGGGGTAGCTCTCTTACTTAAGCCAGGAAGTATAACCCCGGTTAATGAAATCGCTAACTCAAAGCTATTTCTATTTATGCTTCTAGTTTTGTTAGGAAATGTTGGCTGGGCTCTTGGCACATTTCTAGCTCCTCGTTTTCCGCTTCCTAAAAACACCTTGGTTTTCACCGCTTATGAAATGTTAGCTGGAGGAATATCTCTGAGCCTTGCCGGATTTATAAAAGGGGAATCAATCTCTGATTTCCTTGATGCCACGCTCACCTCTTGGCTCTGGTTTGCCTACTTGATTATTTTTGGATCAATCGCGGCATATACGGCATATCTCTGGCTAGTTGCCAACGCCCCTGTTTCCCTGACTGCAACTTATGCCTATGTTAATCCAATAATTGCTGTAGCACTTGGCGCAATATTCCTTGATGAATTAATCACTAGTGCATATGCGATAGGGGGATTGATTATTTTGGTTGGAGTTATCCTGGTGGTCTCTGTTGAGCGAATAAAGAAAGAACCAGCTCTCTAATAGTTATATTCTCTTAATCTGGTGGGTTAAATCATGGCGATCAATAATAAGAATTGAGTGATTCTCCATCAATGTCCAGCCGCTTTGATCCCAGCCTGAGGAGGCAACTGCAACGCCGTTTTCATCGATTCGGTAGCGCAGCTCGTAGTAGCGATCATCGGTCCAACTTGGTTTATTTAAGGGATCATGTTCACTAACCACAATTAAATAGTCAGAGTTGATAATCATTGAATTAATTGAGCTATATTCAAAGTTCTGCTTTAGATTCTCTATCCCTTTAACCACTCCATCGACAAATCCTTTGGATTTAATCTCGGTTAGTAGATAGAGAAAGAAGAGTTCGCTATCGGTATCACCTTCTCTAAGTGATTCAAATTCTGGCGCAATTAGTGATCTAACAGCTTCATAGGGGCTAAGAGCGCCATTATGGATGAAGGCGATATCTTCAAAGCTAAAGGGATGTGCATTTTCATGAGTAACTCCAAGACCGGGGGAGGCCCATCTAAAGTGAAGCAGCGCCCCAGGCGCACTTTGATTACTAATTATTTCGCTAAATCTGGCGCTAGATGCCGCGCTTGCAACTTCCTTGATTACCTTTGCGCTATCTGGGTTAGCAAGAGCTAGACCCCAGGAATCATTATGAACCTCTGATAGTTTAAGAAAGTCACTAAAGCCCTGACCCATAAATTCCGGGAGATTGACTGAGGTTTTTGAACTATAGGCCATGAGTCGACACATAAGGCGAGCCTATCGGCTACTCTAAGAAGATGCTCTTAACTACCTTAGTAGTAATTGTACTGGCCGCCTACATAATCGAATCTATCCTAGATAACCTAAACCTATCCACGGCTAGAAATGCATTAGATCCAAAGATTGCCCATCTCTATGATGCCAAGGAGCGGGAGCGTTCCATTAGCTATAGCGCAGAGAAGACTCGCTTTGGCTTTATCTCCTCGACCATTTCAACTGTAATTCTCATCTTCGCCCTTAGCTATGGTTGGTTTGCAAAACTTGATAGTTGGGCAAGAGGGATCTTTGATAATCAGATATTAGTCTCCCTCCTTTTTATAGCTACGTTAAGCCTTATCTCTTATCTTCTAAACCTGCCCTTTACTCTCTACGGAACCTTTAAGATTGAGGAGAAATACGGGTTCAATAAAACTACTCCAAGGGTATTTATTACAGACACCATTAAAGGGACAGCACTTGCAATTTTGATTGGAGGTAGCTTGCTGAGCGCAGTTCTCTGGCTCTATCAAGAACTTGGCTCAAATTTCTGGATTCTTGCCTGGGCCCTTTTGGCAGTGTTTTCACTTCTTATGTTTATGTTTGGAACCACGTTAATTCTGCCGCTATTTAATAAATTGGAACCAGTTAAAGATGGGCCTTTAAAAGAAGGCATAGAGAAGTATTGCGCGTCGCAAGGCTATAACTTGGCTCGCCTATTTGTTATGGATGGTTCAAAGAGGTCATCGAAGGCAAATGCTTTTTTCAGTGGACTTGGTTCAAGCAAAACCATAGTCTTATTTGACACCTTGATCGAAAAACTAACAACTACCGAGATTATCGCTGTATTGGCACATGAGATTGGTCATTACAAAAAGAAACATACGCTCTCAATGTTTATTTTTAGCAACATTCAAACATTTGCAACCTTTGCACTCCTTGGATTTCTCCTTGGGTATCCAGAGCTCTCAACTGCTCTTGGAGCAAGTCAGAGTAGCTTTCATCTTTCGGCGCTAGCATTTTTCATTCTCTTTACGCCACTTAATCTCTTCTTAGGGCTAATAAATAACAGTTGGTCCCGCCATAACGAATACGAGGCAGATACCTTTGCAAAGCAGACTTATGATGTTAAACCCATGAGAAGTGCTTTAACCAAAATCTCAACAGATAGCCTAGCTAATCTCTCGCCACATCCAGCTTATGTGGCATTTAATTACACCCATCCCACACTTTTGCAACGGTTAAAGAATATCGAATAAAAAAATGGGGCCTGACTTAGCAGACCCCATTTTCTAACTCAAGATTCTAGATATCGTAATAGAGTTCAAACTCTGCTGGATGTGGACGCAGGCGAACGTAATCAATTTCTGACTTACGCTTCCAATCAATCCAGGTGTCGATCAAGTCCTTAGTAAAGACTCCGCCTCTTGTTAAGAAGTCGTTATCCCTTTCAAGATTGTCGATAACAGCATCAAGAGAGCCAGGTACTTGAGCGATTGCCCTAGCTTCAGCGCCCTCTAACTCATAGAGATCTTTATCCACTGGCTTTGGCGGCTCGATTTTATTTGTGATTCCATCAAGACCTGCCATCAAAATCGCAGCAAATGCCAGATATGGATTCGAGGATGGATCTGGGCAACGGAACTCAATGCGCTTTGCCTTAGGACTTGATCCAGTAATTGGGATGCGGATACAAGCTGAGCGGTTACGAGCTGAATAAACCAGATTTACTGGAGCTTCATATCCCGGTACAAGGCGCTTATAAGAGTTAACTGTTGGGTTGGTGAATGCAAGAAGTGATGGAGCATGTTTTAGCAGCCCTCCGATATACCAACGCGCAGTATCGGAAAGATTGGCATAGCCATCGCCCCACATAAGTGGTTTGCCATCTTTCCAAAGTGATTGGTGAACGTGCATTCCAGATCCATTATCGCCAAAGAGTGGCTTTGGCATGAAGGTCACAGTCTTTCCAGCAGCCCAAGCAGTGTTCTTAATTATGTATTTAAACTTCATTAAGTCATCACCGGCATGAAGGATGTCGTTGAAGCGATAGTTGATCTCCATCTGACCAGCGGTTCCCACCTCATGGTGGGCGCGCTCCACATCAAGACCGACTTTGGCTAAATTCATAACCATCTGATCTCTAAGGTCTGCAAATTGATCTGTTGGAGATACTGGGAAGTATCCACCTTTGATTCTGGTGCGATAGCCACGATTTGGTGTGCCATCAGCATCATCATCAATTCCGGTATTCCAAGCTCCTTCATAGGAATCAACTTCATAGAAGCCTGTGTTCATACGAGTCTGGAATTTAACGCGATCGAAAACATAGAACTCAGCCTCAGGAGCAAAATATGCAGTATCGGCAATTCCAGTAGATCTCATATATTCCACTGCCTTATTAACTATCTGGCGCGGATCTCTACTATAGGCTGAGTTATCATCAGGATTGACTACCGAGAAATGCAGTACCAGAGTTTTCTCAGTTCTAAATGGATCGATAAAGGCTGTCTCTGGCGCTGGGAGAAGTTTCATATCAGATTCATGAATTGATTGGAAACCTCTAATTGATGAACCATCAAACATCAAACCATCGGTGAAGACGGCTTCGGTAAATTGTGAGACTGGAACGTTGAAGTGATGCTGCATACCAGGTAAATCTGTGAAGCGAACATCAACAAGTGCAACATTTTCCTTCTTTATATAATTTAAAACTTCTGTAGAATTTTTAAACATTTTTCTCCTGAGGGTTTTCTTCCCATTTAGCTCCACATTGAGCTCTCTAGCAATGGGGCAAACTTAGGCTAAGGTGGTGAAATATCCATAACCGATGGATTACAGCTATGTTTCATAAAATGAGCCTTGAGACCGTTTTTTAGTTAGGTTGAGCCTGTGGAACGGGCAGGATATGGCCGGCGCTTACTAGCGCTGAGCATCGATTGGGCTATTGCATCACTTAGCGCTGGGTTGGTCTATCCCTTGCAAGCAAGCGCTCTCGGTCCATCGCTATTTCGTCTGGGAGTCTTCGTCCTGGAGGTGGCTCTTCTAACTTCACTTGGGGGAGCATCAGCTGGACAGAGAGTTATGGGTATTAGGGTATTAAGTTGGCCCGATAATCTCTTTCTTCGCCCTGGACCAATTCTGCTGCGCACAATACTGATAGCCCTAGTTATTCCAGCGGTGGTTACAGATAAGGATGGTAGGGGATTACATGACCGAGCAGCTAAATCAGTTGTTATGAAAGTCAAATAAGCAAGAGCTTAACGAGGCTTTGGCATCCTCATGTTTTTTGGCATCGGACCTTTTGGCAGTGGGATGTTTAATCCGCCAACTGACTTTAGTCTGGCTCGCAGTTCTCGAAGCTGAACTGTTGATAGTTTCTTAGAAAACTTCTTCATTCTCTTCTGTAGTTTGCGAACCGATACTTGATCTGCTTCGTTGCCGATCACGATTTCATGTATTGGAACTCCGGGGGCAAAGCGCTCCATCTTTCTTCTCTCATCTGCAAGTAATGAACGCAGGCCATGACCACCCTCGCCAACCAAGACTACGCCAGCTCTACCAACTGCGCGATGGACCATATCTTGATTTTTATTGACATTGACTGCTGGAGTAATTGTCCAGCCTTTGCGAATCGACATTAAGACACTGGCTCCAGCGCCAGGCTGTCCCTCTATTGATGCGTAGGCAGCATTTCCTGCAAGTCGTGTGAAGTAAAAGAAAGCACCTAAGAAAGCAAGCGGAAATGTTAAGAATGCAGCGTAGCCGGGGCGATTAAAAAGGGCTCCAATTCCAATTCCCAAGCCCCAAAGTGGCGCAAATATTGCAAGGCAGCGCAAGAAGACAAACTTGTAATGCTTGCGAGCTAAAGAATATGCATCGCGAATAGTTTTGAATCGAACTTTTTTAGGAGCGTTAGGATCTCTCTTCTTTCTGCCAAACATTTCTTAACTCTCCCTCTCATTTCTTCGCAAATCTTCAAGCTCAGAAAGGCTTGGAGCGGATCCGCCCAGGCGGGCTGGCGCCCATCTAGCGCCCTGATGGGGGTCAGGATAATCAATCTGAACTTGATTTAGTAACTCAGACATCGCCCCTTTAAGCGCGGCCAGCTCCTCTTCAATATTCGAGCCCTTCTCGATATATCTAAGGGGCCCGATTGCAATGAATATAGGGATGCTACTTCTAGATAAGTTTCTAGGTAATTTCTTACTCCAAATTCGCTGTGAGCCCCAGATCGCCATAGGCAAAATCGGGGCCCCAGATTCCATAGCAAGACGAATAACACCGCTCTTCATTTCCTTAAGCTCAAAGCTTTGAGAGATTGTCGCTTCAGGAAAAACGCCAACGATTTCTCCCTTATCTAGGGCTTTAAGGGCTGCAAGAAAAGATGGCGCGCCATTGCTTCGATCAACGCTGATATGTTTCATGCCGCGCATTAGTGGGCCGGCAATTGGATGATCAAAGATTTCTTTCTTTGCCATAAATCTAACTAAACGAGAGGTTGGCAGGAAAGCAGTTCCAGCCAGTGCGAAATCAAGATAGCCAACATGATTCATAGCAAGAATTGCTGGCCCTTTGCTTGGAATATGACTCTGGCCATAAAAGGTAAATCGCAGATCTAAATATCTCCAGAAGGCGCGAACAATTTTTATAACTGGGGGATAGACCAGATCAGCCATTAGAGATCCCTTGACGGGCAGCTGCGGCTTGCTTATATAACCTTCCTGCTCGATAACTCGATCTAACTAGGGGGCCACTCATTACTCCAAGAAATCCCAAGTCCTTAGCCTCTTGAGCTAATTCAACAAATTCCTGCGGCTTAACCCATCTCTCCACAGGGTGATGCAAATTAGATGGCCTTAAATATTGGGTGATGGTTATTAAATCACAACCAGCATTTCTTAGATCATGCAGCGCTTTTGATATTTCACTTCGCTGCTCTCCCATACCTAGAATTAGATTTGATTTGGTAATTAGACCAAAATCCCTGGCTTGATTGATAACACTTAGCGATCTTTCATAATTAAAGGCAGGTCTAATTCTCTTAAAAATTCGAGGAACTGTCTCAAGATTGTGAGCAAAGACCTCGGGCCTACTTTCAAATACTTCACTTAAGAGCTCAGGCTTTGCCGAAAAATCAGGTGCCAGCATTTCAACTAGGCATCCCGGAACCACCTGATGAATCTGGCGAATAGTTTCGCTATAGAGCCAGGCTCCTTCATCCTCTAGATCATCTCTAGCAACGCCGGTGATAGTGGCATATTTGAGCCCCATGCTTGCTACCGAACCTGCAACCCTTCTCGGCTCATCTCTATCTAGGGCTTCAGGTTTTCCAGTATCGATATTGCAGAAGTCGCATCGCCTGGTGCAGGCGCTGCCCCCAATTAAAAAGGTTGCTTCCTTATCCTCCCAGCATTCATAGATATTGGGACAAGCTGCCTCTTGGCAGACAGTGTGCAACCCTTCTCTGGCAACTAAAGAGCGAAGAGCGCTGTATTGCGGCCCCATTTTTGCTTTGGTTTTGATCCACTCTGGCTTTCGCTCGATTGGAGTCTGCGCATTTCGCGCCTCAATCCTCAGTAATTTTCGTCCATCAGGAGTAAGCATTATTGAATTACCTGACTAAGGGTTTGCTTCATGCGCATCTCGACCACATCGATGAGCTTATCAAAATCAACTTTTCTACCTAACTCCTTCTCCATGGAAGTAACTTCTGCATCAGATATGCCGCAGGCAATGATTCGATCAAAGTAACTTAGATCGGGGTTAACATTTAGCGCAAAGCCATGCATTGTTACCCCTTTTGCAACCCTGATTCCAATTGCAGCAATTTTTCGATCGCCTCTCTCATCCCGAATCCATACCCCAGATCGCTCACAATAAGTTTTGCCTTCAAGGTTGAAATCCTGGCAAATTTGAATCAATCCTCTTTCGATCTGCCTCACAAAACCGACTACATCATTTGGCTTCTTTAATCTAACAATTGGATAGCCAACAATTTGCCCTGGGCCATGAAAGGTTATTTTTCCACCTCTATCAACTTCAATTACTTTTGAGCCATCTACTGGTCGCTCACTATCTAGAGTTCTACGCCCTGCGGTAAATACTGGCGGGTGCTCCAGCAGGAGTAATGAGCTAGTTCCTAAATTTTCTGCTAATTCTCGATGAATTTGGCGTTGAATTATGAGCGCCTCTTCATAATCTATTAATCCCAGTCTTTGGCAATTGATATTTAAGCTCTCGTCCGTCTTGCCTGCCAGAGCTTGTGTAATCATAGGCAGAGCCTAACTTTATGGAGCATCACTTGGCACGATGAGGGGTAGAATTACGAGCCTAAATCATTAAGGGTATGGGTGGGCAGTAGCCAAAATCACCCTAAAACTAACGAGCCAGAGAAGCGCAAGGAGTTGCAATGAGTCAGGAAGTATCGAGCGAAAAGAAGAAATCTAGAGTAAAAGGGCGAAAGGCGTTATGGATAGCAATCGTCTCAATTTTGGTCTGGCTATCTATCGGCGGCTTTGCCGGGGGAGCTTTTTCTAAGATTTCTTCAGTTCAAGAAAATGATAACTCGGCTTTCTTGCCTGATAGCGCGGAGTCAACCATCGCAGGCGAAGTTCTAGTTAAGTTTTCATCTCAAGAAGATCAACTCTTTCCTGCCCTGCTCTTGCTGCTTGGAGATTTAAATCCAGCAACTAACGCCCAAGCTTTTGAAAAAGTGAGTCAATATTCAGCGGGCCTACTAAGCAAAACTCTGCCGGAGACTGGAAAGCCGTTAAGCACTTATTTTGCTCAAGGAGTTCCACTGACTCCCATTCCATCTACGGATGGCAAAGCTATTTTGATTAATGCACAATTAGATTTTGCAGTTGCTGATGCCAATGTTGATGGCGAACCAATCTTTCCAAAGATTATTGAATTCATCAGGACGGATATGGAAAAGGAGTTCACCGCAGCGGGAATAACTACCCATGTCACGGGACCTGCAGGATTATTTGCTGATCTATTTGAAGCCTTTGGTTCAATTGATACCCGACTGCTACAGACAACTCTGATTGTTGTAGCAATTATCCTGATTGTGGTCTATCGCTCCCCAGTGCTTTGGATACTTCCGCTCTTTACAGCGGCAAGCGCGCTTGGAATTGCCACCACGGTTGTCTATTACCTCGCTAAAGAAAACATTATTGATTTAAATGGTCAGACCCAAGGAATTCTCGATGTTCTAGTTCTAGGAGCGGCGACAGATTACGCCTTGTTATTAATAGCCCGCTATCGAGAAGAGTTGCATCTTCATCACTCAAGATTTGATGCGATGAGAATTGCGCTTCGCGGAGTTATAGAGCCAATTATCGCCTCTGGTTCAACCGTTATAGCAGGACTTATGGTTTTGCTACTTAGCGATCTTTCTAGTAATCGCGGCCTTGGCCCCGTTGGTTCAATTGGAATTGCATCTTCAATGCTTGCCGTTTTAACTCTGCTTCCCGCTCTCTTAATTCTCTTTGGTCGCTGGATTTTCTGGCCAAAGATTCCGCGCTTTGGTCAAGAAGATGAAAAGCTCTCCGGGATCTGGTCAAAAGTGGGTAAGTTGGTAGATCGTCGCCCCAAGGCGGTCTGGGTTAGTACCGCGGTTGTACTTCTTATTTTTGCTGGGTTTTCCACTACCTTAAAATCTGATGGTCTCTCACAGAGTGAAGCCTTCACTACTCGAACAGATTCAGTCATCGGACTTGAAAAACTAGGAGAGCACTTCCCTAGCGGGGAGGGAACTCCAGTTGAAATTGTTGTGGATCAGAAAGATATTGCCTCAGCTGCAGCAGCAATCGGTCGAGTCTCAAACGTTGCATCTGTGGTGCCACTTACAAATGTTGACCCTCTTACTCAAAGGCCAACTTCTGAATTGAAAGTGGTAGATGGAAAAGTAGTGCTCTATGCCACCTTAAAGGTCGCTCCAGACTCTGCAGAGGGCAAGGCGAGTATTCCACTTATACGCCAGGCTGCTAAGGCAGTTAATCCCAATATTTTAGTTGGCGGTCAGAGCGCGATTGGCTATGACGTTGACCAATCATCGCGTAGAGATAATCGAGTCATTATCCCTATCGTGCTCCT
>DDYK01000011.1:27914-42270 GCA_002347935.1 Actinobacteria bacterium UBA2236
GTTCTCTCCTTTGCTGCCACCTTGGGAGTTTGCGCTTTGGTATTTGATCATGTCTTTGGATTTGCTGGAACGGATGCCTCCTTCCCGCTCTTTGCCTTCATATTCTTAGTAGCCCTTGGTATTGATTACAACATCTTCTTAATGACTCGTGTTCGAGAAGAGTCGCTAAAGATTGGAACTAGGGCAGGAATTATTAAAGGCTTAACTGTCACTGGGGGAGTCATTACCTCAGCTGGAATAGTTCTTGCCGCAACCTTTGGAGTTCTTGGAATCTTGCCGTTGGTCTTCTTGGCAGAACTTGGTTTTGCTGTCGCCTTTGGCGTACTCCTTGACACCATTATCGTTCGCTCACTCTTGGTTCCAGCTTTGGTTCGAGTAATTGGGCCAAAGATCTGGTGGCCATCAAAATTGCAAAACCAAGAAAATTAAACTATCCCTAAATGAAAGCAGGAATAATTGGCTATGGATTAGCTGGTCGCTATTTCCATGGCCCTACACTGCTTTCCGCCGGATTTCATGTAACTGCTATCTGTGCGCGATCACTTGAGAAGAAGGCTGCAGCTCAGCAAGATTTTCCAGGCGCAGTAATTGTAAATTCAATAGATGAGTTGGTTGCAGAAGATTTAGATCTGATTGTCGTTGCCTCACCTAATGAGTTTCACAGCAATCACGCACTTGCTGCAATAGAGGCTGGAATAAATACTGTTGTAGATAAACCTATGGGACGTGATTACTATGAAACATTGGGTCTTTATGAAGCCGCTGAGCAGAGCGGCGCGCTATTAACCGTATTTTTCAATCGACTCTGGGACTCTGATTCATTGACTATAAAAAAAATAATAAAGCAAGGAGATATTGGAAATATCTTCCGTTTAGAGTCAAGGTTTGAAAGATTTCGTCCAGAGTTAAATCCATCGGCTTGGCGCGAGAGCACATCGCAGGAGGCAGGCGGGGGCTTACTTCTTGATTTGCAGAGCCACTTAGTTTCAACTGCGCTTGATTGGTTTGGTCCAGCAGAGTTGGCATTTTCAAGTGTAAGAAGTGTTCGTGGAGCAAGCGATGATGATGTACTGCTGGTTTTAAAGCACGAGAATGGAGTTGATTCCTATCTTTCAGCAAGCGCTGTTAGTGGCGAGCCTGGACCAAAGATTCGATTAAATGGCGATAAGGCGAGCTTAGTAATTACCGAACTTGATAAGCAGGAGGAGATCTTAAGAAAGGGATTTAGGGCAACAGCTGGCCAGTGGATGGATAACGATGAGATTACAAGTAACGCAAAGATTCACAAGGGTAGCGAATCATTTTCCTATCGAGGGGAACCCGGCTTTTACCCTGCCTTCTATAACGAGGTGCGGGTTGCTATTGAATTTGGAGGAGAGTTGCCGGTTAGTCGCGAGTTATCGCTAAACGTTGCCAGAATTATCGATCAAGCTCGCCAGATTAGTATTAGATAAGAACTACTCGGCAAGTAAGGCGCTTAGCGCTGGCGCCAAATGAGGATAGTCAAAATTAAATCCAGCATCTAATAGCGCAGTTGGTAAAACTTTTTTTGATCCTAGAACCTCGCTTGAAAATCCACCAAGTGCAATTTTGAGTGCAAAACCTGGAACTGGAATTAGCGCAGGGCGCTTTAGCGCTCTTGCTAGAGCTGAGGTAAATTCTTGATTTGTCGCTGGATTCGGAGCAGTCAGATTTACAGCACCACTTAATGGCTTCTCTAAGAGAAAGCAGATCGCTTCTACTAGGTCATGCAAAGTTATCCATGACCACCATTGCTTTCCGCTACCTAATTTTCCACCAATACCAAACTTAAATAAGGGAAGCATCTTGCCCAGCGCCCCTCCAGTTGAATCTAGGACCAACCCAGTTCTGATTTTTACAACTCTAGTATCTGTTGCAAGATCGGCAGCCGCCTCCCATTGTTTGCAAACTGCTGCAAGAAAATCATCTCCTGGTCGATCTGATTCACTTACCGCGCGATTTCCAGTTTCGCCATACCAACCTATAGCACTTGCAGAGATGAAGACATCAGGCTTTAGAGTTGAGACAGCGTTTGCAATAGTTGTTGTGCCAAGCAGTCGAGAATTCAGAATTTCTGCGCGATATTTCTTGGTCCATCTCTTATCGCCGACATTTGCTCCAGCTAGATGAATGATTGCATCAACGCCCTCTAGGGCGGATAGCTCAATATCACCACTTCTAGGATCCCAAAAAACTTCATCGGGAGAGAGTGGCTTTCTTCTGACAAGTTTTTGAACAGTGTGGCCTTCAGACTTTAAGTGGCCGACAAGGGCAGTACCAATCAAACCGGAAGCTCCAGTTATGGCAATGCGCTGGGGCAAAGACACTTAGAGCCCTAAATCAGATTCGAAACGACCTTCTTCTAACCTATCTTTGAGCGTAGTGAGGAACCTTGCAGCATCTGCGCCATCAACAATTCGATGATCATAGGAAAGTGCAAGATAGACCATGGAGCGAATTGCAATCGTTTCGCCGCCATCGGCACCCTTAACAACCATAGGACGTTTAACTATCGCTCCTAAACCAAGAATTGCCACCTGCGGTTGATTAATAATTGGCGTATCAAACAATGCACCACGTGAGCCAGTATTTGTGATGGTGAATGTGCCACCACCTAAATCATCTGGCGAGATTTTGTTATCTCTAGTTCTGGAAGCTACATCAACAATTCTTCTTGCGATGCCGCCCATATTTAGATCCCCAGCATCACGAATAACTGGAACTAATAGCCCGCGCTCAGTATCAACTGCAATACCTAGGTGTTCGGCCCCATGATAGGTAATTTGATCGCCTTCTACCGAGGCATTTACAACGGGATGCTGCTTTAGCGCCTCACATACGGCTACTGCAAAAAATGGTAGATAAGTTAATTTAACACCTTCCCTACCTTCAAAAGTTGCTTTAGCTCGCTCGCGAAGTCGCGCTATTTTGGTGATATCAACTTCAATAACTGTTGTTAGTTGCGCGCTTACAGAGAGGGATTCAAGCATTCTTGCCGCGATAACTTTTCTAAGTCTTGACATGCTCACTGTCGTGCCACGAAGTGGGGACACAGCAACAGATTGTGTGCGAACTTCACTTGGCGCAGAACTAGATTGCGCAATAGGTGCAGGAGATACTTGAGCTGGGCGAGAAACTGCGGCCATGACATCTTCTTTGCGGATTCTTCCCCCAACTCCAGTCCCAGTTACTCGAGAGAGATCGACGCCATTTTCGCTCGCAAGTTTTCTAACAATTGGAGTTACATAGGAGTCATCAAGCACAGATGCAGCTGCAGGCTTTGGTAGTAGCGGCGGCGGAGTCTTTGGTGGCGCTGGAACTGCGGTAACCGCTGCAACCACTGGAGCAACTGAAGCCTGCGCAACCGGTGCTTGAACAACGGGTGCTTGAACAACGGGTGCTGGCGTTGGAGCAGGAGCTGGGGTGGGAGCAGATACTGGAGCTGGGGTCTGTGCAGCCGGGGTACTTGGCGATGCCGCCCCGTCTCCAATAAGTGCAAGTTCGGTTCCAACAGCAACGACGCTATCTACGGGAATTAAAATTTTCTCTAGCTTTCCTGCGGCAGGCGATGGAATTTCAGTATCAACTTTATCGGTTGAAACCTCTAGCAAAGGTTCATCAAGTGCAACTTGATCGCCTTCTGCTTTTAGCCAACGAGTTACTGTTCCTTCGGTAACGCTCTCACCGAGAGCAGGCATCTTTACTGAAAATGACATTTCTCTAAACGCCCCTTCGTTCGTATCTACTTATTCTAACTAGCAACCCATCTGATGATAAAAAGCCTAACCAAGAATTTCTAGCCATGAGCGTGCAGCGGCTTTCCAGCAAGGGCCATATGAGCCTCTCCCATCGATTCAGAGAGGGTTGGATGAGCATGGAGGTGTTGAGCTACATCATCTGCATCAGCCTGCCAATTAAATATTAATTGCGCCTCAGCAAGGAGTTCACCAACTCTTGCCCCCACCATATGAATGCCGATAACTCTTCCAGAACCATCTGCAACTAATTTGATGGCTCCCGCAGTTTTAAGAATCTGGGCTTTGCCATTTCCAGCTAAATCATAATTAAGCTCTTTAACATCAATGCCGCGTTTTTTTGCCTCAGCAGTTGTTAGTCCAACAGATGCAACTTCAGGCTCGGAGTAAGTAACTCTTGGAACGCCATCATAATCAATCGGTCTGGGATTAAGGCCTGCGATCTCTTCAGCAACCATTATTCCTTCAGCAAATCCAACGTGAGCCAATTGAAGAGTTGGAATCAAATCTCCAACTGCCCAAACGCCCTTGATGTTGGTGCGACATTTATTGTCAACTAATACATAGCCACGATCCATCTTGACTCCGACATCTTCATAGCCAAGCCCAGATGATGTGGGACCTCGCCCAACTGCAACTAGCAAAAGATCCGCTGCAAAACTCTTTCCATCTTCAAGCAGAACCTCAATTCCAGATGCGTTCTTACTTACGCTTTTGAATTTGACGCCCAATTCAAAGTTAATTCCACGCTTTCTAAAGGCGCGCTCTAGAGCCTTACTAGATGACTCATCCTCGAGTGCAACTAGGTGGGGCAGGGCCTCAATGATTCGCACCTCAGCGCCAAATGATTTCCAGACCGAGGCAAATTCACAACCAATAACTCCGCCGCCTAGAACTATTACAGACTTTGGAACATATCCCATATGAATTGCTTGATCACTTGTAATAATCTGTTTTCCATCGATTTCAAGACCTGGAAGAGTTCTTGCATAAGACCCTGTCGCTAAAACAATGTTATTGCCACTGTAACTCTCGGTGCCTACTTTGACTGTAGTTGCTGATACGAGCTTTCCTTCACCTTCAACATAGGTGATATTTCTAGATTTAACTAACCCTTGCAGTCCTTTATGCAGCTTTGAAATCACACCATCTTTATAGGCATTTACCGCCACCATATCCATTGAGTGAAATTCAGCTTTTACGCCAAACTCAGCTGAGTGCCTTGCTCCATCAGCAATCTCACCGGCATGAAGTAGGGCTTTAGTAGGAATACATCCTCGATGTAGACAGGTTCCGCCAAGCTTTTCTTTCTCGATGAGAGCAACTTTTAATCCCAATTGGGCGGCGCGAAGCGCACAGGCATAGCCACCACTTCCGCCACCAAGAACTACTAGATCAAAGTCAGCCACATCAAACCTCTCTATATTTCTTTTTCAATGGTCCTATCTTGCCAGCATTACTTGGCAGCTGATGACTCAGCAAGGGCGATTAAAGTGCGAAGTGCGACACCTGTTCCACCAACTGGGGTATAGCCATGAGCTTTTGCCTCGTTATAGGCCGGACCTGCGATATCAAGATGGAGCCAAGGAAGCTCTGGATCGACAAACTCTTTGAGAAATAGCCCAGCAACTAACATTCCGCCCATTCGATCACCGATATTTGCCATATCAGCAACAGGAGAATCAAGAGATGCTCTTAGCTCTTCAGGCAGGGGCATCGGCCAGAAGGCTTCTCCAGAAATTTCTGCAAGATTTAAGAACTGTTCTCTAAAACTTTCATTATTGGTCATTACCGCACTTGTTCTTGTGCCGAGCGCAACGACTTGAGCGCCGGTAAGAGTTGCGACATCAACCATGCCATCAAGGCCGCCAGCCTTCTTTCCCACCTCTGCGGCGCGAACCATGGCATCAGCTAGAACAAGTCGCCCCTCTGCATCTGGATTTAGTACTTCAACAGTTTTACCGCCATAAATTGTGATGATGTCACTTGGCCTAGTTGCTTTATCGCTAACCATATTCTCTGCAAGAGCGGCCCAAGCATCAACATTTATTGGAAGCTTTAGCTCAGCAATTGCCAAGACGGCGGCGCAGACCGCTGCTGCTCCGCTCATATCAGATTTCATGGCCTCCATGCCTTGCGCAGGTTTTAGAGCAAGGCCTCCAGTGTCAAAGGTGATTCCCTTTCCTATAAATGCATAGCGCTTCTTGGCACCTTTACCGCTATAGGAAAGGCGAAGTAGACGCGGAGGATTTGCAGAGCCTTGTCCTACGCCAATGATTCCGCCATAGCCACCTTTAATTAGTTGCGTCTCATTTAGTATTTCGACTTTAACGCCTAGAGATGAAGAAAGTTTTTTGAATCTGAGCGAAAAGGATTCTGGAGTTAAGTGACTTGGCGGTGTATTAATCAAGTCTCTAGTTAAATGCGTGTATTTGGCAATTATCTCTGCCCGTTTTAATCCTTGAAGATAACTCTTATCCTTGGCTTTCTTAGAATAAATCGTAATCTTTCTTAGCGCTGGCTTTCTATCAGCCTTTGAATTTCCTCTAAATTCATCAAAGGTATAAGCACCAAGCAGCGCTCCCTCAGCTATTGCTTGAAAATCTTCTCTAGAGCTTTGAGGAAGAGCAAAGGTTGCTGAGGTAGTACCCGCAAGAGATCTGGCAGCAGCTCCAGCGGCTCTTCTAAGCACTTCATGGGCAATTGAGCCATCAGCCTTAGGAGTTAGCGCTGTTAAAAGAATTAACTTACTGGCACTTCCCGGAAGCTTAATTACCTCATCGCTTGACCCACTTGCCCCAAGATCAGCAAGGGCTTGAAGCAGTGGCCCCTGATCTACTCGAAGCTCACCACTTAATATAGAAAACTTTTTACTCTTCTTATCTAGAGCAAAGCCCAGAACCAGGACTTCATCTATTACAGAATTATCACTAGCGTTAATAGTGGGCAATGTTGTAGCCATTGGACTAGGTTATTGGAGTGAGCAAATATTCGCCATTACACCAGTTCCATCTTGATTCTGGAGCCAAAATCGCAGATTTCGGGGGATGGCAGATGCCGATTGAATACCCAGCAGCAAATGGTGGTGGGGTAATAAATGAGCATAACGCGGTTAGAAATAGCGTTGGCCTCTTTGATGTCTCCCATCTGGGTAAGGCCTCAGTAAAGGGCGAAGGTGCGCTGGATTACTTGAACTCAATATTTACCAACGATTTAAGGAAGATCTCAGATGGTCAAGCTCAATACACCCTTATCTGCCAAGGCGATAGCGGTGGAGTAATTGATGATCTAATAATCTATCGCTACTCAAGTACCTACTTTCTCCTTATTCCAAATGCGGCTAATTGCCAAGAAGTTTTAGCTCAGATAAGTAGAGATGCTCCAAGTAGCCTTGAAATTCAAAATCTACATGAAAGCTATGCCCTATTTGCTCTTCAAGGGATTAACTCCCTTGCTGTCTTAAATGATCTTGGAATAGATGTAAATCTTGAATATATGTCCTTTATGGAAAGTGAGTTGGACTCAGAGGCGCTAATTATCTGTCGAACTGGATATACCGGAGAGCATGGCTACGAAATTCTTACTCCATGGGAAGGTGCAAGAAAGATCTGGGATTTACTTCTAGAGAAAGTAAAGAAATATTCTGGGCTCCCTGCAGGTCTTGGCGCTCGCGACACTTTAAGAACTGAGATGGGTTATGCCCTCCATGGCCATGAACTCTCACTTGAAATATCCCCAGTGGAGGCAAGTGCTTCTTGGGCAGTGGCATTTGATAAAGAGTTCTGGGGAAAGAGCGCTGTTGAAAAGCAAAAGCTTGAGAAGAGTCATAGAAGACTGGCAGCAATTTTAATTAGCGACCGCGGAATTCCTAGAGCTGGTATGGATATTAAAGACCCGAGCGGAAAGAAAGTTGGCTATGTAACAAGTGGCACATTCTCGCCATCTCTAAAAAGCGGAATTGCTCTAGGTCTTTTTAACGAGCAAGTTCCACTTGGTAGCGAGGTTTTTATTGATATCCGAGGTCGTATCAGCAAAGGGGTAATTAAGCGTTTACCTTTTCTCCCCTCAAAGGTGAAGTAATACCCATTCTTATTGATGCTCGTGAAAGTGATGCAAGTAGAGCCTTTGCGCTAAGGGCTATAAGTAAGGCGGTGGTAATCGCCCTTGGAATATCCCAGGCCATAGCTGTTGCTAGATGAAAAGTTAGATATCGCGCGAGATTTTCCATAACTGAAGCCCCAGCGATATAGCCCAACTCAGTATTGCTTGATGCGATCCATGGCCAGAGCTGAAGGTCCATGAGTGCGCCAAATAGAAGCGAGCTGGTAATTCCTATTGCTATCAGGGTGATAATTTCAAAACGTCTAGAAACTTTCTTTGAGAAGAAACCAGAAAATAATCCAATCCATCCCGCTGCCAACATTTGAAACGGTAGCCAAGGACCAATACCGCCGCTTAATACTGCTGAGGCCGACATGGAGATGACTCCAAGTGAGAATCCAAATTTTGGACCAAAGATATAGCTAGCAATAATTAAGAGAAACCACATTGGTTCAACTCCGACAGCTCCAGCTCCTAGCAAACGAAGAGCTGCGATTAATGCAGCTAGTACTCCAAGGAGGGCAACAATCTTGCTATCAAGTGCCCCTCTTGAAATCTCAACTGAGATAACAAGCACGGCAAGTCCAGCTATGAAGAGAGCTAAGAATCGAGCCGCCTCTGGCCTTAGTAGATAGAGATTGCTATCTGGAATAAATAGTGGCCAGGTAAATGCAGACAGACCAAGAGATGATCCAACAATTATTGGAATCCAAGAAAGTACTGAAGAGACAAATCTAGTTCTTCTCACTCAAATATCTTTCTACATCACTTAAAGAGATCCAGCTGTTATTGGGAAGGGCTTTAGAAACTTGAGGCGCAAATGCAGGGGATGCCTTAAGGACTTCTCGGCTGCCGCCATCTGCGATGACCTCACCATCTGCAAGAAAAATAACGCGATCTGCTACCTCAGCAACAAGCTCGACATCATGGGTCGATATCAAAACGGCGCGGTTAGACTCGGAAGTGATTTGCTTCAAATTCGTGATCAAAACTTTCTTGGCTTCGTAATCAAGTCCTCTAGTTGGCTCATCTAAAATGACGAGCGCGGGCTGGGCTGAAAGGATGATGCTTAGTGCAAGGCCGAGTCTCTGCCCCTCTGAAATATCCCTGGGGTGTGAATTAAGGCTTGGGATCTTCATTAGATCGCTATAGATTGCGAGCGTTCTGCCAGATTCAACGCCATTATCAAGATCTGCTAAATCACATTCTTGTTTTATCGACTGCCCATAGAGAAGATCTCCAGCATCTTGAGGGATATATCCTACAAATCTAATTAACTCTTTATCAGTAAAACTTTTGGGATCTCTTGCCTTGACTCTCACCTCACCCTTAGTAAGTGGAGCTTGGCCAACAGCGCATTTAAGTAAGGTTGTCTTCCCTGCGCCATTTCGTCCCATCAGCGCAACAATCTCGCCCCCACTTACTTTAATACTTACATCGCTAAGAGCTTTACTTCTTAGATCTTGATCATATGAGGCGCTGACAGAGTTAATTGCAAGTATCGTATCTCCCAAATTTTTACCAGCAGCCTGCACCATTGTTTCAGAAATCTCTGGGGCAAATTTTCGAAATTCACGAATTGAAAGTGGAATCTGGCCGAGTTCAAATTTCTTTGCTAACTCAACTAGGGGAGGAGCGATGGGAGATTTACTTAAAATCTGTCTTGCAGGTCCGAGATCAACAGTGCCATCGCCATGAATAAGAATTATCCGATCAACAAATCCAATCACTCTTTCAAGTCTATGCTCGGCTAAAATAACGGTAAGTCCAAGATCGTGAACTAGGCGATGAAGAATTGAAAGCACCTCCTCAGCCGCACTTGGGTCAAGTGCGCTTGTGGGTTCATCAAGAAGTAAAACCTTTGGATTTGTCACAAGAGCTGCAGCTATCGCAACTCTTTGTTGTTCACCACCACTCAACTCTGAGATATTTCTTCTTCTTAATGGGGCGAGCGCAAGAAGATCTAGTACCTCCTCGACACGCTTTCGCATAATCTCAGGGGCAACTCCCAGGCTCTCAAGGCTGAATGCAATCTCATCTTCAACAATGTCTGAGACAAATCCATTAATAGGATTTTGGCCAACGATTCCTACAATATCTGCCAACTCACCAGGCTTTATTGCTCTAGTGCTTCTGCCCGCGACGTTAATTTCGCCGGTCAGTATTCCTCCGGTGTGATGCGGGATAAGACCATTTATTAGTTTAAGTAGCGAGCTCTTACCTGCTCCAGTGTGGCCGATTAAAAGCAGTAATTCACCCTCATTAACTGTGAAAGATACATTTTCGACAATAGTTCTTTCGGCGTTGGGGTAGATCAGTGAGACGTTAGAGAAAGTAATCATGAAATAAGTCCCGGAGTAATTACGGCGAAGAGGAGCAGCCCTGCCAATAAAACTCCAGATACCGCTGGCAGCAGTAGCAGAAAGATAAGGGCATATATCGGCCCTGCAAGAGCCAATGTCTCTCTAAGGCGCCAAATGTGAGGACGATATCTGCTTGGATTTGGGAAGTATCCATAGCCTCTAGATTCTAAAGATGCAGCAAGATCTATCGATCTCTCCAAAGATTCTTCCAAAACCGGGATTCCAACTTTTCTATAAGAGGCAATCCCAGTTGAGTTCTCACCCCTTAGACGTCTAGCCGCTCTTACTCTCTGAATACTTCTAGCGCTCTGCGGTGCAACCGAACTTGCAATTACTGTTGCAAGGCCAATGCCATAGTACTTTCTGGGCAGAACTCGCAAAAATTCATGCGGATTACTTAGCGCGCTCGCTGCAGCGAAGATAAGAATGAGAGCAACAAGCAAGCTTGCCTCATGAAATGCGGAAATAAGTCGCTGAGAGGTCACATCACCGCCAAGCCTTATTCCAACAAATAGATCTGGAAGAGTTATACCAGGAATTGTGAAGAGAACCCTGCCCGGCATCGGAACTCCAATGATTACGCCGAAAGCCATCCGAAGTGTAAAGGCCAGAGCTGCAAGTCGAATCGACCATCTAAATGATTGATACCAGTAGGTATTGCTAGGTTTCATAAGTACTAAAGCAATTGCTCCAGCGGATATCGAAAGTGAAACAAGGGCTGAGTTGGAAACGAGAAGAATTACCAGAAGTGTTATCGCCCAGAGCCAGAAGAAGAGCGGGTGAAAGTTCTCTTTTCTGGCCCTGCGCGAAGTTCTCATCTAATTAATTTTCTATTTTTTCAATCGCCGGCGATTAAGAATTAAAGCACTTAGCAAAAAGAGTGCAAGAACCCCAAGGAGAATAGGGACGCTTTGATTAGAGTTATTCTCTTGCGCTGTCGTTGCTTCAATTGCTACTGCTTGCTCAGGTGCTGGCTCATCTATTTCTGCGCCGCACTCAGTTGCGGGATATCCAGCGATACCGCAGATCAGCCCAGAATCACCAGCTCTAACCTCAAGGGCTGCCTCGAGTACATCAAGGCCGACCGATCCCTTATCAACTACTACGCAATCTGAGAAGAATTCATTTGGAACTTCACCATCTGGAGCGATATTTCCAGCGCCAAAGTCAACCACTAATCCAACTCTGATCCTTCCTGATGTCTCGGGAGTTTGACCGCAGAGAGTTGCAAAATCAGGATCCATCATCGGTTCAACGGCGGGAATATCATTCGAGCTAAAGACAAAGGCCCAACCTTCAACATCTCCATCTTTGACTTCAACAGATGGACCAGTCATGGCTGCGCTCCAGCTACTTGCCCCAGCAGATGCTTGGAAGTAACCCCAATATCGATATCCCTTAGCACCATGAGAAGGCGATGGGAAAACAACGCTAAGGATTAAAGCGGCTGCGATTAATTTTGGAGGAGTTCTTAAGATACTAAAATATTTGAATCTGCTAAGCAATGTGAACCTTTCTATAAAAAAGGGCTCACGAAGGCGAAAAAAAACTTCCGCCCCGTAAACCACGACGGGTGGTAAATATGCTTCTTGGGTGGTAATCCGACTTACCTGCCAAATTACTAGCAGGCTCACGGTTGCGGGTCAGCGTCGGATTTTCACCGACTTCCCCATTCCAAAGAGCTATTAAGTTGTAGGGGCAAATTAATCAGTAAAGTGGCTAAAGCGCAAGGAGGCGCTAGGCTCTAACTATGGAATATAGAAAACTTGGTAGCTCTGGCTTGTACATCTCAGAGATTACTTATGGAAATTGGATAACTCATGGCTCACAGGTGGAGCAAGATGCAGCAATCAAATGCGTCAGAACAGCATATGACTTAGGTATCACTACTTTTGACACCGCAGATGTCTATGCCGGCACTCGCGCTGAGAGCGTTATGGGCAAGGCTCTAAAGGGAATAAGACGAGAGTCTTATGAACTCTTCACCAAGGTTTATTGGCCAACTGGCAGTGGAAAAAACGATAGAGGTCTATCCCGTAAGCACATTATGGAATCAGTTCACGCCTCTCTCAAGCGTCTAAACACCGACTATTTGGATCTTTATCAGATGCATCGCTTTGATTATGAAACACCACTTGAGGAGAGCTTGTCGGCATTTGATGACTTGATCCGGCAAGGAAAAGTTCATTACATTGGATTTTCAGAGTGGGACGCAAAGCAAATTGGTAGCGCTCTTAATATTCAAGATGCCAAGGGCTATACCCGCTTTATCTCAAGTCAACCACAGTACTCAATGCTCTGGAGAGTTATCGAGAGCGAAGTTGATCCGCTATGTCGCAAAGAAGGTATTGGCCACATCGTCTGGTCGCCAATTGCTCAAGGGGCGTTAACTGGAAAGTATTTACCTGGAAAGAGGCCGCCTAAGGGATCAAGGGCTACTGATAAAAAAGGTGGCGCAAATATGATTTCACGATGGATTAAGGATGATGTTTTAACTGCAGTTGAGAAGTTAAAGCCAATTGCTGAAAAAGAAGGGCTCACGCAAGCTCAATTAGCAGTGGCATGGGTATTACAAAATCAAAATGTTTCATCAGCAATCATCGGAGCAACCAAGCCTTCTCAAATAAAGGAAAATGTTAAGGCTTCAGGAGTTAAATTAAGTGGTGAAACGATGACGGCAATCGATGACGCTCTTGGCAATCTCCCAGAGCGAGATGCTGCAAAAACTGTTAGCCCAAATCCAAGGGCTTAACTAGATCTTTTCCCCCCGCTTAACTTGAGGAAGTGGAGCTCGCAGTCTTCTTATCTGGGTGGAGCGCAGCCAGCCATACATCCCAAGTCCCTTTAGCGCCTCTCCAGGAAAGCGCGTACTTATCTCACGCTTGATACGTCTTGAGAGAAAATATCCATCAACCACTGAGAAAATTAAAGCGGAATACATCAGAGCAATTGCAGCGAATTGGATATACATCACCGGAATTAATGTCATAAACAAAACAAGAACAATTATTGGAAGAAAGAATTCTCCAACTGAGCGCCTTGAATCAACATAATTTCTTATAAAGCGCCTCACCGGTCCTTTATCTCTGGGAGGTAGCGCATTTTCATCACCGCGCATATAGGCATCACGCTGTTGGGCACGCAAAACTCTTGCTTGGGCTTTCTGTAGCTTCTTAGCTTCTTTATTGGCGGCAGGAGCTAGACGGTTTATAACTCTTGATTGTTCTACCTCTTTGCGCTTTGGTGTTGGGCGCCCTTTTTTCTCAGCCATGGGCGCTAAGGTAGGCTAAGCATTCGATCAAGCGCAATTCGAGCAAAGTTAGCCGTTTTAGCGTCAACCTTTATCTGGTTCACCACCCGACCTTTTACTAGAGATTCCATCGCCCAGAGTAGATGTGGCAGATCGATGCGATTCATTGTGGAGCAGTAACAGACATCTTTATCAAGGAAGACAATCCTCTTATCGGAATTATTTGCAGCAAGGCCTTCACCAAGGATTGGTTCGATTACTATGCAGGCGACATTTTTTGCACCTATTTCTTTCTCTATTTTATGAAGCACGGTATCTAAAACTAATTCATTGCAGGATCCAGAACAGGAATCGCAGCGATAGGGATAAGACATTGGCATGCGATAAACCTCTGGGGTAAATGGTCCAAAACCATCTTTATATGGCATGTTCTTTGCAGTCATTGCCATCGTTAAATTGGTTCTGCCGTGATAGCCGTGTTCAAAGACAACAACGGCTTGGCGCTTTGTGAAATTGCGAGCAATCTTGACAGCATTTTCAACTGCTTCAGCTCCGGAATTAAATAGAGCTGATTTCTTCTTATGATCTCCAGGGGTTAAACGATTGAGGGCTTCACAAACCTCGATGTATCCCAGGTAGGGAGCAATCATGAAACAGGTATGGGTAAAGGCCTCTACTTGCTGCTTCACATTTTTTACAACTCGATCTGCTGAATTTCCAACATTTACAACTGCAATGCCTGCGCCCATATCGATAATGGAGTTACCGTCAATATCAACAATTACCCCGCCACCAGCTTTCTCAACTACAACTGGGATTGCCATGCCAAGTGAAGCAGAGACTGCCTCTGCTCTGCGCTTAATTAC
>DDYK01000009.1:0-2715 GCA_002347935.1 Actinobacteria bacterium UBA2236
CCCGTATTAGAACGGGTGGGCCTAGATGGACTCGAACCATCGACCTCTTCCTTATCAGGGAAGCGCTCTAACCAGGCTGAGCTATAGGCCCGCAAAACGGGAAGCGCAAGGCTACCTGACCTGCGGGCGTGCGCAAAAATAGCACTCTTTTACCGCTTATTTTTTCAACTTTTAATCCTCGTCATTGACCTTGGCTAGTGAGACTACAAAAGTGCCTTGATCAAGATTTACCAGGCGAACTCCAAGAGTATCGCGCCCAGTCTGACGAACTTCTTTAACTGGGGTGCGCATAACAACACCTCCTGAGGTTATTACTAATATCTCATTACCTTCATTAACGATTAGCGCTCCGACTAGGCCGCCTCGCGCGCCTTCATCAACTTTGGCCGCTTTAACTCCAATCCCGCCGCGGGATTGCAAACGGTATTCACTTATATCTGTTCTCTTACCAAAACCACCATCGGTTGCTGTTAGTACAAAACTCTTTTCATCGCCGCTTCTAATTGTTGCCATGGTAAGTAGCTCATCGCCGCTTCTAAATTTCATTCCAATTACTCCAGTTGCAGATCTACCCATAGAACGCAAGGACTCATCATCTGCTGTAAATCGAAGTGACATTCCCTTTTTTGAAATTAAAAGTAACTCATCCTTTGCAGTGATGGCAGAGGCTGCTACAACTTCATCGCCATCCTTTAATGAAATTGCAATTAAACCGCCAGTTCTTGGTGAATCGTATTCACTAAGCGGGCTCTTCTTTACTATTCCGCCTTTTGTAGCAATCACTAAGTATGGAAGTGATGCATAATCATTAATGCCAATCACCGAGGCAATTATTTCGTTGGGCTTGAATGCTAATAAGTTTGCTACATGTTGACCTCTTGCATCACGTCCTGCATCAGGAAGCTCATGGACTTTAGATCTATAGACCCGGCCTTGATTTGTTAAGAAGAGAAGCCAATCATGAGTTGATGCGGTGAAGAAATGTTCAACTATGTCATCTTGTTTTAAAGCTGCCCCTTTTACGCCTTTACCACCACGTCTTTGAGATCTATAGAGATCAGCTTTGGTTCGCTTGGCATATCCACCTCTAGTGATGGTGACAACCACATCTTGATTGGGGATTAAGTCCTCAACTGATAAATCAGTTTCGCCTGCAATGATTTGGGTGCGCCTATCATCGCCATACTTATCTGAGATCTCTTTGAGCTCTTCTTTGATTATTACCCTTTGAGCCGCGGGATCTTTAAGAATGACTTTTAGCTCTTTGATTTCAGCCATTAGAGTTTCAAACTCATCGATAATCTTCTTGCGCTCTAGAGCTGCAAGGCGGCGAAGTTGCATATCTAAAATGGCATTGGCTTGGAGTTCATCTACCTCTAGAAGTTTCATCAAACCTTCCCGGGCTTGCTCTGATGTAGCACTGGCTCTAATTAGCGCAATCACAGCATCTAAGGCATCGAGGGCTTTTAAGTAACCACTTAAAATATGAGCGCGTTTCTCTTTTTCGTTTAATCTAAATTTTGTCCTTCTAATTATTACTTCAATTTGATGTGTGATGTAATGGCGGACAAATTCATCAAGACGAAGAGTTCTTGGAACGTTATCTACTAAAGCCAACATATTGGCTCCAAAAGAATCTTGGAGTTGTGTTTGTTTATAGAGATTATTTAAGACAATTTTAGGGGTAGCATCACTTCGCAGCACAATTACTAAACGCTGGCCAAGGCGCTCATTTCCTTCATCTCTAACATCAGCAATACCTTTGATTTTGCCATCTTTTACTAACTCAGCAATTTTAAGAGCTAGGTTGTCAGGATTTACTTGGTATGGCAGCTCTGTTACTACTAGACAGGTTCGTTTGTTGATTTCTTCAACTTCCACAACCGCGCGCATCTGAATAGAGCCTCGTCCGGTGCGATATGCATCTTCAATTCCTTGGCGCCCAACAATGATTCCTTTAGTTGGAAAATCTGGTCCTTTAACAATTCCAAGAAGGGCGCTCAGTGTTTCCTCNNGCCATTCCAACAGCGATGCCGGCTGAGCCGTTAACTAATAAATTTGGAAAGCGGGAGGGAAGTACTAGTGGCTCTTGGCTTCTTCCATCGTAATTGGCAATGAAATCAACGGTTTCTTCATCGATATCTCGCATGATCTCCATTGCAAGCGGGGCCATACGAGCTTCGGTATAACGCATCGCTGCAGCTGGATCGTTACCAGGAGAGCCAAAGTTTCCATTGCCATCAACTAGTGGATATCTAAGCGACCAATGTTGAGCTAATCGAACCAAGGTGTCATAGATAGCTCCATCACCATGTGGGTGGTAATTACCCATGACATCACCGACGATGCGTGATGATTTGTAATAACCCTTATCTGGCCGATAACCAGCGTCATACATCGCATATAAAACTCTGCGGTGTACTGGTTTTAAACCATCTCGTATATCAGGCAGCGCTCTTCCGACGATAACTGACATTGCGTAATCAAGATATGAACGAGCCATCTCCACTTGAAGATCAACGGCTTCAATGCGATCTAATTTATTTTCATCAAGATTTTCCATTAGATATCTAGGAACCTAACATCTTTAGCGTTTCTTTGAATAAATTGTCTTCTCTGCTCAACATCTTCTCCCATTAAAACTGAGAAGAGATCATCTGCTGCTGCTGCGTCCTCCAGAGTCACTTGCATAAGTACGCGGTGGGCTGGATCCAT
>DDYK01000009.1:2722-3000 GCA_002347935.1 Actinobacteria bacterium UBA2236
GCTGCCTCTAACCCGAGTTGGATTAAGCCATCTCGCTCTTTATCAGAGAATGCGTATTGAACACTTTCTTTCCCGCCCCATTTAATTTTATATAGCGGAGGTTGTGCTAGATAGACAAAGCCTTTTTCAATTAGTGGGCGCATAAATCTAAATAAAAGAGTTAGTAGCAGTGTTCTAATATGTTGTCCGTCCACATCGGCATCTGCCATGAGAATAACTTTGTGGTATCTAAGTTTGGCAATATCAAAGTCATCATGAATTCCTGTGCCAAGAGCGGT
>DDYK01000009.1:3088-3345 GCA_002347935.1 Actinobacteria bacterium UBA2236
ACTGCTTGATAACGAGAATCTCTCCCGCCTTTTGTTGAACCGCCAGCTGAATCTCCTTCAACAATATAGAGCTCACACTTTTCAGGCTCAGTCCATTGGCAATCAGCTAATTTTCCAGGCATACCGCGACCTTCAAGCAGGCCTTTTCTACTACGGGAAAGATCTCTAGCTTTTCTCGCTGCAATTCGAGCAGTTGCTGCATCTATAGCTTTTCTCACAATTTCTTTTCCTTCAGAAGGATTTTTCTCAAACCATGC
>DDYK01000064.1:0-5790 GCA_002347935.1 Actinobacteria bacterium UBA2236
TATCTAGAGTTGCAAAGCTCTCATCAACAGATCCGTGATAGCAGCGATCGATGACAATAATCTTTTGCTTGCCAGTAATTAATCTGGCATAGCGAATCACATGGCGATTGGCATCGGTTGCAGAGACTGTAAATTGCCAGAGCGGTAGATGAAATCTTCTAGCAAGCTCTTTAGATACTGCTACCGCATCATCTGTTGGCAGCATCGCAGTCATGCCCTTTGAAAGCTGGTTTGAAATAGCATCAACTGTTGGCTTTGGGCTATGGCCTGTCATAGATCCAGTATCACCAAGACAGAGATCGATATATTCATTGCCATCAACATCAATAAAATGAGCCCCGCTTGCTGATTCAACAAATAGCGGGTATTCACCAGGCCATTTAGACATCCAAGACATAGGAACTCCGCCTGGCATTACCTCTTTAGCTTTTTCAAAGAGGGCTGCGCTCTTTGGGGTACGGGAGATAAAACGCACCAACTCTCTTTGATGAAGGGCCTTTAAGTGTTCTCTATTAATCACTTTTCAAACCTATCTCTTTGAATGCTTCCAGGGCTTGATACGGAGTAAGTCTTTCCTCAATTTAAACTGGCTGATTTCAATATCGTAGGCAATCTGAGCCCTTAGCCAGTATCCATTTGAGAGACCAAAGAAGCGACAGAGCCTTAGATCAGTATCAGCGGTAATACTCCGCCTTCCCTTTAATATCTCGCCAATTCTCTGTGCTGGCACTTCACACTCTTTGGCTAAGCGATAGGAGGTTAGGCCCATGGGAATCATAAACTCTTCAAGAAGTAGCTCTCCTGGAGAAACGGGCTCAAGACTCTTACTTAATAACTTCTTCTGGGTAGGGCGAACTCTTAATTTAGCTTTAACGCTCTTGCTAGCCACATTCCACCTCACTCTTCATCTCTTTGCAATAAATCTCATTAGTGATAATCGATAATCTCAACATCTTCAGCTCCGATACTGCTCCATCTAAAGCATATTCTCCATTGATCATTAATGCGGATACTCATCTGACCGTCGCGACTTCCTTTTAATCGCTCTAAACGATTGCCAGGAGGAATCCTCAAGTCATCAAGCCTCATAGCGATCTCAAGCTGGCGAAGCTTGCGCCTAGCCACCCTCTCGAAAGCAATAAAGCGTTCAACTCTTTCTCCCCCTGCTAGTGCTTGCGTATCACTACAGGAGAAGGAGAGAATCACTGCTCAATAATAACGCTAGGCGTTATTAACGCAACTCGTTACTACTGCGCCTGTGGATTACTTAAATCTCTTCAAATACAAAGAGAGCTTCTAGATAGGTATCGCTACTAATCCCAAGGTTTGCCGCATCAGGAGGAGCGCTCTGCGGCTCAATGCAGACCCCTTCAGGATCTTGGTCATAGACCACCCAATATGGCGCATCTGATTCAATCTTTATCTGCAATACATCTTCCCAAGAAACTGTTGGCACACCTCGCACTTGAGTAAAGGCATCATCCCAAGGAGGAGGCGTTGGGTTTATTAACTTTCCAGTTGGCATGTAATCACTGCCGCGTTCAAACATTTTTCCAGGATGAAAATTAATCTCAGCAGCCCCGCCTCTATCAAACTCTCTTGGAAACCAGGGGTGAAGCCCCATCCAAAATGGCAGATTACTTTCCCCTGCTTCATACTCTAAAGACCAACGCAAAGCATTATCAAGAAGTTCAAATCTCTGCTCAACCCTTGCTCCAAGATATGGCTCGGCAAGATCAAGTGCAAAATATCCATTTCCTATCTCCTGCCAAGAAGAGGTAATACCAAAGCCATGGATCGCATGAGGTGAGGCAAGATTTGTTGGAAGTTGAAATTCTTCTCCTCTACTATTTTTTATTAGACCATCTTTGATTCGCCCTGCCCAGGGAGCCATGGGATACCAACCCCAGGTAAGCACCTGACCTCTAAAAGGCAGCACACATTCAATATCTCTAAATCTAAGAGATGAGATTCTTCCCCCTTGATCAACATCAATCTCTAGTGAGATTTCACCGCCATCAATTGCATGAAGAAGGCTCATGGAGCTAAATCTAACTCCTCTTTCCAAGGAGGATTAGCACCGGCTCTAGAACAGGTAATTCCAGCAGCTTTTGCAGCCCTTTCTAGAACTTGTTTCAACACATCTGCCTTTAGCCCAGCTAAACCGTGTTTAAGAAGGCCTTCAACAATTACTGCTCCAATCGTGTCGCCTGCCCCAACGCTATCTACCAATTCAACCTTTGCTGCAGGGCAATCAATTCGCCCATCTCTAGTAAATGCAGATAAGCCTCTCTCAGCTCTAGTAACTACCACTATCTCGGTACCTCTTGAGAACCAGTTAGCAATTACTTCACTTTCTGATGATTGATAGAGCCAGGAGAAATCGTCTTCACTTAGCTTCACAATCTTTGCTAGATCTATCCATCTCTCAACGCTATTTCGATAGATCTCTCTATCACCTTGAATTGAAGGTCTTACATTGGGATCAAAAACTATAGTTGCGCTCTTTTTGGAGAGCCATTTATATAGCTCAGAAGCACCAGGCTCCAAAAGAGTAGCAACTGAGCCAATATGAATTACTTCTGAATCCTCTTTAGGAAGCCAAGAGGAGTTGAAGTTAAAACTAACCGTTGAATCTAGTTTGAATTCATAGCTAGCAAGGCCTACTTCATTAATCGTTGCTATCGCGAGAGCAGTTGGAAGATCTGAGCGATGTACAAAATCAAGGATAACCCCACTATTTGATAGCTCGCGCTCTATTGCCTCCCCATAACTATCAGTAGAAATACCTCCAATAAAAGTGGTTGAAAAACCAAGGCGGGCTAAGGCTTTTGCGCTATTACAGGGGCCCCCTCCCACCATTTCTGAGATTTCTCCCCCAACTACAGGAATTAAATCTATGAGAGCTTCACCAACAACCCAGACTTGGCTCACGATTTGATTACTACTTTTCGAAGAAACTTTTCAAGATTTTTAAAATCAAATTCTTTCGCATCAAACAATCTAATCAGTTCACTATAAATCTTCTGACTTGTCGAGTTAATTTCATAGCCATTTATTCTTAAGAATACATCTGTGACTGCAAATGCCACGCGCTTATTGCCATCAACAAAAGGATGATTAACGGCTAAACTCTCAAGCAGAGCTGCTGCCTCCGCAATTATGTTGCTGTAATAACCTGTCTGCGGGCGGAATAACGCAGCCTCTAATAGCCCGACATCTCTGACTCCATCTGACCCACCAAATTGGCGGATCAAAAGAGAGTGCATGACTAATACTTCACTAGTAGTTAGGTAGAGAAAATCTCTTTTCACTTGGCCAGTTCTTTATAGAGCAGATCAAATTCAGCAATGCTCTTTGCAAAGGCCTCAATTACAACCTTTCTCGGCTTGCCAGTTTCTTGCTTCTCTAGATACTCTTTAAGAGCTGCTTCAAGCAGTGATTGAAATTGGAGCCCTTCGCTCTCAGCCACTCTTCTTGCGCGCTCTAAGAGCTCTTTATCTAGTTGGGATGAGAACTTCTCACGGGGTAGGGCCATTTTAATCTCCTATCAAGAAATTTCTTGATGCAAGCCTACCACTGTTGAACTAGCCCTGGCCAGATCCATCTCAGGCCATCTGGCGGGGCTAGCCTTGGCCAGTGCTAAGAAAGATTTTCAATCTTCGAAGAGAGTTTGGCAAGTTCTTTAGCGTTGGAGCACTTGGCTATGTCGTGGGGGTTGGCGGCTTTAATCTCCTGGTTCATACCCAAAACGCTCCCTTCAAGGATAAACCTTTAACGGGATCAATTCTTTCAGGCGTGGCCTCGATCCTTGTTGCCTACATTGGTAATAGACATTGGACCTGGAAAGATCGAAAGCGAAGCGGGGTAAGACGCGAAGTAACCCTATTTTTTATCATAAATGGAATCACTCTTACCTTCGGAGTTATCTGTCTTGCAATCTCTAGATATGTTCTAAATCTGGATTCGGCCCTTGCTGACAACATCTCAGCAAATGTTATTGGAGTTGGCCTTGGAACAATATTTAGATTCTGGAGCTACCGAACGATTGTCTTTAAGCCCCACTAGAGCTCTTTAGGCGATCTGCCATAACAACAGCTACCTCAAGCCAGCGAGTAATCTCCTCTTGAGTAAATGGACTATCAGATCCTCTAACAACATAGAGGCCAGTAAACATATCGCCACTATATTGATAAGCGCCAAACAGATAACGCATTGCTTCGCCTTCCCCAATTTTGGCATGAACGATCACTCGGTTCTGCTCTGATACTAAGTTTGCTGGAATCTTGGGAAGATTGAGGAATTCATATTTAGTAAATACGCCATCTCTTTCAGTTCCACCACTGCTTTTGACACAATTGTTATAACTTAGTTTTACCTCACTTAACGCCTGCTGAGCAGCAGCTAGATTTCTATAGCGCACTGATTCTGTAGATAGAAATAGATAGGGATTATCAATCCTATTTGCCAATACTTGACGACGCTCTTTTCTAAGCAGCTCAGAATCAAATTGAGCGCTACAGAGATCTAGCGTTGGATCCTCAAGCGTGGTGCCTCTTCCCATTGGAACTACATACCACTCTGAGGAGAAGTCAGAGCCATTAAATCCATATCTGTTAAGGGCCTTTTGGATCGGGTCATCAAGTGAGCGATCGGGCTCTAGGGCGTAGCTTTGCGCCTCTGCTACATCGCTTATTTTCACCTCAGCTCGAGCAATACCAAGAAGTATGAAGTTGCTTCCCTGGACTTTTACACTCTTTTTTCTACTACCAACAGCGATGCTAGTCGCCTCATAACTATCGCCGCTCTTCTTTGCTCGAGCTATCTTTGCCGCACCACCGATTAATGAATATTGGGCGCTTCCTGCGCCTAAAACAATTCCTGCAACTGAAGATGTTGCAAGATATGCGGTGCACTTTCCAGAACACTTCATAGCCCCAACTGGATATTCACTTGAAGCGCTACTCCATTTTCCACTTCTCTTCATATCAGTTGCCGGCGTAAAACCAACTGATGCGCTTAACTTAGCTGAGCGGCCATTTCCTAGACAATCAAAGGTTTGTAGCCTGCCAGCTCTTTGCTCGCCAATTGTGATTGATAGCTCTGGTTTAATCTTTAGCGCACTTCTCTCCACTATCCAACCTTCAGGATTGACTAACTCTGTGGCACAGAGTCCAGTTCCAGCATCTCTTACCCCATTTAGCTCAACGCTAACTTTTGAAGGAGAGACCTTAGAAATTGCATACTCACTTCCAATAATTGGAAGACCTCTATCAATATTTACCTGGACTAGATCAGACCAAGGACTCCAAATTCCTGAAAGATTTCTCACCCTTAACTCAAGCCCATATTCGCCTTCAGGTAGATCTTGCAATTGCAAGATCTTTGGTGCGGTAAAAGGGTTTAGGTATGTTGGCTGCCAATCTCCGCTCTTTGATGTTGAAAGTTTTTTCACTACGCCATCAATTCTTGCCTCAAAATCGGCAATATCATTTACGCTTTGAGAATATGCGCCATCTAAAATTTCGGCATCCGGTGATCGCCAGCTCTTAGGAGAGCTCAATATGGGCTTTTTTAAATCCCCAGAGTCTTTTCTGACAATATTGACTAGAACCGAATCTTCAGAAGCGCTGGTCGCGCTGAGGGTGATATTTCCGCTATAGACCGTAGCGCTTTTACCTGGCTCTAGCGTCATAGAACCTGCTGCAGAGGCAGATGAGGAGTAGCTATAGGAATCTAGATTTAGCATCCAGATATCAGTGCTGATTGCTTCAGTGACATCTGCAATTG
>DDYK01000064.1:5856-8137 GCA_002347935.1 Actinobacteria bacterium UBA2236
CTACCATCTCTTAAAAATATTGCCCTAGCTTTTCCATAGACATTAAGCGCATTGATCTCAATTGACTCACTACTCCAAGATTGCTTAATATCACTTTCTTTAAGCAGCCCCATTCGCCATTGATGATAAGTTGATAAGGGCGTTGAAACATCAACATTTCCCATTAAATCAATACTTCCACCATACTCAACCGCCTTACATGTGCTCCAACTTCCATCAGATGCTCCAGATGGACAGCGAATAAAGTTTGAGTGACCAAGGCCAAGTGCATGTCCGAGCTCATGAGCAACAATGAAGCCATCGATAGAGTCATGAAGCACTATCGTGCCACCGGCTCGTTTAGCATCGCCAATAAGCGCTCTACCAGACCAGATACATTTATTATCTGGAGCAAGAATTAATAGATAGCGAGATTGCCAATCACTGATTCCAAGACGCTTATAAGTCTCTACCCTTACCGCGCTGGTCCAGGTATTGAAATTGTTATCACAGGGCATTGCAAAGGTGAGTCGAATTGGAAGGCTTAAAGATGCACCAAATTTAAATTCGATTCTCTTATCTTCTGGATCACCATAGACAGTGGTCAATTCTTTCCAGAGTGGTCCAACTTTGGCCTCAATCTCCTTTTGAGCATCACTAACACTTCCAGCAGCAGGTGCTGATCCAGCCCATTGAATCGAGACGATATCGATAACACGAGTCTCAAGTGCTAGCGCTGGCGCAGCGCCAAGTAATGTAAGGGTTAAAGAGAGGGCAAGGGATGAAAACCCCAGGTGCTTAAGAACTGGTGCGAATGAATTTTTCAATGTCTTTGATAATTTCATCAAGGCTAAACTCAGGCTTCCATCCAGTCATGGAGCCTATCTTGCTGGTATCGGGCACTCTTCGCATAGTTTCCTCAAAGCCAGCAGGATAAGCCTTGGAATAGGGCAGATACTCAATCTTTGATGTCGAATTAGTAAGAGTAATAACCCGCTTTGCAAGATCAGTAATAGAGATCTCCTCCTTACCCCCGATATTAAAAGCGTTGCCTAAGGCCTTATCCTCAAAGAAAATCTTTAGAACTGCGTTAACAGCATCTGATACATGGCAGAAGACTCTCGATTGTGAACCATCGCCATAGATAGTGATGGGCTCATTCTTAATAGCAGCTGAGACAAATCTTGGAAGAACCATTCCGTAGGCCCCGCTCTGTCTTGGACCAACAGTATTAAAAAATCGTCCAGTAACAAAGTTGAGAGAGTGGCTCATATGAAACATTTGGACAATTGACTCATCTATTGCTTTGGCTTCAGAGTATGCCCAGCGAACTAATTGTGGTGAACCAATAACTCGATCAGATTCTTCAGTTAGCGGTTGTTTTGGATTTTTGCCATAGAGCTCAGAAGTTGAGGCGAGAAAGAATCGCTTTCCAAGCTCTGCTGCTGCCTTAATGGCAATCTCACTGCCATGAGTATTGGCAACTAAAGATTCATATGGCCGCTCAAGAATTCTCTGCACACCAAGTGCTGCGCCTAAATGCATGCAGCCATCAACTCTAGCCATCAAGGTGTGAATCAGTTTTTCATCAAGTATTGAGCCTTGAACAAATTCAAAGTTTGAATTTCCCATTAGTCCAGCAATATTTTCTGCACTTCCAGTTGAAAGATTGTCAAGTGCGATTACAGAGTGGCCGATCTCAATTAATCTTGTGCTTAAGTGAGAGCCAATAAATCCAGCGCCACCTGTAATAAGTAATTTCACCGTGACACCTTATCTAATACATCTTTATATAGCCCTAGGTGAGCATCTGCCATGACTGAGCTTGAAAACTCCCGCTCTGCACGAAGCTTTGCAGCCTTGCCAAGCTTTGCCCCAGATTCCAGATCTTCAATAACCATCTCTATTTTGCTCGCCAACTCTTTCACATCTTTACCTGCAAGGTATCCAGTGATTCCATCTTCTAATATTTCAGATACTGACCCCACGTTGGTTGAAACTACCGGCACCCCCGCCATCTGAGCCTCAATAAGTGATAGTGGCATCCCTTCGCTATCAGATGTGGAAAGAGCGATGTCGGCTATAGACCACATCTCATTCTTATCTTGATAGCCAACAAAGCTGACATTGCTAGGGGCGCTGGCCTTAACTCTATCTAGAAGCTCCCCGCCCCCTGCCATGATAAATCTAATCTTTGGTAATAAGCGTGCAATCTCTATCACTTTATCTGGGCGCTTTACTTGAGTAAATCTTCCAAGCCATAAAACTAAAGTTTCATCTTGGCTAAAACCAAATCTCTTTC
>DDYK01000064.1:8156-9325 GCA_002347935.1 Actinobacteria bacterium UBA2236
CTAGTAGCTCATCTCTTACTTTCTTGCCAATAGTAATAAATCTTGTAGCCCTTGGAGCAAGTAGCCTTTCAATGATGTTTAAAATGTTTCTCTTAAAAAATCCAAACTCAGGATCATAGAGATGATGGCCATGGAAGGAGTGAATTACTGGGATATCTCTTCTTCTTAGCCTTACTAAAAACCCTGCTTTAAAGGTATGGGTATGTATAAGATCCGGCTTAAAGCTCTCGATTACTCTTTCAATCTCTTTGCGCGCTTTTCTATCTTTAGCAAAACTCAACTCCCTAGAGAGTGGCTCAATTCTCTGATATTTGAGAGTGGAGATAACGCTATCTTCTACCTCACCCTTTGGGACATTGCCCATAATAAGAAGATTACTTACCCCTAATTTTTCAAGGCCGTGAATCAAATTGGCAATATATGTAGCTGTCCCCCCAACATTCATACGAGCAATAACGTGAAGGACTCGCATCGCTTTACTAGCTCTTTTGCTGAACGCTAATCAGCGGCTTCCAATCAGGGTATTTTGGATTGAAATTAGTAGTAAAAATTGGCCCACCCTTCCATCCACTCATAACTAGATTTGAGTGAGCAACTAAGACCACCGCTAGGTCATACTCACCAGCAACTAAAGCCGAGCTCTCGCCATTCCAGGATGGCACTAGTGGGTCATGCCAAGAAACTCTTGCGCCAAGTTCTTTAAGGCTCTCTATAAAAGGCTGCGCTGGACTCTCTCTAGTATCAGAGATATCAGCTTTATAGGAGACTCCAACTACTAAGAGATGCTTTCCTTTGATATCGCCATATTCATCGATTAAACGCCTTGCGACATACTTTGGCATCGAATGATTGATCTCTTCAGAGAGGGCAATGTATCTACTTGTTATGCCAAACTTCTTTCCTCGCTCTTGAAGATAAATAGGATCTACTGGGATGCAGTGGCCACCAATACCAACATTTGGGTGAAATGGCATAAAGCCATATGGCTTACTAGCTGCTGCCTTTAAGACCTCATCTGCAGGAATACCCATTGCGCTCATAATCTCTGCAAATTCATTAACAAGGCCAATATTGATAAATCTAAAGGTGTTTTCAAAGAGTTTAGCTGCTTCTGCAACCTCGGCAGATGAGACTGGAATTACCTCATCACAGAAGCTCTTATAGAAAGC
>DDYK01000064.1:9377-9701 GCA_002347935.1 Actinobacteria bacterium UBA2236
TTAACTCCATAGCTCTTATTGCCAGGATCAACGCGCTCTGGCGAGATGGCATATAGATGAGATTGGTTGGAACCCCCATCAATTAAAGGCTTGATGACCTCTCTTAGAGTTCCAGGATAGGAGGTAGATTCATTAATAATTAATTTTGGAGCTTTTAGAACTTCGCCAAGTGATTTAGCAGCAGAGATTAGAAGTGATAGATCTGCAGATCCTTTTGCATCAAGCGGAGTTGGAACTGCGATTACCACCACATCAGCGCTAGGCGCCTGGTCATATGACTCACTCACCTGAAAGGCCCCTGAATTAATTCCATTAGCAATTACT
>DDYK01000065.1:0-2030 GCA_002347935.1 Actinobacteria bacterium UBA2236
GCTAACTCCTCCCCTGGAATTCCAAGTTTTCTTCCAACAGTTGAACCGGTTGCAATGATTACCGCGTCATAGATCTCTTCTAGCTCTGCTAAAGAAACATCTCTACCCAACTCAACATTGCCAATTAATCTGAAGCCTTCTTGAGTAGCAATTTTTTCAAATACTTTAGAGACGCTCTTAATCTTTGGGTGATCTGGAGCCACTCCGCTTCGCACTAAACCCCACGGGGTGGGAAGCTTTTCAATCATATCTATCGCAAAAGTCTTTCCATCAAGATCTGCGTTTTGTAAGGCTTGAGCAGCGAAGTAGCCGGCAGGTCCAGCGCCAACTATTGCGATTCTAAATTCAGCCACGCGGAGACGAGAGGATTTGAACCTCCGATTCCCTTTCGGGAAAACCTCATTAGCAGTGAGGCGCACTAGACCGGGCTATGCGACGTCTCCAGTTATTAGGGGAGTTTACTCACTCTTGATGAAAGCTTGGAATTCAGCCTGTACGCTCTTACTTTATGAGCACATTTGATAAAGAGGTGGGAAGAAAACTTCCCTCACGCCCACATGACATCCCCACTCCTGAGCCTTTAATGAAGTTCATGGAGCAAGGTTGGGCTCCCTCTCCTCTAGAGAATCTACAAAAGAGTAATGCTGCAGACTTTGCTGCCAAGCGTAGAGAACTTCTATCTAAAGCATTTCCAGGGAAAAGGCTTGTGATTCCTGCCGGAACATTTAAGGTTAGAAGTAACGATAGCGATTACCGCTTCAGGCCTCACACCGCATTTTCTTGGCTCACTGGAATTGGTGGAAGTGATGCAGTTCCTGATTCAGTTTTAATTCTAGAACCAAGTAGTTCAAGCCATGAGAGTCTTTTATTTATTCATCCAAGATCTCCACGGGAGAGAAGTGATGAGTTCTACAGAAATCCAAGACATGGAGAGTTCTGGATCGGGCGAAGAATGACTCTAGATGAGAGCCAACTTGTCTATGGAATACAGGTTCGCCACATTGATTCCCTTGATGAATTCCTAGCAAGCGAAAAAGAAACTTTCATTATTCGCGGGGAAGATAATTATCTTGATTCTAGAGTTAGAGAAAATAGCGGCGATGAAGATCTTGCTTCATGGGTTTCTGAGGCACGTTTAGTTAAAGATGAATATGAAATCTTAGAGATGCGAAAAGCTATTGATGCTACCCATCGCGGCTTTGAAGATATGATTAAGCAGATTCCAAGTGCAGTCGGTAAAAAGCGCGGCGAGCGTTTAATTGAAGGAGCTTTTTTTACCAGAGCTAGATTTGAAGGAAATGACCTTGGTTATGACAGCATTGTGGCAGCTGGTTCTCATGCCTGTGTTCTGCATTGGATTCGAAATGATGGACAACTACGCGACGGTGAACTACTTTTAATTGATGCTGGAGTTGAAATGGACTCTTTATTTACAGCAGATATCACTAGAACTTTCCCAATAAATGGCAGGTTTACTCCAGCGCAGCGCAAGATCTATACCCTGGTTTATGAAGCCCAAAAGGCTGGAATGAAGGCAGTTAAACCTGGTGCAAAGTTTCGCGACTTCCATATCGCAGCAAGTGAAGTTCTTGCTAGAGGCCTTGAAGAATTGGGGGTTCTTCCAATTTCAGCGCAAGAATCACTAAGGCCTGATGTAGGACTTCATCGCAGATGGACTGTTCATGGCACAGGACATATGCTCGGAATGGATGTTCATGATTGCGCAAAGGCTAGAAAAGAAGCTCACACTGAAGGTGTTTTAAAGGAAGGAATGATCTTAACTGTTGAGCCAGGACTTTATATCCAGCCAGATGACACGCTATTTCCTGCCGAATATCGCGGGATTGGTGTAAGAATCGAGGATGATGTATTGGTTACTAAAGATGGCTGTGAGAATTTAAGTAGCGCTATGCCTTCTCATCCAGACGAAGTTGAAGCTTGGATGGCAGCTTTAACCTCTAAGTAAGGCTTCGCACTCCTCTGCAGGAATATATTTAATATCCTCACTCCAAGATAGATTCAATGGTCTG
>DDYK01000065.1:2041-5972 GCA_002347935.1 Actinobacteria bacterium UBA2236
CCCTTTAAAAAGAGTTCTCTCTCGGTTGTTCCATCGCTTGTGGGCAAACTATAGAAACCTCGAGCTATCCCATTGGTATAAGTTCCAAGGAATAATCCCTTTGTTGGTTCACCATTTATATTCTTGTAATAAAAATCTGCTGAGATTGTGTTGTTATCATGATAGTGAACGTTAAATACATAGAGATCTTCAGGTAGTTCTGCCAAATAACAGCCAGTAATCTTCTTTGCCTCTGCCTGTTCTGGTTTTTTAAGTGAATCAATAGCTGCTTTTATTACTGGGAGTGCATCCTCTAGTGAGCTAAAAAATGTTGCCCCAACCTGGATCCATGAACCGCTTATCAGCAAGTTAATTGACCAGATGTGATACTCGCCCTGGCCTTGAATTCCTTCACTCAAATAATAAGCAGCTTCCTCATCTATCCCAGGCAGATCAATCTCTTTTTGACCAAATTCAATCCAGTTTGGCGTTAACTCTGAAAAGAGAGTTTTGTTATCTGGCGCCCACAAAATAGTTGCTCCAACTTCAGCTTCTTGCAGGCCATAGGTGCAGGCAATACCGCCAGCATTATAAGCGGCATATAAATCTGTGCCTTCTGTTGGTTCCCATTCGGTCTCAATATATTTAGCATCAGAAATTCTTGGCAATATAGATTCTAAAACCTTTGTATCTGCGCAATTACTTGGAACTGATGGCAGCTCAGGGGCAACTACCTCCTCCTGGCTACTACATGAGGTTAGCAATAAGGAGAAGATAAGAAGGAGTGCGCTCTTTTTCATCCTCATATTATTGCGCAATCCAGATACCAAGGCCTGCAGCAAGAAGAGCTAGAGCATAATTTCCAAAGAGATTTAATAAGAAGAAAAATTGCTCACGCCTTTTAGCCTGCTCAAACAAGTCCATAGCAAAGGCAGACCAGGTAGTAAGAGCGCCTGAGAATCCCATTAGGGCAAAGGCTATATTGGTCTCTGACTTAAATATTAAGCCAAGCAAAAAAGAACCTATTACATTAACTAACATGATCCCTAATGGGAATTTGAGATAGCCCTTCAAGTATTCAACAATTACAAATCTAACTGGAGCGCCAATGAAAGCGCCAAATAGAAAATAACTAACCCTCATATCTTTGCCTTTGGTTTTATGGCAAAGAGAATTAGTAGGCTCACTAGGACGCTTGCGAAAAAGTAGGCAATATTGCGAAGCGAACCATCCTCTGCATGAATCACCGCAACTGATGAAAAGGTGGTTAGGCCGGCAGCAAAGCCTGGGATTAAAGTAATACGAATCAGCTCTGAGGTAGATAAGCGAAGAGCTATAAAACCGGCAATCGCAACGCCAAAGATATTCACCAAAAAGAGCCCGATCTCATCACCTTTTGACAGTGTTAAATAGCGAAGTAGGGAGCCAAGGGCTCCTCCAAATCCAACTGCTAGTAAACGCTTCAATTCAAGAGTTACTAAGCCTTGTTGATTAATTTATTTGTGAAGCCGGAAATAAGGCTAATAATTAAGGCTCCTATTAGGGCTGATGTGAATTTATCGATTGTTAAAACATCGCTCCAGCGATCAACTAAGGTCAACATTGCCGCATTAATTACAAACACAAAAAGGCCAAAAGTTAATATCACTGCAGGAAGTGTAAACAGCTTTAGTAGGCCGCCTAGAAATGTATTAATAACCCCAAAGAGAGCTGCTACCCAAAAATAATTCCAAGCACCATCTTGAATTTCTATTCCAGAGACAATGAAGGTTGTTAACCAGAAAGCGAGGGCAAGTATTACCCAACGCTTAACTAGATTCATTAAGCTATGCCTTCGCGTTTTCTAATCTTTGATCCGAGCCAACGAATAGGATCGTATTTAACATCGACTACTCGCTCCTTCATTGGAATAATGGCGTTGTCGGTAATTTTGATATGTTCTGGGCAAACTTCAGTACAGCACTTTGTGATGTTACACATTCCAAGTCCATGTTCTTCTTGAGCCTTTTGTTTGCGGTTACGAAGTCGATCAAGTGGGTGCATATCAAGCTCTGCAATCCGAATAAAGAAGCGTGGTCCAGCAAAAGACTTCTTATTCTCTTCATGATCTCGGATAACATGGCAAGTGTCTTGACAGAGGAAACATTCAATACATTTACGGAACTCTTGGCTTCGCTCCACATCAACTTGAGCCATTCGATATTCCCCAGGCTTTAAATCCTCTGGAGCATCAAAAGATGGAATCTCCATTGCTTTTCTATAGTTATAGGAGACGTCAGTAACTAAATCGCGAATTACTGGAAAAGCTCTAAGCGGTGTGACAGTTATAGTTTCATCTTCTGCAAATGTATTCATGCGTGTCATGCAGGCAAGGCGAGGCTTTCCATTAATTTCCATGGAGCAAGAGCCACACTTACCAGCTTTACAATTCCAACGAACCGCCAAATCTGGAATCTGGGTTCCTTGAACTCGATGAATCACGTCAAGAACTACTTCGCCCTCATTGGCCTCAACGCTGACATCTTCTAACTTGCCTTCTTTGGCATCTCCGCGCCAGATGCGCAGCTTTACTTTACGAGACATTATTTGCCACCCTTCGCAAGTTCGCCTTCAGTGTAATACTTTTTTAGTTCATCCATCTCAAAAACCTCTATTAGCTCAACCGGCAGCATAGAAGATTTGGCAGGATCAATTTCAATCTGTTTGCCACTCCATTTACTCAAATGATTAATAGTGCGCCAATTTGGGTCCATCTTTGGATAATCATCCCGAGTGTGTCCACCTCTAGACTCTTGCCTTGCAAGGGCTGAGCGAGCTATCGATTCAGAGACCAATAACATATTTTCTAAATCTAAAGCTAGGTGGAATCCTGGATTAAACGCTCTACCGCCAGTTGCTTTGACCTTAGCAGCTCTTTGCCTAATTGATTCTAATTTCATTAAAGCATCGATGAGCTCTTTCTCATTTCTTATAATTCCCACTAAATCCTGAGTCACATTTTGTAGCTCATCATGAAGGGCGTATGGATTCTCGCTACCATCACGGGTAAAAGGTTCATTTAGATGGTTATGAGCTCTGGCTATTTCTTTATCGCTAACTGACGGTCTGTTACTTGCCAACTTCTTAACATATTCAGCAGCACCTGCTCCTGCTCTTCTTCCAAAAACTAGAAGATCGGAAAGTGAATTACCGCCAAGACGATTAGATCCATGCATCCCGCCAGCTACTTCACCTGCGGCAAATAATCCTGGAACTTGATAAGCAGCGGCAGTATCAGGATCTACTTTGACTCCGCCCATTACATAGTGACAGGTAGGACCAACTTCCATAGGCTGCTCAGTAATATCAACATCAGCTAGCTCTTTAAATTGATGCCACATCGATGGCAGACGACGCCTTATTTCCTCAGCAGGTAGTCGTTTTGAAACATCTAGATAAACCCCGCCTCTAGGCGATCCTCGACCTGCTTTAACCTCAGAGTTAATTGCGCGCGCCACTTCATCTCTAGGCAGCAACTCTGGTGGACGTCGGTTGTTATTCTGATCTTTATACCAACGATCAGCTTCTGCTTCGTTATCAGCGTATTTATCTTTGAAAACCTCTGGGATGTAATTAAACATAAAGCGCTTACCTTCGCTATTGGTAAGTACTCCGCCATCCCCGCGAACAGATTCAGTAACTAAAATTCCTCTAACAGATGGTGGCCAGACCATTCCAGTTGGATGAAATTGCACAAACTCCATATCAACTAAAGCAGATCCTGCTTTAAGGGCTAGAGCGTGGCCATCGCCAGTTCCTTCCAGCTCTTCCCGATACTGCNNGAGTTGGAAGTAATTTTGAAAGATTTTCCAATTCCACCTGTTGCTAAAACAACAGCAGGAGATTCAAATAAAACTTCATCGCCAGTTTCTCGCCAATATCCATAGCAACCAGAGACTTTATCTCCATCTTT
>DDYK01000070.1:0-3305 GCA_002347935.1 Actinobacteria bacterium UBA2236
AAATCACTTTAGGTGGAATCTCCACCGCCAGGTTGTCATAATGACCGCCCCGCATATTGGTAATACCGGAATGAATACTGCTGATGAAGAGTCGAGAAAGATTTGGGTAAGTGGATTTGTGGTTAGAAATCCCTCTGTAAGAGTTTCAAATTGGCGATCAGAGCGAAGCTTAGAGGAAGATTTAATCTCTAATGGCGTGGTTGGGATAAAAGGCATTGATACAAGAGCTTTAACACTGCATTTACGCGAGAGAGGCGCGATGAGAGTTGGAATTTTCTCAGGTAGCGAACTCTCAAGAGAGGAAATGGTAGTCAAGGTTAGAAGTACTCCCGAGATGGTAGGCGCATTTCTTGCTGAAGAGGTTACCGTTGATGAAGTACAGATAATTCCTGCACTAGGAGAGAGAAAGTTTAAAGTTGCAGCAATTGATCTAGGAATCAAATCTGCAACCCCAAGAAATATGGCAGCTCGTGGAATTGAAGTGCACTTAATGCCAGCAACTATAACTTTTGAAGATATCCAAGCCGGAGGTTTTGATGGCTTATTTCTCTCAAATGGCCCTGGCGATCCTGCAACGATGAATTCGATTGTGGCATTAGTTAGAACTGCCCTTGATGCATCAATTCCAATTTTTGGTATCTGCTTTGGGCACCAGATATTGGGACGTGCCTTGGGATTTGATACCTATAAGCTTCGATTCGGTCATCGTGGAATCAATCAGCCAGTGTTAAATCTTGCAAGCAATAGGGTTGAGATCACAGCTCAGAATCATGGCTTTGCTGTTGAGGCGCCAGTTGATGGAATCTTCTCGACAGTTTATGGACCGGGCATGGTCACTCATATCAGCCTAAATGATTCAGTTGTTGAAGGTCTGAAACTTTTGGATAAACCGGCCTTTTCAGTGCAATATCACCCAGAGGCAGCAGCTGGACCTCATGATGCAAATTATCTCTTCGATCAGTTCTTTGAGATGTTAGGTAAACATGCCGTTAGATGAATCCATAAAAAGTGTCCTAGTAATTGGCAGCGGTCCTATTGTCATTGGCCAAGCCTGCGAATTCGATTATTCTGGAACTCAAGCCTGTCGAGTACTTAAGGCAGAAGGCATAAGAGTTATTTTGATAAATTCAAATCCTGCAACAATTATGACTGATCCAGAGTTTGCCGATGCTACTTATATCGAACCGATAACTGTAGATTTTCTCGAGCAGGTAATTGCAAAAGAGCGTCCTGATGCCATCTTGGCAACTTTAGGTGGTCAGACTGCTCTAAATGCAGCTATAACTCTTCATGAGAACGGAATTTTAGAGAAATATCAAACAAGATTAATCGGCGCAGATGTAGCAGCGATAAGACGTGGAGAGAATCGAGAAGAGTTTAGAGCAATCGTTGCAAAAATTGGGGGAGAGTCCGCTAAATCAATTATCTGCCACAGCATGGATGATTGCCTGAAAGCAGCCAATGAACTTAATTACCCCGTTGTGGTGAGGCCCTCCTTCACGATGGGAGGTCTTGGAAGCGGTATTGCCTTTAACAAGAATGAATTGGAGCTTATTGCTGGAGCTGGTCTGCGCTTTAGCCCCGTGAATGAAGTATTGCTGGAGGAGTCAATTATCGGTTGGAAAGAATATGAGTTAGAAGTTATGCGCGATAATCATGACAATGTGGTAATCGTTTGCAGTATTGAAAATATTGATCCGATGGGCGTGCATACCGGAGACTCAATAACTGTGGCACCAGCACTTACTCTTACCGATGTTGAATTTCAAAACCTTCGAAATCTCAGCATTGCAATCATTCGTGAGGTAGGTGTTGCTACCGGCGGTTGTAATATTCAGTTTGCCATTAATCCGGCAAATGGTCGAGTAGTTGTCATTGAAATGAATCCTAGGGTTTCAAGAAGCAGCGCACTTGCCTCAAAAGCAACTGGTTTTCCTATCGCCAAGATCGCCACCAAACTTGCTATTGGATATTCACTTAATGAAATTCCAAATGACATTACAAAGAAGACCCCAGCCTCATTTGAGCCGACTCTTGATTACATCGTAGTTAAGATTCCTCGCTTTGCCTTTGAAAAATTTCCAGAGGCGGATGCGCGGTTAACCACCACGATGAAGAGCGTCGGAGAAGCAATGGCCTTTGGTCGCTCCTTTCCTGAAGCGCTACAAAAAGCGATGCGAAGCTTGGAGAAGAAGGGTTCATCTTTTTCATGGGACATCAAAGAGAGCCTTGAAGAGTTGATGGAGCAAATTGCCACGCCTACACAAGATAGGTTGCTTCAAGTTCAAAGGGCCCTGGCACTTGGCGCATCAATCGAAGATGTTTTTGCCAAGTGCGCGATTGATCCTTGGTTTCTCTCTCAGCTGGTAGAAATAAATAGAAAAGCAGAGGAAATAAAGAGCGCCGGTGAACTTTCACCTGAGCTTTTAAAAAGTGCCAAAAAATTAGGATTCTCGGATGAACAGATAGGCCAGCTTCGATCAACTAGCGCATTAGAGATCCTGAAAGTTCGCGAACGACTAGGACTCTTTCCAGTCTATAAAACAGTGGATACTTGTGCAGGGGAATTTGAAGCCTTCACTCCATACCACTACTCCTCCTACGACTTGGAAAGTGAAGTAAAGCCTAGAAACAAGAGCGCTGTTTTGATACTTGGAAGTGGACCAAACCGTATCGGTCAAGGAATTGAATTCGATTACTCGTGCGTTCATGCCTGCTTTGCTTTGTCCCAGGCAGGGTATGAAACTATCATGATTAATTGCAATCCAGAGACTGTTTCAACCGACTATGACACCGCTGACCGTCTCTACTTCGAGCCATTAACTGTTGAAGATGTTTTAGAAGTTTATCGCGCGGAACTTGCTGCAGGACCGATTGCAGGAGTTATCGTGCAATTAGGTGGGCAAACTCCTCTTGGCATTGCAGCAGCGTTAAAAAACGCAGGTGTACCAATTCTTGGAACAGCGCCTGAGGCAATCCATCTAGCTGAAGATCGTGGCGCTTTTGGCCAAGTATTAGAGCAAAACTCACTAAGAGCTCCTAAATTCGGCACCGGTTTTTCCTACTCTGATGCTTTGAAAGTGGCAGGCGAAGTTGGGTATCCAGTCTTAGTGCGTCCTTCCTTTGTCCTTGGAGGTCGAGGCATGCAAATTGTTTATGACGATGCCTCATTAGAGGAGTTCATCACCATTGCCGCTCAAATAAATCCCGAACACCCTGTTCTAATAGACAAGTTTTTAGATGATGCAATTGAGATAGATGTTGACGCGCTCTACGATGGCAGCGAGCTTTATCTGGCGGGAATT
>DDYK01000070.1:3325-6230 GCA_002347935.1 Actinobacteria bacterium UBA2236
GCGCAGTCTATAACTGGGGAGTTGATAGATGAGATTCGACAAGCTACACAGAAACTTGCCTCAGGCATTGGAGTGTTAGGTCTCATAAATATCCAATACGCCATCTCAGAGTCAAAACTCTATGTTTTAGAGGCAAATCCCAGAGCTTCTAGAACTGTCCCATTTGTGAGTAAAGCAACTGGAAGGCAAGTTGCAAAAGCCGCAGCTCTAATTGCAACCGGAATCAAGATTTCTGAGCTACGTAAAGTTGGAATACTTCCAAAAAATGGTGATGGAGCTGCAAAGGGTATTAGCGTTAAAGAAGCGGTACTTCCCTTTAATAGATTTAGACGAGTGGATGGCGAAGGCGTAGATAGTGTGCTTGGACCAGAGATGAAATCAACTGGAGAGGTAATGGGAATCTCCCCAACATTTGGGGCCGCTTTTGCAAAGTCGCAAATTGCTGCCTTTGGCGCCCTGCCGCAAAATGGCGCAATCTTTATCTCTCTTTCTGATAAGGATAAAGGCGAAGCAGTAGCATCAGTCAAGGGATTATCGGAGCTAGATTTCGAATTATATGCAACTCTAGGGACTCACAAATTTCTGGAAAGCCACGGCATTTCAACTCAACTCGTTGCTAAACATAGCGAGAAAGATGGAAACAAAGGCGCAGTATCTGCTGTAGATTTGATTAATCAGGGCAAGATAGCCCTTGTGATCAATACTCCCTTTGGACGTGGCGCTGCAAAAGATGGTCGAAAGATTAGAACCGCTGCGGTTGCTAGAGGAGTCTCATGTATAACCACTCTGCCAGGGTTAAAGGCTGCAGTTGAGGGAATTAGAGAGCTTAGACGAGGAAAGCTAACTGCTAGGTCTATCCAAGATTGGCATGCTTCATGAGTTTGATCAATAAGCGGGCTGAGCAGCGAAACGCTGAAATAATCTCTAATAAAAAAGTTGGCGCTTATCATCACATGGTTTTTGCGGCAGGAGATATGGCCGCTTACTGCAGACCTGGAAATTTTGTTGCTATCTCTGTTGGTGGTACTGGATCTTCAATGATTCTTCGCAGGGCGTTTGCGATTTATCGCGCCAGTGATCGTGGACAGTACGGTGGAACAATTGAGCTAGTTGTGGCCCCGCATGGACAAGGAAGTCGCTGGCTCACAAGCCTTGAGATTCATGATGTAGTGAATATCGTTGGCCCGCTAGGAACCAGCTTCGGCATACCAACAGAGCCTGCAGCAGCTCTTTTAGTTGGAGGGGGATATGGGTCAGCGCCACTTTTTGGCCTTGCTGAAGTTCTCAAAGAGCGTGGCTGCCGAGTAGATATGGTTCTTGGAGCATCAAGTGCCGGGAAAATTTATGCTCCATTAGAAGGAAAGCGCAGCGTTAACTCGTTGACTATTACAACCGAAGATGGTGGGGCCGGAATTAAGGGTCGGGTAACGCAAGTCCTTCCAGGCTTAATTGACAAACATGGCAGTGAAATTATCTACTCTTGCGGTCCGATGGGAATGCTTGCTGCAATCAATGAGATTTCTTCAAGTCTTGGATTGCTCCATCAATGCGCGGTTGAAGAGGCGATGGCTTGCGGGATTGGTATCTGTATGACTTGCGTGATTCCAGTCAAGGATTCATCGGGAGTAATCAAAATGACTAGATCATGTATCGATGGTCCAGTTATGGATGGCGCAAAGGTAATCTGGGATAGTTCTCGGAAAGTTCCGCAAGGCACATGGGGTTTTAATGGATAATCAATTTCAAGCATTCGATCCGCGTTGTAAATTTGGTTCGAAATTCTTTCCATCGCCAATTTTTACGGCAAGTGGGTGCGCCGGTTCAGGCAAAGAGCTCTCTCAGTTCTTTGATTTAGATGAGCTTGGAGCGGTGGTAACTAAATCAATCTCAGTTAAACCTCGCTCCGGGCGAGCTACCCCTAGAATGGCAGAAACACCGAGCGGAATGCTGAATTCCATTGGCTTGCAAGGCCCTGGCATTGATCAATTTCTTGCGGAGGATATTCCTTGGTTAATTTCGAATAATGCTCGTGTAATAGTTTCAATCTCTGGGGAAACAATTGATGAGTATGCATCTCTTGCTCGAAAGTTAAGAGGGGTATCTGGGATAAGCGGAATTGAAGTAAATATCTCATGCCCAAATGTAGAGAATCGCGGAATGGTTTTTGCTTGCGATCCGGTTGCTTCGAAATCCGTAGTTGAATCAGTTAGAAGAAATGTGGGCGGAGAACTTCCGATCATTGTGAAACTCTCGCCAGATGTTACAGATATCGTCTCTATTGCTGGAGAGGTGATAAACGCTGGAGCGGATGGATTGGCCTTGATAAACACATTGCTAGGGATGGCGATAGACATTGATGCCATGCGTCCAAAGTTAGCTGGGAAAACTGGCGGGCTATCTGGGCCTGCGATTAGACCAGTTGCGGTCAGAGCGATTTATCAAGTCCACGCTGCTTTTAGAAATATTCCAATACTAGGAATGGGTGGTGTGGCATCGGGAAGAGATGCTCTTGAGTTAATAATGGCTGGCGCATCAGCTATCTCGATTGGAACAGCAAATTTTGGCGACCCAACATCAGTAGTTAGAATCAAGAAGGAATTAGTGGATTTACTAAAGGAGCGCAAATTCAGCTCTGTAGCTGCTGCGGTAGGCGTCGCCCATGAAAAATAGTAGTCAGATTATCCTGGCACTTGATTTCCACGATATGGCAAGCACCCTTGAGATGATCACCTTGACTAGGGAACATATCGGAGTCTACAAACTGGGTTTGGAATTTTACTTAGCTCATGGAAGAGATGGAGTTAAGAAGATTCAAAGCCAATTCAATGAGATAGAAATCTTTCTAGATCTTAAGCTTCACGATATTCCAAATACAGTGGCTGGGGCATGTAGGTCAATTTCTGAT
>DDYK01000070.1:6291-17197 GCA_002347935.1 Actinobacteria bacterium UBA2236
GCTAAAAATGCGGTTTACGCGGGAGCTAAGGCCATTGTTTCTTCCCCGCAAGAAGTAGCTTTTCTTCGTCAGAATCTGGGTGAGAAGATAACCTTAATTACGCCTGGAGTAAGACCGGTTGGAGCAGAGCATGATGATCAAGAACGTGTTATGACCCCGAAGCAAGCGATAGAAGCTGGGGCAGATTTTGTAGTTATTGGCCGGCCGATTACAAAGGCCTCTGATCCAAAACAAGTAGCTGGGGAGATTACAGCTTCGCTTAGATAACTTGGTTTAATTGAGCCATGGGAGCTCCTCCAATTTTAAGTACCGAAGAGCGACGTGCGGCGCTTAGAGCAGCTGTCGCAGCTAGGAAACTTCGTGCTGCCTTTAAGGAAGAGATAAAGAGCGGAAGCAAGAGTTGGAAAGATGCTTTTAGCGCATCAGATGACTCTATAAAGAAGATGCGAGTGCGAGAGTTAATTGAATCTCTTCCAGGGTTTGGAGAAGTAAGAGCAAAAAACATTCTCGAAAAGGCAGGGATTTCTCCCACTAGACGTGTGGGCGGAGTTGGACGAAGCCAGTATGAAAAACTTCTCGAGTTACTCAAGGGAGATAAATGAGTCAACGTGGAAAATTAATTGTTCTTTCAGGACCAGGCGGTGTCGGCAAGAGCACTATCGTTTCCAAGCTAATTGATAATCCCAGCTTCTATTTCTCAGTATCCGCAACAACTCGAGCGCCAAGAGTGGGCGAAATTGATGGTAGCTCCTATCACTTTATCGATGATAGAAGATTCGATGAATTGATTTCTAAAAAATTGCTTCTTGAGTGGGCCGAGTTCGCGGGAGCAAGGTATGGAAGTATCAAAGCTCCTATTGAGCAGGCCTTGTCCGAAGGAAAGAATGTTCTACTTGAGATTGAAATCCAAGGAGCCCGTCAAGTAAAAGCGGCAATGCCTGAGGCTATTTTGGTCTTTCTCCAACCTCCCTCGTTTCAAGAGCTAGAGGCGCGCATCGTAAATAGAGGTACTGATTCACCAGAAAGGATTGCCGCTCGATTGGATCTTGCTCGCAGCGAGATGTCAGCAGCAAGCGAATTTGAGCATATTCTGGTCAATGATCGAGTCGAGGATGTCCTTGAAGCACTGCTATCCTTGACCGCTTCATAAAAGCGATAGAAGTGACCTTAGGAAATAATCTTTAAAAGGGGAGTAGCTGTGGCGACATTAGATGGCATCACAAATCCACCAATCGATGAATTATTGGATAAGAGCGGTACTAAATATTCATTAGTTCTATATGCCGCAAAGAGGGCAAGACAGATAAATGCTTATTACTCTCAGCTCGGTGAAGGTCTTCTGGAATATGTAGGGCCATTAGTTGAAACTCATGTGCATGAAAAACCACTCTCCATAGCTATGCGCGAGATTAACGAGGGCCTTTTAACAATTGAGAATCTAGAACCACAGAGTTAAGAAGAGCCATGAGTGGCGAAAAGATAATATTCCCTAAAGGTCGCCAGATTGTCCTCGGCGTATCTGGTGGAATTGCAGCTTACAAAGCTTGTGATCTCCTCCGTCGCCTTCAAGATACTGGATTTCTAATTCGAGTCATTCCAACTCAATCAAGTCTCAATTTTGTAGGGCGCGCGACTTGGGAGGCGCTCTCTGGCCAACCGGCTTTAAGCACAGTTTGGGAGAATCCTGCAGAGGTTTCACACCTTTCAGCCGCAGACACTGCAGATCTAATTGTTATTGCTCCAGCAACTGCTGACACCATGGCAAAGCTTGCCCAAGGACGCGCGGATGATCTGCTGACAACCACAGTTTTAGCATCAAATGCGCCAGTACTAGTAGTTCCTGCAATGCATCCAAATATGTGGCTAAATAGCGCAACAATTCATAATGTAGAGATTCTTCGCTCTCGCGGATTTACTGTGATGGATCCAGAAGTAGGTCGTTTATCAGGTAAGGACTTTGGAGTGGGAAGATTTCCAGAAACCGCAAAAATTGTAAATGAAGTTTTGAGCCTTTCTAAGGCAGAGCTTTTTCTTGAGGGCAAGAGGGTGTTAGTTACAGCAGGGGGAACTAGGGAAGAAATTGATCCTGTTAGATATATCGGAAACAAATCAAGCGGGAGGCAAGGTTTAGCTATTGCCTATGAGGCGCTTAGAAGTGGGGCTGAAGTAACAGTTATTGCAGGCCATACCGATCCTTTTGAATTAGAGGGCGTCGAAGTTATCAAGGTAAATACTGCGCTGGAGATGATGTCGGCAGTTGAAGGTGAATTTCACAAAAACGATGCTCTAGTAATGACTGCTGCGGTAGCAGATGCAAGACCAACATCAAGCGCTGCAACAAAGATCAAGAAATCTGAACTAGAGACGATAGATTTGACGGCTAATCCAGATATTTTGGGTAAATTCGCAGAAAGCAAGAGGAGTAATCAAGTAATTGTTGGTTTTGCAGCTGAGACCGAACGCGATCTAATTCAGGCTGGCCTAGAGAAACTTATCTCTAAAGGCGCCGATCTCCTTTATGTCAATGATGTATCTGGCGGAGCAATATTTGGTCAGAATGAAACCAGTGGATCTCTTATTGGGCTAGGTATCGAACCAATAAATTTCAACAACGTTAGCAAGCACGAGGTGGCAAAGACCATAGTAATTCAAATGGCAAAGAAATTGGAGAAAGTAAATGGCTAAGCGTCTTTTCACATCAGAGTCAGTCACTGAAGGCCATCCGGATAAGATTGCAGACGCTATTTCAGATGCAGTTCTTGATTCACTCATTGCCCAAGATCCAAAAAGCAGAGTGGCCTGTGAAACCTTAATCACAACCGGACAGGTTCATGTTGCTGGAGAGGTAACAACTGAGGGCTATGCCGATGTTATGGGGTTAGTTCGTGAAACGGTACTAAATATTGGCTATGACAGCTCTGAAAAAGGTTTTGATGGAAATAGTTGTGGAGTTTCCATTTCGATAGGTCAACAGTCACCTGATATCGCAGTTGGCGTTGATCGCGCATTTGAAGAACGAGTGACTTCATCAAAGGATCCCTTAGATATACAAGGAGCTGGCGATCAAGGTTTGATGTTTGGATATGCCACTCGCGATACCAAGGAATTGATGCCTCTTCCCATTGCCATGGCTCATAGGCTAGCTGAGCGTCTATCAAGTGAGAGAAAGAATGGTCAGCTCGGATATTTACGCCCCGATGGAAAAACTCAAGTAACAATCGAATATTTAGGAGATAGGCCAGTAGCTCTTAATACCGTAGTGATTTCGTCACAGCACTCACCTGAGATAGATATTGAGAAGAAAATGGCGCCTGAGATCAAAAAATTTGTCATCGATCCAGTAATTGCCTCCTTCGACCTTGCCGCAAGCGATGTGCGTATCCTTATAAATCCGACTGGGCGTTTTGTTATCGGTGGCCCAATGGGCGATGCTGGATTAACTGGACGCAAGATCATTGTTGATAGCTATGGTGGAATGGCCCGCCATGGAGGTGGAGCTTTTAGTGGCAAGGATCCCTCAAAAGTAGATCGCTCTGCTGCCTATGCAATGCGCTGGGTAGCAAAGAATGTAGTTGCTGCAGGACTTGCTGATCGCTGCGAAGTTCAAGTGGCTTATGCCATTGGAAAAGCTCAACCTGTAGGTTTATTTGTTGAGACATTTGAAACCCAGAAAGTTCCTACTCAACAGATTTCAGATGCTCTTCTTCAAGTATTTGATTTGAGACCGGCTGCGATTATTAGAGATCTTGATCTTCTCCGTCCGATTTACTCGAAAACCAGTGCATACGGACATTTTGGTCGCGAATTAGTTGAGTTCACCTGGGAGAAGACTGATAGAGCTAACGCGCTCGCTTCGGCTGTAAAAGGTTAGTAATTATCGTGGCCACAGATAAGCCACTTACCCTGCGTCGTCAAAAGGGGAGATCTATAACGAGAGCGCAGCGTAGCTCTGATAGTTTGCAGGTTGAGGTATTGGTTGATACTGGAGTCTTTCACCTAGAGCAGCCTTTTTCCTACTTCCTGCCAGAGGAGTTAAAAGATTTGATAGATGTGGGATCTCTTGTAAGAGTTCCGTTCAAAAGCGATTTGAAGAGTGGAGTGGTTGTATCAATCACAAGCAATTTCACGGCATCTTTGAAGCCGGTACATAGTCTCCTATTGAATGTTCGACTTTCTCCCAGTTATCTCGAGTTCTCAAAGAGAGTTTCCGAGCGCTATGTTGCTAATCAAGCATCAATCCTATCTGCAGCGCTTCCAACCTTTACAAAGATGGCAAGTTCCATTGGAGTCAGCCCCGTCAGCAACCAAAAAAGAAATTCAAAACCAAGCAGAAAGGCTTACCTTCTAAATCGCGGCGAAGCAATTGAAACTCGCGTAGTAAAGCTTATTAAAGAGCGTAAGGAATCAAACCTTCTCATAATTCTTCCAACTCAGAAAGAGATAGAGAAGGTTCTCAAAGCTTTGGGCGAGGTCAAACAAGAGATTATAGAAATTGGATCTCATCTCACGTCTTCGCAAAGACGAAAAAACTTTGAGTTTGCAGCCACAGCTAGTCCAGTAATTGTTATAGGAACAAGGAGCGCAGTGCTGGCTCCAATGGCTACAATCGATGAAATACTGATTGCTGACGAATTAGTTGAGCACTTTCAGGAACAAAAGGCACCTTACTGGAATCTCAGGGATGTGGCTCTCTTAAGATCTGAATTTGAGCACTGCAACATAAGTTTCATTTCGCACTCGATATCTCTTGAGTTGGCTCGCTTGATTGAAATTGGCTGGATATCTTACAATTCAGAGCGGAAACTGCTTCCGGGTCATAGAGTAAATATCGCAACTGAACCCAATTCCTACCACGAGACGATTCGAAAAGCATTAAAGATTGGCCCCGTGTTAGTCAGCGTTGCTGATAAGGGATATGCAAACACCTTCTCATGCCAGAGATGTCGAAATGTTGCGCTCTGTAAGTGCGGCGGTAGATTGATAATTGGAAAGAAAAGCGAATTTTCATGCTCACTCTGTGATTTTCGAAGTGATCGCTGGCGCTGCCAAGTATGCCAGGCAGATCAGATTCGTATCGTTAAAGGTGGGGCGGAAAAGATTGTTGAAGAGCTTGGAAAAGCCTTTCCTCGAGTGGCAATCTTCACATCAACTGGCGATAAGGTGATATCAAGTATCGATGCATCTCCAGCAATTGTGGTCTCAACATTTGGCGTTGAACCTGAAGTTATTGGCGGATATGCCGGCGCAGTTCTGCTTAATGGCGAAGCTTTACTAAACCGGCCCTTTATTCGCTCCGAGGAGGAGCTGCGTTTTAGATGGTTTAAATTGGCAACAAAGGTGCGCTCATCCGGATTCATCTATCTTTCCCTGTCTTCCTCGCATTCCCTTTCCCAAGCTTTTATAGGCGACAACGTTATGCGCGCGATTCGAGCAGAGTGCGTCGAAAGGGAAGCTGTATCTCTGCCTCCAGCTGTGCGAATAATTCAAGTCTCAGGAGAAGAGCGTTCGATATCAGGACTGCGCAGAAAACTATTCGAGCAATTTAAGGAGTTAGACATTCTTACTTCAGCAGATAATCGAACTCTTCATCTCAAGATATCGCATAAGAAGGCCAATGACTTGCTACTGTCTCTAAAGGCACTTCAGAAGTACCGTTCAGCTTCGAGTCAAGAGCTCTTTTCGATTCGAGTTGATCCATACAAGCTCTAGTTTTTCCTTCAGTGAGTTAGAATTGCGCCATGGCTATTCAACAAATTAGATACTTTGGTGATCCGGTCTTAACTACGCCGGCTACTGAAGTACTTGATTTTGATAAGGAATTACAGAGACTGGTCAAAGATTTAACCGAGACCATGATTGATGCTCCAGGGGCGGGCCTCGCAGCTCCTCAGATAGGAGTGCCGCTACGAGTATTTGTATGGCACGTAGATGATGTTTTTGGACACCTAGTTAACCCAACATTGGATTTGGGCGATGAAATTCAAGAGGGCGATGAAGGATGCCTATCGTTTCCCGAACTTTCATATCAAACCCCAAGAGCGATGAGAGCGGTTGCAAGGGGTTTTGATATGCACGGAGAACCCCTATTAGTTGAGGGAACTGAACTTCTTGCTAGAGCTCTACAACATGAAACCGATCACTTAAACGGCGTCCTTTTCATAGATCGATTACCGTTAGAACGGCGCAAGGAGGCAATGAAGGAGATCAGGCAGGCTGAATGGTTCCTAGCTGCAAGCCAAGCAGGTTCTGCCCCAGAGATACGTCTCTCGCCGCACTCTACTTTTGGCAAGAGCCTTTAATTGATAGGTAACTAGTGAAGATTCTGATTGCATCCTCTTCTCATCTTGCAAAAAATCTTATCGAATATCTAAAAGAATCTAATCATGAACTTCTAGGTTGCATCTCTGCACCTGATCGAGCCAGCGGACGTGGTCAATCAATAAGCAGCAATGAATTCTCCGCCTACTGCCAAGAAAACGGGGTGATTTGCCATAAGCCGAGCAGTGATGAGCAACTCGCTGAGATTCTCATAGATTCTGAGGCCGAGTTGGTTATAACACTTGCCTATGGCCGTTTAATTAAGACTAGTGAGCTGCGGATCCCAAAACATGGATGGCTAAACATTCACTTTTCACTTCTTCCTAGATGGCGCGGAGCATCTCCAGTGCAGAGGGCTATAGCAGAAGGTGATGAGCAGAGCGGAGTTACTGTTTTCAAATTGGAGGAAGGCTTAGATACCGGTCCGATTTATTCCACTATTACCTACCCTTTAAATGATAGGTCTCGAAGCGATGAAGTCCTGAACGATCTCGCCTCTCTCTGCCTTGAACCAGTTAGAGAAGCTCTAAAAATGATCGATAGTGGGCTAAGTGCAAATGAGCAGAGCTGCGAAGGAGTAACTCTTGCCCCAAAGATATTGAAGAGTGAAGGCAAAATAGAATGGAGAAAGAGTGCAACACAGATCGATAGAATGATTAGAGCTTTTTATCCTTGGCCAGGTGCATACTGCTCGATTAATGGCACCAGGCTTGGAATTATTGAAGCTCGGGTAAGCGATGAAGATGGCGATGCCGGTGAAATCATTTCACTAGATCCATTTTTGGTTGGAACTGGTAGCGGGTCGCTAGAGATTTTGCGGGTAAAGCCTGAGAGCAAGAAAGAGATGAGCAGTAGTGATTGGTTAAGAGGGGCAAGAATTTCACTGCCATGTGCTCTTGAATGAGTAAGAAACCTAAAAGAATTGCTGATGCACGGCTTTTAGCTTTTGAAGTTCTTGTAGCGGTTGAGTTGGAGGGGGCATATAGCAACCTAATTCTTCCAAAGGTACTCACAGAATCCGCCCTTGACTTAAAGGACCGCGCTTTTGCAACTGAATTGGTTTACGGAACCCTTCGGATGCGAGGTAGACACGATCACTTCATCGCATCAGCTAGTGATAGGTTTTTAGAGCAAATAGATCCAAAGGCTCTAATTGTCCTACGGCTTGGTGCGCATCAACTCAAAGAGATGAGAGTTCCAAGCCATGCTGCGATTTTTGAGACTGTGGAGCTGGCTAAAAAGGTGGTTGGAAAATCCACCGCTTCTTTCATAAACGCTATTTTGCGAAGAGTTGATTCATTAGGATTTGAAGGACTCAAACTGCCTACGCAAGAGAATTCCCGTTTAGCTCTTGAATACTCACATCCAGAGTGGATTGTGAGTTCCTACTTTGATTCCTTGAAGAATGCTGGTGAGGTAATTAGCCTTCTTAAATCAAACAATCGCGCTGCAACGCCAACATTAATTGCTTGGCCAGGCCTTGCAAGTATTGATGAACTTCTTGAAGCTGGAGCTCTTGCAGTAGCGACAAGTCCTGTTGCTGCCTCTTTCGATGGCAATCCAGGAACTATTTCCGCCGTCAGAGAGAGGCGAGCTGGAGTGCAAGACTTGGGTTCACAGCTTGTGGTCGAGAAGTTCTACGAACTTTTTGCACCAGAACTTAGATGGTTGGATCTATGTGCAGGACCCGGTGGAAAAGCTGCTTATCTTTCGGCCTTGTTAAAGCGAGATGGTGGGTCATTCCTTGCTAACGAGATATCTAATGAGAGAGCTAGGTTGGTATCTCAAGTTCTGCATCACGGAGAAGTTTGTGTAAATGATGGCCGTTCAATGCCTGAGATTGTTGGAAGATTTGATCGAATACTTCTTGATGCCCCTTGCACTGGCATTGGAGCTTTAAGACGAAGACCAGAGGTGAGATGGAGACGTACTTTGCAAGACCTTAAGAATTTAACTCAATTGCAGAGTGAACTTCTGGACTCTGCTGCTCGCATGCTTTCACCTGGTGGAGTAATTGCTTATGTCACCTGTTCATCTCATCAAGCTGAGACCAAGTTCCAGGTGAGATCTTTTCTAAAGCGATACAGCATCTTTGTAAGAATTCCAGTGAACGATACCCGAGCAGATAACGACGGGGACTTACAATTATGGCCACATCGAGATGGCACCGATGCTATGTTCCTCTCGCTTTTGAGGAAAGAGGAGGGCCTTTGATGATAAGAATCTGCCCCAGTATTCTCAACGCGAATTTGGATGATCTCCCTGGCGAGATTGAAAAAGTGGCTGCTACGGCAGATCTGATTCATTTGGATGTTATGGATAATGTTTTTGTGCCTAATTTTACATTTTCTCCTGAGCGCACAAGGGAAATCATCGAGTCTTCTACCTTGCCAATAGATGTTCACCTCATGGTTGCAGATGTTGATAAGAAAGTAGAGCAATATTCATCGAAAAATGCCATCAGCATGACAGTTCATTTCGAAGCGTGCCAGGATCCACTAGCAACACTTAAGCAAATTAGAACCCTTGGAAAAAGAGCGGGACTTGCGATAAAGCCCAATACCCCAATTGAGGTAGTTGAAGAACTGTTGCCAGAGATTGACATGATTGTTGTTATGACTGTAGAACCAGGTTTTGGAGGGCAATCTTTTATGGCTTCATTAATGCCTAAGGTGGAGAAGGCGCGTCGGTATCTAGAGCAACGAGGGTTGCAAGATGTATGGATTCAAATTGATGGTGGAATCTCGCCATCTACTATCGAGATAGCCCGCCGAGCGGGGGCCGATACGTTTGTAGCTGGTTCTGCGGTATATAAGTCAGAAAACCCTAGCAAGATGGTTGAACAATTACGCTTGCTAGCAAGTCGTTGTTAGCACTTAATCGGTATGCATGAGAAGAGAGAGATTAGGTAAAATCTGACAATGAACTCTAATTCCCCGTCCTTAAAAAGCTTCGAATCTCTATGGGCTGAGTTGCAGGAAATTTCAAAGAGCAGGCCTATTGGTAGCAACACAACCCAGCTTATAGATAGCGGAATTCATGCAATTTGCAAGAAAGTGTTAGAAGAGGCGGGAGAGGTTTGGTTAGCAGCTGAACACGAATCAGATGAAGCTTTGGCAGTTGAAATAAGCCAACTTTTGTACCACATTCAAGTTCTAATGATTGCCCGCAGTCTATCCCTCGAAGATGTCTATAGAAAGTTGTGAAGATGAGTTCAGATGATTCAGTTCTAAAAGTTGCGCTACCAAATAAGGGTTCGCTCTCTGAATCTGCTAGTCAGATATTGAAAGAGGCAGGATATCGCCAAAGAAATGACGCTAGGGATTTGGTCTTTATAGATCCAGATAATCAGGTTGAGTTCTATTACCTTCGCCCAAGGGATATCGCAACATATGTAGGAAGCGGTGAGCTGGAGCTAGGTATCACTGGGCGAGATCTTCTTAAAGATTCAGGCAGTTCAGCTGTCGAGGTAATGGCTCTGGATTTTGGAAAAAGCTCATTTCGTTTTGCTGCCAATAAAGCAATTGCATCTCTTTCGGGTTTAAAAATTGCAACAGCGTATCCAAGTTTGGTGAGAGATTTTCTGGATAAAGAGGGCATTAAAGCTACTGTCATCGCCTTAGATGGAGCAGTCGAGAGCGCGATTCGACTTGGTTTGGCAGATGTGATTGCAGATGTGGTTTCAACTGGCGGAACGTTAAAGAGCGCTGGCCTGGTTACTTTTGGTGAGCCGATAATGAGCAGTGAGGCAATTTTAATTCAAAGGCAAGGAGTTAAACGGAACAGTGCAATTGAAGTATTGATTCGTCGAATAGAAGGTGTCGTTATTGCAAGGCAATATGTTCTCGTTGATTATGATGTTGAAAAGATTAATCTGGATCAGGCTTGTGAATTGACGCCAGGATTAGAATCGCCAACTATTTCCCCTCTTCAAAAAGAGGAATGGGTAGCGGTTAGGGCAATGGTCAAACGCCATGAAGTTAACGCCGTGATGGACCGGCTCTGGGCAATAGGGGCTCGCGGAATTCTAGTTACTGATATTCATTCCTGCCGATTATAAAACTTTATTTCAGGTAGGGGATTAGAGCGTCTAGTCCAGGACGTTCAAGATGCAGATCCGCTCTATTTTTTAGTATTTCTTTTCCCATATAACTAACTCCAAGGCCGGCACTCTCGATCATTTCAATATCGTTAGCACCATCACCAACGGCTACAGTTGCACTTAGCTCAACCTCGTTAGATGCAGCGAAATCCTTAAGAGCTCTATTTTTCGCTGCCTTATCCATCAGCTCTGATGCAAGTTTTCCAGATACTTTTCCATCAACAACTTCTAAAGTGTTTGCTCTTAAGAAATCAAGCTTGAAGTCAGAAAACAACCTATCCAACACATTATGAAACCCACCTGATACTGCGCCTATTAGAAATTCATTTTCGCGCAAAAATTGATATAGCTCTTCAAATCCTTCAGAAAATGAAATTTGACTTAGCACCTTATCAAATACCGATTCTGGTAATCCTTCTAAAAGCGAGATGCGTCTGGACAAGGCTTGAGAAAAATCGAGCTCTCCACGCATAGCACTGGCCGTAA
>DDYK01000068.1:0-249 GCA_002347935.1 Actinobacteria bacterium UBA2236
TAAAGTCAAAATGTGAAAGCGGCGAGTTACTACTGCCACCAATTATTTCTGTTGCTCGAGCGATGATTAATGCTTGGTATGGCCCAGCAGCAGAGAGTGAATTGTCAGGTCAGTCGTGGCGCAATTAGCTGATGAGATTCTTTCATCACTTGATCCCCAGCAGCGAAGTGTTGCAACTGCTCTAAAGGGGCCAGTATGTGTAATTGCTGGAGCTGGAACTGGAAAAACTAGAGCGATAACTCATCGCCT
>DDYK01000068.1:279-2032 GCA_002347935.1 Actinobacteria bacterium UBA2236
GCTGGTGAGATGCGAACTCGGCTTAGATCACTGGGAGTTGCAAGTATTGCGGCAAGGACCTTTCATGCGGCGGCCCTAAAGCAGTTAATTTACTTCTGGCCTGAGACGCTAGGAGGGCGTTTTCCCTCGCTATTAACTAGTAAAACTGGTTTTTTAAGCGAGGCGCTGCAGCGGGCAAATATTTCAAATAGTAAGAAGAGCTCACTACTTAGAGATTTGGCAGGAGAGATTGAATGGGCAAAAGTCTTAGCCCTGGCCCCTGATCAATACCTGCAAGGACTCAGCGATTACTCCAGAGTCTTTAACCCCAGCAGCAAGATAAGCGCTGAGCAGGTGGCAAAAGTATATGAAGCATATGAATCATTAAAGAAGCAAGAACGAGCAATTGATTTTGAAGATGTCTTACTACTAACAGTTGGAATGCTTGAAGAAGAACGCGAGGTTAGAGAGCGAGTTAGGGATCAATATAGATACTTCACAGTTGATGAGTATCAAGATGTTTCACCGCTGCAACAGAGGCTATTGGATCTCTGGCTTGGAAAGCGAGATGACATCTGCGTTGTGGGAGATCCAGCTCAGACGATTTATTCGTTTGCTGGCGCAAGCCCAGCCTTTCTACTCAACTTCACCAATAAATATCCACACGCTGAGGTAATTAGNNTGCGAAGCGCCAATCTTGGACATGAGCTAGATGCGATAAATAGCCATGGTGAAAAGCCAATAGCGAAGGGCTATAAGTCACAGAGCGATGAAGCGCAAGCTCTAGTCTTGCTAATCAAAGAAGATATCGCAGGCGGCCTTGCAACTAATGAGATTGCAATCCTTACTAGAACTAATAGTCAGTTAGAGGTATTAGAAAACGCCCTTGATGAAGCAGGTATTGAGAATCAAATTAGAAATTCAGAGCGCTTCTTTAATCGGCCGCAGGTCAGAGAGATGATAGGAGCGATAAGAAGCGCTTCAGTGCTATCAGAATCTGATTGGCTCTCTGACTTGCGAGATTGTCTAAAACCATTTGGGCAGAGTGAATATGTACGCTCATTTATGCAATTAGCGGGAGAGCTTGAAGCAGAAGGGCTCACCTCCCTTAGGGCATTTCTTAGGGAACTTGAAGAGCGCTCAGAGACTAATAACCCCCCGATCCTTCCTGGAGTGGCTCTTGCAACGCTGCATGCTGCAAAGGGTTTGGAGTGGCGAAAGGTTTATCTTGCAGGGGTTAGCGCTGAGGTTCTCCCTTGGCAGGCTAGCTCAATAGAGGAAGAGAGACGTTTGTTTTATGTGGGGGTAACTAGGGCGCAAGAGAGCCTAGCTCTTACCTACTACGGAGTAGCGAGCCCATTTTTAGCAGAGGCTGGGTTAGTAAATTAATTAGTTTGCATCATTTGCTAACGATGCATTACTCTTTGCAAACCATGACAGATGCAAGAAGTACTTCACTAACGATGAGCGCATATCGCACACATCGCAATTGGAGCATGCCTGCATTTGGTTACAAGTATTTTGCAACCAAGTCAACCAAGGCCGATGGATTCGGCACCTGGAGCGCTATCGGATAAGACCGATTAAGCAAAGCCCAGGGGCCTAGAATCCAAAAGGATTCGGGCCCCTTTTTCTTTATCCAGGTAATTAAAAATGAGATGAAAAAGGAAGGCAGAGGTGAGAACGATGAGCGTTCTCTTTAGCGAACTATTAATTCCAGGCTGGGCCGAGGGCGAAGGCGCCATGATCGGACTAGATGCAGTCACTGGCGTAT
>DDYK01000068.1:2085-2814 GCA_002347935.1 Actinobacteria bacterium UBA2236
GATAAGAGCGATGAGATCGCATATGCCAAGAGCCTCTGCAGCGCATGTCCGGTAAAGAAGGAGTGCTTGCAAGGAGCTCTTTCGCGGAAAGAACCTTGCGGTATTTGGGGCGGGGAGTTATTTGAAGATGGCGTGGTTATCGCTGCCAAAAGACTTCCGGGAAGACCAAAATTAATTCAAGAAGCTGTGACCTCTGAATTAATTGATGAAAAAGTTTTGGTCGCAACTGCTTAAACGCGGCATGGTTGTAGTGTTAAAAACACTCACTCAATACCCTAAGTTTGACGATTTCTATCGAAGCCTGCGTTTTAGGCCTCTGTAGAAATTTTCATGAGAGCCAAAGTCCAAAAGTTTCAAGGAATTTCCTGCACTGAGATAAGCGAGCAGGACTTCTCTTCGACCTGTTCGAGCCTTATAAACTCGAATGTCGCCAAGGTCTCCTCTTTTCAGCTCGCCAATCTGTGGGTTATCGATAACAGCGTCAATTGCTTCATTCAATAGACTGAGTTCGTTTCGATTGAGTTTTTTATACTTTCGTTCAAATGTTGGAGTTTGGAGAACTTTCATCGGCGAAACTTGAAAGGTATATCAGCCTTTTCCTGAGAAGAGATCATCAGGGATTTGATCATTGCTATAGGAAGATCTTCATATTGCTCAGCCAGTCGGGCAAGACGGTAGTAATACTCAATTTGCTTGGGGACAGAGCGGTGTTCTGCAGCTGCAGTTCTG
>DDYK01000068.1:2868-3032 GCA_002347935.1 Actinobacteria bacterium UBA2236
TAGGTACCAAAAGGTAGCAAAATAGCACATCATAGTCAAAACATATTAGAAGTGGGAGAGTAAGAGCGTGAGATTTTATACGCGTTTGGCAACCTTAATTATTACTGGCTCCCTACTCTCCCTTTCCGGCATTGATTCAATGGCCACCGTTAAGGCTGGAGCTA
>DDYK01000053.1 GCA_002347935.1 Actinobacteria bacterium UBA2236
CGCTTTATGGCAGCAATGCGGAAAATATGAAAGGTAAGACAATTGACTTTGCTTACTCGCGAATTGGAGGTTGGCCCCCAAGCGCGGCACCCGAAACGCAATGGGCAGACTTCCAAAAGTATGCAATGGACAATTTCGGTTACACGGTAAATCAAATTACCTTTGCTGAAGCACCTTTCGGTGAACTATTCCAAAAGGTCGCTCCGACACTTGCATCACAATCACAAGAGTTCAACTTGCTAATTGTTGATTCACAGTGGCTGGGAGCACTTTCAGAACCAGGTNNGGTCAGTTGACACTAGGGGAGTCTGTTCTTGCAAAAATTGATAGTGAGCGACGCAAAGCTATTTCACGGGCTCACACCGCAACTCATATGGTCCACAAAGCATTTAGAGAAATTCTTGGAGAGACCTCTGAGAAGACTCAAGGGGAGCACTTTCAGAACCAGGTTGGATTGTGAAAGCCGATGATGTTTTCGCAGCAAACCCAGAGCTTGATATCGAACCATTCTCTTCATTGGTAAAAAATACCTATCAGGTTTATCCTGATGGTTCTGGTATTCGTTGGGGTTTCCCACAAATGCCAGACACACAAGGAGTATTCCTTCGCAAAGATATGTTGGAAGATCCCAAGGAACAAGCTGCCTTCAAGCAGAAGACTGGTAAAGATCTTCCATCCACCTACGAAGTTCTTAGCAATATCGAATTCGATGATCTAGTTGAAATTATCGAATTCTTCCATCGCCCAGCAAAAGGCATGTATGGCACAGCCCTGATGTACTCAAAGGAGTATGACTTCTTCAGCTGTGCTTACTATCCATTTGCATATTCAACCGGAGGCAAAATTTGGGACCCAGAGACAAATAATGTCTATGGAATTCTCAACTCACCGGAGAACGAAAAGGCCATGGAGCAGTTTGTTGGTCTAAAGAAGTACCAACCAGCTAACTTCGCTGCATTTGGTATCGGCGACATGATCGACCTCTTTACCCAGGGCAAAGCCTTCTCGGCTTGGCAATGGTTAGCTGTAGGAAAGTTCATGTCTTCTGACAAAGTACCTGCTGATAAGGTCATTTCGATTCCACTTCCAAAATGGAAGGGAAACCTCATCGGAGCAATGGGCGGACAGCCTTGGGTGATTAATGCATTTAACGATGATGATCACATGCGAGTAGCTGTCGATGTTCTCAAGTGGTGGTACACCAAGGAGACCCAGGACAAGTTCATCAAGGAAAATGGTGGATTACCTTGGAGCGCAGAAGGCGCTGCAAATCCAGAGTACTTGGAGGTTGCACATTATGTGAAGCCATTCCTCTACATGCTTGAAGAGGGTCGCTCACAAGACTTCTGGCATCTACCAGAATATGCAGAGATGCTCGCAGTACAGCAAGCCGCTTTCAACGGTTATGCAACAGGGCAAGTTAAGACAGCAAAAGAAGCCCTGGAGTATGCCGCAGCAAAGCAACAGCAGATTCTCTATAAAGCCGGTAGAACAGAAACTCCTCCACCGGACAATGTAGATTCGCTGAAGATCTAATTTGTCAAACAGTTCTCCCAATGTCTCATTATCTTTTGAGACATTGGGAGAACGAACATAATTTCAATATGGCGGGATTAGAACTACTGAACTAAGAGGGGAGCATGGTGTCTCAAACGTCAGCAAAGTTTGAAGAAAGTCTTAAGGAACGCCCTAAGAAAAGACCAGATAAAAACCGTAAATTGAGTTGGCTCCTCCTTGCTCCTGTTTTGGCATTCTTTGCCCTCCTAAATGTTTTGCCAACTCTTTGGATGTTGGGCTTGAGTTTCTATGATTACACACTGACCTCGTACAAAGCGCCAACATTTACCGGCCTTACCAATTACTCAGATTTCGTTAAGAATGAACAGCTTTCAGCTTCAGTATCTCGTACCTTTATATTTCTAATTCTTGCTGTAATTGCCCAGACTTTACTTGGGATATTGATTGGGGTCTTCTTTTGGAAGAACGACAAAATGCCGGGCCGGCGTCTGGCACTTACTCTCTTCTTCACTCCTATGGTTGTCACACCGATTGCAACAGCGCTCTTCTGGAAGCTCATGCTGGACCCAACATTTGGTGTCGTAAACTACATGCTCACATCTTTGGGATTCAGTCGCACAGATTTTCTAACTAGTTCCACTTTAGCTTTTCCTACATTAATTGTGGTCGATACTTGGATGTGGACTCCATTTATGGCGCTGATGACTTTGGCGGCACTTGGATCGGTTCCAAAAGCCGAACTTGAAGCGGCAGCTATCGACCGACTTCCAATTTGGCGTCAAATAACCTCTGTGATCTGGCCACATGCAAAGTTCATTTTGATGCTAGGAATCCTGTTGCGTTCAATTGATGCCTTTAAGACCATGGACCTTACCTACATTATGACAAATGGTGGGCCCGGCGATACCACAGAATTGATTGCGCTATCTCTCTATCGCTTTGCATTTAAGTCTTTCAAGTTGGGATACTCTTCAGCAGTCTCAGTATTCCTGCTATTTATAGCAATTGCCTTGACCGCTATTTATCTCTACATTCTCAATGCGAAGAAGAAAGCTGAGCAAACAGAATGAGCCGCTCACTAAACTTTAAACCTAGTAATGATCGTGCTACAAAAATCACATTGACATTTGCATGTTGGACGACGGCAATTTTATTCTTCTTGCCCATTGCTTGGATTATCGCCACTGCCCTCAAACCAAAGAATACGGTATTAGATATCCCGCCCAAGGTCCTCTTTGTCCCTACCCTCCAAAATCTTATCGACGCCTTGAGTTTCTCAAATACCCTCTCCTATTTCATCAATAGCATCATATATTCATCAATCGCTGTTCTCCTGGCTATTTTAGTCTCCTTCCTGGCTGCTTATTCGTTCTCGAGGTTCAAGCCTGCAGGAACCGACTTTTTGATGTTTTTACTTCTATCGACAAGATTCGTTCCGGCAGCTGCCTTTGTAATTCCGTTTTTCCAACTCTTTAATATCCTTAAACTCAAGGACTCATTTCTTGGTCTCATTATCTTTTACACGATGTTCTCAATACCATTTTCGGTTTGGATCTTAAAAGGATTCATTGATGGTGTCTCGACAAAATTCGATGAGACAGGATTGGTTTATGGTGCCAAGCGCCCTCACATCATGTTTAAGTTGGTATTGCCACAAGTGCGTTCGGGACTTGTCGCCGCATTTGTTTTCAATATTATTTTTGTATGGAACGAATTCTTATTCAACTTCCAACTCGGAGGTTTGAAGACTTATGGAATTCCCGTTGGGTTGTTTACATCCATAACTAAAGGCGGACAGGTAGACTGGTCCTTTGTCGCATCCATCGGAACGTTATATGTTCTTCCGCTAGCTTTAGTAATTTACTTCTTCCAGAGATACCTGCTGGTTGGACTCACATTTGGCACAGTGCGAGGAGAGGTCTAGTGAAGACTAAACAACCTTTTGGTGCACGGCTCCAGCTCTCTCTAATATTAATGCTCGCAGTCTCACTGGCTTTAATCGCTCAAAACTTTAACCACACGATTTATACCATTGGTTTCCTAGCTTTATCAATCTTTGTTCCACTGCAGGTGGCTATCGGGAACATCAAACCAGAGTGGGGAGCTAGAAAATCTCTGGGACGAATTCTCATCTACCTGACGATTGTTGCTGTAATTTTTGCGATCTCAATAGTGATTACACCATTCTTAGTAAACCTAGGTAGGGTGAATTAGCTCTCCCCATGACAAATAGTTCACTCGAAATTAGAGAACTCTCAAAGTCCTACGGCAGTAAGCCGATCCTATCCAAGCTTAGCTTTGCAATCCCCTCAGATGACTTTGCTGTCATATGCGGAAAACCGGGCAATGGTAAATCTGTATTGGTGCGCTTAATCATGGGACTAGAGGAGGCTGACTCGGGTAAGGTTTTAGTGCGCGGTGAGGATGTTACAAACTCTGAGCCTGGCTCTAGAAATATCGGATATATCCCACAGACCTTTGCTCTTGTCCCACACTTCTCAGTCCAAAAAAATATTGAGTACCCGCTTGAATTACTTAACGCCTCGAAAGAGGAGAAAGCTGAGGCAGTTGAGCGGGTTGCAGAGTTACTAAAGATTACTGATTTATTGGCAAAGAAGCCGGAACAGTTATCCGGCGGACAAAAACAACGCGTCGCGATTGCTAGAGGATTAGCAAAACCGACTGATGTCTACTTGCTAGATGATCCCCTAGTTGGTTTAGATTTTAAATTACGAGAGCGTCTTATCGATGACCTTAGGGTGTCCCAAGAGAAATTAGGAGTGACATTTCTCTATGTCACATCGGATTCCCTAGAGGCTCTCCAGCTGGCAAAAACAGTCTTGGTCCTGGCCAACGGCACAATCGTGCAACAGGGTCCACTTGCAGACGTTTACGATAATCCCACCAATATTTCTACACTTGACACACTCGGATTCCCTGAAGCTAATTTAATCTCTGGAGAAGTAAAGAATTCTGTATTTGAATCATCGACTTTTTCAATTAAGACAAATATCAAAGGTTATTCCGGCCCGGCTGTTGCCGGGATTAGACCTGAATCAGTTCTGCTGGGGAAAAGCCCTGATGCTGTGGTCTTAAAGGCCCAAGTCACCCTGATGGAGAACTTGGGGTCTGAGATCGTTTCCTACTTAAAGGTTCCAGGCACCATGCTTAAGCTGGTTGTGTCTCGAACCGATAACGAAGCAATCAAGGCCTTAAATTCAAATGAGCTTTCGATCTTTATGAAGCTACCTTCAATCAAGATCTTCAACAAGCAATCTGGACAATGGGTTGGAAATGGAGTCTCCCTTGTTTGATATCAAGCTCAATAACCTGACCAAGAAATTCGACTCTTTTACTGCGGTCAACAACATCAATTTCACAATTCCTAAGTCCTCTGTGACTGTGCTCCTTGGACCCTCTGGGTGCGGAAAAACCACGCTGATGCGAATGATTGCCGGGCTAGAGAAGCCCACGTCGGGAAGTATTTTCTTCGAAGAGCACGAGGTGACAAGAGTTTCAACGCGTCGACGAAACCTTGGGATGGTCTTTCAATATCCAGTTATCTATCGTGGCACTAGCGTGAAAAGAAACCTTGAACTTCCGCTTCTCTCAGAAGGCCTAGAAAAGCAGGTAATTAATGATCGCGTTCATAAGGTAGCAGAGCTGCTTGGAATATCGGACTCTCTGAACAAGTTAGTAGAAGAACTCGATAATGGTACGAGACAGAAGATTGCTGTAGGTCGAGCAATTGCGCGAGAACCTAACATCATCCTCTTCGATGAGCCAATCACCAACATAGATATAAATTCAAAGCTGGAATTGAAGCGCTCGTTGAAAGAACTTTTTGGTCGACTCTCCCAAACCATTGTGTATGTAACTCATGATCAGACAGAGGCAATGACATTGGCAGATCAAATTGCCCTAATGCAGGATGGCGTCATAACCCAATGCGCTCCACCCAGTGAGATCTACTCGAAACCTGGTAACCAATTTGCTGGCTGGTTCTTGGGCAATCCCGGAATGAATTTCATCGATAAGAAGCATTTAACCAAGACTGATTCAACGGTTGGGGCTCCAACCTTATTCAGCCAAACCCTGCGAGTAGGCGCTCGTGCCAGAGATGTAGCAGTGCTGGGCATAAGAGCCGAGTCGGTGAGCGTCTCAACCAAAGAAGTTTCGGGCGCAAAACCTGCTCGTGTCTTGAGAAAATCACTTGGCATCGGTGGTCAATATCTTCTTGACTTGGATTACGCGGGGCTCGTCATTAAAGTTCGCGTAAGTCACGCAATGGGAAGAGAAGTTTCTGACAAGGTTTGGACAACAGTAGATAGTGACAACATTTCACTTTTTGATGAAAATGGAGTAGTTGTCTAGATCCTTAGTGACGGGGTGAGCACGTGTTCTACTTTGGCTCCAATACGAAACGTGACCTATCGCCAGCCCAGCATCGCTCCCTTGCCAAGACAGCACTGAAAATCTCTCAAGAATTCTTGGATTCTCAAATATTTTTGCTTCCTGCTATGCCCCTTATGCAGCCAGTTATGGATATCGCCAAAGATTCTCGATTGTGGGTGGGCAATCAATCCATCTCATCCACTTCAGCAGGTGATGTGACTGGGGAGGTCTCTGCAAAACTTTTGAAGGCTCTAGGATCAAATCTTGTACTGATCGGACATGCCGAACGGAGAAGATTGTTCGATGATGATTCTGCGATTTCTTCACAATTAAAACTAGCAAAATCTTCTGGGTTGCGAATCCTATTTTGCATCGGGGAGAAAAGTGTTATCAAGGATAAGAAGGAGCTGAGAAAGTTTTTTCGTAGACAACTGCGTCCGCTAGCAAATATCCAGACTCGCATACTTCTTGCCTACGAGCCAGTCTTTTCTATCGGTGTTGCTGGTAAAGCTGCAGACCCCCGTTATATCGAAAATAATCTCTCAATTATTTCGGAGGAACTCTTGCGCTTGGGGATTAGCAAATCTCCCATTCTTTATGGCGGCTCGGTAGATGCAAACAACGCCAGAACCTATGCTTCATTGAACTACTGCGACGGTCTCTTCGTGGGTCGCAGCGCCTGGAGCGCCCGCGGGTTTAGACAAGTGTTTCTGGCCGGCTATTCAGGATTTGTTGCTAAAGATTAACTAACAGAAGAATTTAAAGATTCACACCAACCCTAAAGGTCTTCTAATCGCCTCCATTACCGCCGCATAAATAATATCTTCATAATCTAAACCTGCTTCTAACCAACCTTTAGCAAAAGATCCCTCTTTGCCGAGATATGGATGCGCATTTGCCTCGACAAATAAAAGTTCATTTTCCTGAGTGAGTAGGAATTCAACTTGCAGGTAGCCAGAAGTCTTAGTTGCCTCAAAAACTTTCTCCGCTGCAAGCTTAATTTTTTCAATTATCTCCTCTGATAAGTCACTTGCAATTTCCTGAGAGAACTTTGAACCTTGAGTTCTAGTTAAATAGTTAAAGATTCCACCGTCGAAAACTTTGGTCTCCACCACGGCGCTGATAAAATTACGTCGCTCTGAATCTTCCAAGACGCCGCACTCTAGATATCGGCTACCTTCGTAATACTCTTCCGCCAAGAATCTACCATCGAACCTACGCGCTATTGCAACAGCATCTTTCATCTCTTTGGGAAATCTAACTATTGATACTCCCACTCCATTGGTACTACGGCATGGTTTGATGACAATCGGGAGCTTAAGAGAAGCCGCTCTCACAACATTTGAAAGAGCATCACGCCGCCAAGCTTTATCAGGGATTACAACATGTTTTGGAGTAGGCAGATCTTCTGCTTTAAGTAGTAGCTTTATGGTCGACTTATCAGAGGCAATAGCGCAACCAAGTGAATCAGAACCGACCAATCGCACTCCAATGCTTTCAAGAAGTCCTGCAATCCTGCCATCGGCGCCTGGCACTCCCAATATCAATGAGAAAGCTACGTCGTAGGAGATTAGGCTTCGAGGTGGGAAATCGGTCAAAGACGCCCCTTCAATTTTGGAAGCGCTTTCATTTGAGAGTTCGAATGGTTGCTCTGCTACTGCATCAACAACGGCTTTCTCATTATCAAATAGCACCCACGAACCTTCGAGCGTTAAACCAATCGCTCCAACATCGAATTTCCTACTCTGTAGTGCGCTAAAAACATCGTTGAACTGCTGGCAGGAACGGTAGTTATCGCTGTTGGCTCCTCCAAAGAGTATGACGACACGCTTGGGCTCAATTGAATCAACGTCTTCAACCATATTCAGAGTTTATCCTAGAAAAAAGCAATCAGTAGCCAAGCCATCACTTGTTAGACTAAAGTTTATGGAAATCATTAGGGAAGATTTAGAGAGTGCATCGGCGCGAAGAAAAATCATAAATCAGCTCTCTCTTGCTCTATCTCAAGGATTGCTAATTATTGCTCCTATCGCACAAGGCTATGCCTATATCTGTGATGGCAGATCAAATTTTGCTGTCGGTCGGGTTAGGGAGATAAAAGGTTATGACTCCTCGGTACCGCTGGTGAATCTGGTCTATGGCCCAAAGCAGATAGAGCAATATTGTGATTCTTTAACATCTGAACAAATTAAACTTCTGCAAAAATTTGCACTGGGGCCACTTGTTATCGAGCGTGAATCCCAAGCTCAACTTAGATTCTCTTTTGGTTCACGAGTACTACCCGATAAATTATTGTTCGCACAAGCAAGCAATCCAATAATGAAGTCACTTTGCAGGAAAGTTGGTCCTCTAGCGTTTTCACCACTGATGACAAATTCGGGAGAAGAAAGACATATCCTCACCGATTTGACTACGCTCCCAGAAGAATCCGCTCAGAACGCTTCTTTTTTTCTTCACGTAAATCAAGACTCGTGGTCAAAAGCCAAATCAACTCTGATTGCAATGCGTGGAGTTGAGGTGGTAATTCGCAAGATCGGAGATATCACAGAGTCTTCAATTCGAGAGATTGTCCCTCGAGCAAAGGTTGAGCTCTAATTAATTAATCTCCACCAGGCAAAATCCCTATCGGTAAATCTTCAATTACCTGAAGAAAATGCTGCATCAAATGATGCTTTGGGTGGTTCGATTGCGCACATTCTTCTGATGAATTCGAGCGACTCTGGGCCGCCAATCAGGCGATCCATTCCGGCATCTTCCCATTCCACAGATATTGGTCCGTCATAGCCAATGGCGTTGAGCATTCGGAAGCATGCTTCCCAAGGCACATCCCCATGACCCACAGAAACAAAGTCCCAACCCCGCCGAGGATCCGCCCATGGCAGATGAGAACCTAACCGACCATTGCGACCATTGAGTTGTTTCTTCGACTCCTTGCAATCAACATGATAGATACGGTCCTTAAAATCCCATAAGAATCCGACCGGGTCTAGGTCCTGCCAGATGAAATGGCTAGGATCAAAATTGAGACCGAAAGCTGGGCGATGATTGATTGCCTCTAAAGTTCGAACGGTAGTCCAATAGTCATAAGCGATTTCAGAGGGATGTACTTCGTGTGCGAACCTGACACCAACCTCATCAAATACATCAAGAATTGGATTCCATCGATCAGCAAAATCCTTGTATCCCGCATCTACCATGGAAGTTGGCACTGGCGGGAACATGGCAACTGTATGCCAGATTGAAGATCCAGTGAAACCAATTACAACTTTGACGCCTAGCTTTGCTGCAGCTCGTGCTGTGTCTTTCATTTCTTCTGCACAACGTCGGCGTACACCCTCGGGATCTCCATCACCCCACAGGCGCGAAGGCAAGATGCCTTTATGGCGTTCGTCAATCGGGTGATCGCAAACTGCCTGGCCAACAAGATGATTAGAAATTGCGAAAACTTTAAGATTGTATTTCTTTAGAATCGCATGGCGACCTTCAATATAACCAGGTTCGTTGATCGCACGATTAACTTCAAAATGATCACCCCAACATGCGATCTCAAGACCGTCATAGCCCCAAGAGGAGGCGAGGCGGCACATTTCTTCAAAAGGCAAATCTGCCCATTGACCGGTGAATAGTGTTACTGGACGTGGCATTGCTGGCTCCTTTATTTGACTTGCGTTAATAGGGAATTGTTTCCTGCGCTTACTGCGACTGCATCCAAGACTCGTTGCACATAAAGTCCATCATCAAACGAAGGTGATGGATTGCTCCCATTCTTGATAGCGAGAAGAAAATCATAAATCTCATGGGTAAAGGTATGTTCATATCCGATGATGTGACCTGGCGGCCACCAGGCAGCTATATACGGCTGAGCACCATCGGTTGTAAGGATCTTTCTAAATCCTGCCTCTGCGGATGGGTCTGTATGATCGTGATACAGAAGTTCATTCATATCTTCGAAGTTGAAATAGATGCTTCCCTTTGAGCCATTGACTTCAATAGACATGGCATTCTTTCGTCCTGCTGCAAATCGTGTTGCTTCAAAAGTGCCGATTGCGCCGTTTTCAAAATTGGCTGTAAATACCGCTGTGTCATCAACGGTTACCGTTCCTCGTCCTAAGGAGGCTCCAGCGGTTAATCCGGTGTAAGTGCCGGGCAGTGGGCGTTCTTTAATAAAGGTCTTTAGTTGCCCACTGACTGAAGTTATTTTTGAACTCGTTAGGAAGTATGAGGCATCGATGATGTGAGCTGCAATATCACCGAGAGCTCCCGAACCCGCAACCTTCTTATCTAGTCGCCACACAAGTGGGAACTCAGGATCGATAATCCAATCTTGAAGGTAATTTGCACGAACATGATAAAGCGTGCCAAGTTTTCCACTATCGATGAATTGTTTTGCTACAGCCAAAGCTGGGACACGACGATAATTGAATGCAACCATCGACTTTACTGATTTCTTGGAAGCATCCCTTGCCGCCTCTGCCATAGCTGTAGCTTCGGAAACGTTATTCGCCAATGGTTTTTCACAAATTACATGCTTGCCTGCGCGCAGTGCTGCAATTGCAATCTCCTCATGGGTATCACCAGCAGTGCAAATATCTACTATGTCAATATCTTTTCTTGAGATTGCGCTCTGCCAATCAGTTACTGCTTCATTCCACCCAAATGTGACTCGCGCATTTTCAAGCGCTTCCTTACTTCGACCACATATCACTGCCATCTCAATCTGAGGCGCATCCGGAAAGAAGCGATTAACGTTTCGCCATGCATTAGAGTGCACCTTGCCCATAAACCCATAACCAATCATTGCTACCCGGAGTTTTTGAAACATATTTGCTTACCTGCCCTTCGCCCCAAAAAAAGGAGCCATTGATTCGACGATTTCTTGCATATTTTGGCGTAAGTGAGATAGGTGATGTTCAACAGCTCTTCTAATTCTTTCTAAATCTTTTGCTATGACAGCATCAGAAATTTCAATGTGTTCTTGAGAACACGGCACCAAGTCACGAGCTCCAGAGGCTGAGCGCGCCCAGAATCTCTGGATGCGACGCCTGGTCAGACGTGAAACTTCAGCTATTAGATCGTTATCAGCTGCTCTGATAATTGCTTCGTGAAACTTATTGTCATGTTTCATCCAATCATCTCGATTACCTAGATTTGCAGCTTTCATCATCTGCCTAGGTGATTGCCTAAGTGAAGCGGCGACCTCCTCATTAATGTTCTCGGAGGCGCGCTGAAATAGGTAGGAATCACATAAAGTCAATAGGTCAATCGCTTCATCAACATCTTTGCTTGTCAGCATCGGCACGATAAATCGTCCCGCATCACCTCGCTGCACTAATCCTTCAGACTCGAGACGCATTAGAGCTTCACGAACTGGCGTTCGACTAATCCCCAACTCCATAGCTAATTTATTCTCAGAAATCTGAGAGTTGGTGGGAATTCGAAACGAGGTAATTGCAGCAAGCAACCACTCATAAGCATCTTCACCTAGCGAATCAGTAGTTCGCAGTATCTGCTTAGTTGAACTATTCTTTGCGCTCATAATCTGCATCAATCAGACTCGATTGATAAACTCCCGATTCTTTACATTTACTGGTACCGTCATCAACTCAAGCACACCCTTTGCAACATGCGTGCTATAACGATGGAATGCTTCTTCGCCTTTTGCCTTAGTCGCGCGCAACGGGTTGCCGATGATGCCGTTCTCGACGAACTCATGGTGATCCATGGGGAACTGGAAGTACTGGTATCCCTCAAACTCTACATCTGGCATACCATCGTTCTTGGAGAAAGTTTTGGGGAGAAAATCGGGAATATGTGCCCGAGTATTTACAGCTCTCTCCATCCGAACTAAATTCTCGTTCCATGCCATATCTTGTGAAGTTTCAAGTTCGCTCGAGTGCCAGCCCGGGGTTTCCTCTGGCGGGTTTTCCATTAAACCAGCCAGAACTCCGGTATACCGCTCCATGTAAGGCTTTACAAAACCAATCAGGGCGTTAGTTTCGTAGCGAAGTTTACGAAGTACAGGATCGACAACCTTTATGTTAGAGCCGTGTCCATTTACGAAGATAATACGATTAAAACCGTGGTGAATTAAAGAGCGAGCGACGTCATACATCAATGCGTTTAACGTCTCAGCTCGCACCGTGATTGTTCCTCGACCTTGTCCAGCGCCATACATATGTTGCGGTGAGTAGCCAGTCCAAATTGGAGGAGTATGAAGAATTCCAATCTGCTCTGATACTCGGGCTGAGACCTCGATTGCAGTAATAGTGTCGGTATAGAGAGGCAGATGGGGGCCATGTTGTTCGGTGGATGCCATAGGAACTAGCACCACATCCTTGACGCTTAAGTACTCATTAATATCCACATATGAGAGATCGCCCAAATTCCAAGAGCGGAACTTACTTCGAAACTCTTCATCACCGGTGGTGATATGAGGCACTTTGCGCGGCGGTGTGATGTAACTGGTCATGATATCTCCTCTAAGTTATTGGTTTTCTTGACATTTTCACGCGACTTTGGACTTGATCAGGGATAGAAACTCTTCTGCGACAGCTACACCAAATTCAGGAGAGTTTGCATGCATCGCAAACCTATGTATCGGAATCCGTGAATCAAGCTTTGCTTTCATGGAACTTTCAAAGAGCGCATCAGCTTCTCGATCCCAGAAGACTCCCCCAGGTGTATTAGGAATCGAGAATCCTTCAGTCGGAATGGCGACTGCAATCGGGCCCCTGGAGGTATTTGCACACTCAGCGAAATACTCACCGATGCGAGACATTTCATCCTTGGTGCATCGAGCCAAGGCAAATTCCGGATTGTGATCGTAGATAGGTCGCTTCTTAATTTCATCTGATAACGAAGTTGTGTGATGCACTGAAAAATCGACACAGGCCGGCACTAAAATTTGTGGAATTCCAAGCGGTCCCACTCTTTTCATGCGCCTAGGACCTCCGTAGTGGATTCCTCCAACCAGGGTTCCTACGATCTCTGATGGAGTGAAATCAATGACACCGACAAATTGTCCTGCTTCAGCCAGATCTTCCATAGCAGGGCCACCAACACCATTTGCGTGAAAAGTCACTACTTCAAATCCTGATTTCTCAAGCTCCTTTTGAAGTGCCATCACTGAAGTTGTGGTGTTGCCTAACATCGTAACAGCGATGTATTTGCTGCCCTCAGGTGGACGAGTCAGTTCATGACCGTGAGAAACTAACCCCGCCATTGCGGCAACTGCATTGTCATAGATGGTTTTAGAAATATGGTTGAGCCCTAAAATATCAATCACTGTGTGCATGACAAACATGTCACTAGTGCCTACTAGTGGGCCAAATTCGTGCCGGCCGGAAGCAATTGGTGATAGAACTAATTTAGGAATCCCGATGGGTAGTTCCATTAAGGCTGCTGCTGACATAACCGAACCCTCGGCGCCACCAATCCCTATGGCGCCGAGCACCTTACCTGCATCCAATAACTCCTTAACTTTTGCCTTCACAAAACTTCTCATTTTCTCTACTGCGCGACCACGAGTTCCCGAGTTTCGTAGCTCTTGAATAGATAGCCCTCCAATAGCTGCAAGTTCTTCATGGCTGATGTCAGGCACAACCCCCAAAGGTTCACCCAAAATGCCTGTATCAATGACTGTAGTTCTGATCCCAAGTCTGTTTAATCCATCACGAATATAGGCAGCTTCAGGACCCTTGGTATCCAGAGTCGCAATGATGAGAACGGATTTGGCCACAACAATTAATCTACTTTTGTAGGTTTAGATTAATGGAAGTAGGGTTTTTGCATTCTCTTCAACCAACCAGTCATAGAACGACTCAGTTAGAATGCTGGAGCCGTGATCGATGATGAACTTGAGTTGCTCGGGAGAAATATCAACATTATCGAAGTTCGTTTCTAGTGCGTTCTTATAGTGATTGGCAGGAGTGCGATCAATTGGTGCAACAAACTCTGCCGTCAACGCTCCGTCATAACCAATGCTTGAAAGAGTAGAAACTACCTTTTTCCAGTCATAATCACCATGTCCTGCTGGCATACGGTTGTTATCTGCAACATGGAAATCGACAAGTTTGCCCTTGGTTGAGCGAATTGCATCGTAGAGATCTGCCTCTTCAATGTTGATATGGAATGCATCAAGGCATACACCACAATTTGGTCCAGTAGCTTCGGCAAGCGCCAGAGCTTGCTCTGCGCGATTGATGAAGTAGGTTTCAAAGCGATTTAGCGGTTCGATTGCGAGCCTCACGCCAGCCTTTTCAGAGTGTTCATAAATCTCTCGCATGCTTTCAACCGCCCACTTCCACTCTTCATCAGGAGTAGCGTCAGGAACAATCTTTCCAACTGTTGCAGGAACGATTGTCATTTCTTGACCATCTAGTTCCTTGACCATTGTGATGCAATCTTTGGTGTACTTAACAGAGTCAGCGCGTTTCTTAGGATCTGCGGCAACAAGATTGCGTTCACCCAACATCAAGGTCACAGAACCCCAGCACTTCATTCCATAATCGTCGAGTAATTTCTTGGTGTCTTTACTTCCGTTGAGACCATACTGTTCTGGTTCGCCACTTATTTCGATACTTTTATACCCATATTTTGCGAGACGAGCAACAGTTACCTTGAGTGGCTCGGCGCGCATCCAGTTGTGCATAGATAGATGCATGATTCTCCTTTCATAAAGAATCTTTGGTTTTTAGCGACGCCTGTTCTTTGGCGGACCGAACCCAAGTTTGCCTGGATTGAGGATTCCGTCCGGATCCCATGCGTCTTTTACTCCGAGGAGTAAATCAAATGCGGCGCCATGCTGTGCTCGCATGAAGCGTCCGAGTTTAAGTCCGACTCCATGGTGTTCGTTAAGAGAACCACCATTATCAAGACTTGCTTTAATAGCTACATCCCAAACTTGATCATGAAGTGCAATCGCCTCTAGGGGATCCTCTGGCCCATCATCAATATAAAAACGATCATAAATCATTCCGCCCCAAGGAAACCAATGGGAAAAATGAGCCGTATAGCGCGCTTTATACTTAGAAAATCCCTCTTCTATGGCTTTTTTCTTTGCCCAGTAAATCTTCTCTAGATCTTCAAACCGAGCACAGGTATCCGTGGTTCCAAAAATTTGTGGAGGCGCTGGAATGTTTCCATGCTTGAAAGGTTCATATTTGCCATCCCACCACATTTTTCCTATTTCGCTTCCATAAGATTTGCCACCAAAAGCCTCACATAATTTTGAAATCTCTGATGACTCAAGAGCTGTCAATTCCTTGGCGCCATCACACATAATGACAAGTAAGACGCCCTCCACGCCGAGATTGAGCCACTTTGAAAGCTTTGCACTATCAGCTTCATCGTAAAGCCGAATTACAGCTGGGCGCCACCGATTAATCATTATTTGGCGAGCCGCTTCAATTCCTTCCGAAATGTTTCTAAATCCGTAGGATAGAAACTCTATAGACTCTGGAATTTTTTCAATTCTCATTGAGGCTTTTGTGATTATTCCTAAAGTCCCTTCGGAGCCGACAATCGTTTGAATAATTCCTGGACCTGATGCATGGCTCGGAACTCTCATAGTTTCAATGAGTTTTCCGGGCGGGACCGCTGCTTCCAACTGCAGAACTAGATCTTCTGCTTTGCCATATTTTGTTGATACAACGCCTGAGCCACGAGCCGCCAAGTATCCGCCTAGGGTTGCCCCAAAATGAAAGGAACCTGGATAGTGCGGCATCGTTAGACCTCGCGCGTTTAAGACTTCTTCTAGCGCCGGGCCTTGGATACCTGCTTCCGCAGTAACAACCATACTCACTTCATCGATATCTATAATTCTGTTCAGCCGGCGCAGGTCGAGAGCAATTCCTCCGTAGATTGCAAATGTTCCGCCTTGTGTGCCCGAGCCTCCACCGCGAGGGATTACAGGGACTTGGTATTCACATGCAATTCGCAGTACTTCTGCCACTTCTTCTGCCGTTCCAGGAGAAACATAAAGATCGGCAGTTGGCAGTGGCAGGGATTTATGGCGAAGATACTGAGAAATCCAGGACCAGTCCGCAGATTGTTCGTGCAACAAGCCAGCATCAGTATTGACGTTTTCAGAACCAACTATGGAAGCGATCTCACGTTGAATCTGAGCAATTAGATATTGGTCGCGAATGGCATGCTGCTCGAGTTCTTGCTGCTGGTACACCTATAGCGCCCTTTCGTATTCCAACCTGTATACAAGTCGTGATACTAGGTCCAGGGCAATAGAGCGTCAATAGCCTTCTGCGAGAAACTGACTCCAATGATTTGGGGATAAGCAATGAGTCTTTCCAGAAATGGTGGAATCGGTGCAAAGAAGAAAGGGCCCTAAATATTGGGGCTGCATGCGCTGCGACCTACCCTGCTTACTCCACCAGAGTCGAGAAATTAAGGAAAAGAGGTTTGGCTGTAGGGCCGATCTAAGTTCTCCTACTATGCATTACTTTTTAACAGCAGGCTAGATGTAGATCAAATTGCTCGAGTATTTTGATTTTTCTTGATTACAATTTTATTATCTTTAAATGCTGCGCGGACTAACTCTGCAGCGCTTGGTTTTTGAACAATTACTACTGGTGCGGGGGCAGGGCTCTGGGTATTTACTCCAGCAAGAGCTGCTGCTGCCATCGCCATACATCCAACGCACATATCGGTAGGTTACAACTGGGATAG
>DDYK01000061.1:0-3036 GCA_002347935.1 Actinobacteria bacterium UBA2236
TTTGAAGCATCGCTAAAGATCTCAAGTGCTCTGCTTAACAACTCGCTCTCAGAGTTATATTCAGCAAGCTCGCTTTCAAAGAGCTTCTTAGCTCTCTTGGCAGCTCGCTTTGCTTTGAAGTTCTGGAAAAAACTCATGGTTGATTATCCCTTGGAAAGAGAGCTATTTCTTCTCTCCTTGGCCGAGGAGATCATCAGGGGTCTTAATCTTTCTAAGCTCTCGCTTCAAATTAATCTCACCTGCTAATTTAAGGATTGATTGGGGAAGCTCTGGTCTCTGCCTTTTCTTCATTAGAAAGAGCGGTATTAGGCACCAGAATTGGAAGAGATAAGCCCAGAAAGCCCAGATAAAAGGGTTTCTCCCAAAGGCAAAGGCGGTAAAGGAAACTATCGGTATTGCCATTACTGTCAGTATCACTTGCTCTAGATCCATGGCTTTAATCTAGAGGTGGGTGGGGACAAAGGTAAGGGCTCTTGTCAGATGCAGGTCCTAGGCTCACTTTCATGAATCGATCAGAGAGTCCCTTTATCGCTTTCCTTGGAATCATCACAGCTCCCATAGCAGCTGGCGCTCTTTTATTATCTTGGGCGCCTTCTAATCATTTCTTTGACTTCGCACCTGAATTTGATGGCTATGTAGCAGCTAGAGATATTTCAACAACAGTAGATACCGTTCAAGATGCAACCCTTACCGTATTTTGTGATCAGAGCGATGATCGAGGATCTCTTGGCACAGCCTGGGCAATTGACCAAGAGGTATTGCAAATTAAGTCAGAAAAGGCTCTTCTTGTTACCAATCATCATGTCATTGAAGATTGCATCAAGCCGGGGTCAAAGCTAAGAGTTGCTAAGTTTTTTGGTAAGAAACGAGATGCAACGCTTCTAACATATGACAAGAAGAATGATTTAGCTCTGCTAGAAGTTGATATGAAGCTGGAGCCGCTAGAGCTTTCAGAAAACTTCATGTATTCAGGGTATTGGGTGATGAGCCTTGGAAGCGCAGCGGGATATGAAGGCTCTGTCTCATTTGGAAATATCGTTAACACCACCTATGACGAAGTCTTATTTACTAACAATATCTCTCAAGGAAATAGTGGTGGGGCGCTCATTGATAATGAGGGCAAAGTTGTCGGCGTAATCACTTGGGGCTCAAGTGATGAGCGGGAGCAATTTAATGGCGCTAAAAGCCTTGATGCTTTATGCCTGAAAATTATTAAGTGTGAGTTTGAATATGATGGTGAAAAGACTTGGTATGACTGGAATGATTAACTAGAGCGAGGCAAGCTTTTCTTGAACTTGTTTAGCTGAAGGATTAGTCAATGCGCTGCCATCTGAGAAAACTAGGGTTGGCACAGTTTGATTTCCCCCGTTTACTTTCTCGACGATCTCAGCAGTGCCTGGGACCTCTTCGATATTGATCTCTTCAAAGCTGATGCCAAGGTCGGCTAATTGCGACTTGAGCCGCTTGCAATAACCACACCAGGTGGTTGAATACATAACAAATGACATGGCTTAACTCTATTTGATATTAGAGAGTAATTCTTGCGCTAGCTGCTAATTGAGCGCTAGGGGCGCCGCTTAGGATATGGACTAAGCCGCTTCCTATTACCTGCCAATCGCGATCTCCACTTCGATTTACTAAAGCAGTTAGTTCATCAATACCTATCAATATCGAATCTTCAGTAGAACTCATTAAGTGCTTTGCAGCGCTCTCAGGAATCCATCTAAAGAAGCGATCAAAGTGTGGGATTACTCTGATATTAGTTAGGAGATTAAATCCTGGAGTTGGGCTCTTTTTAGTTAATCTAAAGTTTGGAATTTGTTTTGATAGGGCCATAGCCCCTGCGCTGCAACCAGCAAGTGATGAGCCGCTAGCCCAGCCTTGATAGATGGCATCAAATATCGGGGTGTTAATTAATGATTCTGCTAGATAATGAGGATCTCCTCCGGAGAGATAGATAAGAGCGCTATCTGCAATTAGTTCTGCCATCTCTTTATCTTGCGCATCTTGTCTATTTAGAATTTCTAGGAATTCCACCTCTACTCCCAGGCGCTCACCTTGCGCTCTTCCTAGTTCTTTCCAATACTTGATTCGATCTGCGCTCTCTTGACCTGCTGCAGTTGGTATTTGAATGAAGCGCGCCTGCTTGCCATTTTTAACCCCATCTTGAATAAGGGATTGCTCTAGAGAGGCCATTGCTGGCAAATATTCACCAGAGCCAACTAAAGCAAGTGATCCATGAGCCATGAGTAATTGCCTTAAATAAATTCGGATCTGAAGGTGGAGCTAACGGGGCTATTTAGCAGAATCGTGATCACAATAATAAGAAGTATTGCAATGATTACTAGTGAAGCTCTCTTTCCAACTCGCTGCGGGAGGCCGCCAATCTTGCTATCTCTATCTGCGCTTAGATCCTTTAAGACATTGGCAAAGTGGAAAGCAACTCCAAGAAGAGAGCTAGTTGCCAAGACCCAGAGTGGTGGATCTCTATCAACGGCATAGAAAATACTTGCCGGAAGCGCCGCAAGGGCGATGAAGTAAACCAGAGGAGATGTAATACGAAATTTAAAATAGAAGTTATAGGCAACACCGCAGCCAACTCCAAGTAGATAGACCGCGCCGCCTTTGAGCCCGAGTGGTCCGATTAAGTTGGCAATTACTGCAAAGGGGAGAAGGATAAATGTGGCTCTTCTTAGCTTTTCAATCTCTAATTGGCCGCTTACTAAAGGCTTATTAACTCGGTTATGTTTTAGGTCATCTTGATAGTCATAGATGTCATTGCTCCAGCCAATTAGAAGCTGGCCTAAAAAGACTGTAAAGGCGATTACATATGCCGGCCCCTCCCACCAGAGCCGCGCAGCTAGAAGGAAGGAAATGGTGGTGATGAGCATTGTTGGGCCGAAGTGAGCGGCTATGGCATATGCCTTCAGCGATTTCATTTCCTAATAGTGTCATATAAGTTGGCTCTTCTTTGATATGGGGTTAGATTCTCTATTGTGATGAAGGTTAGGGAAATCGCTAGCTCTGATTACGACC
>DDYK01000061.1:3106-16819 GCA_002347935.1 Actinobacteria bacterium UBA2236
TTTCTCCGTCCATCGACATGGCACAAGGTTGGCTATCTCTATCTAGAAGATCTCTTTGTTGATCCCAAGTATCGCGGGGCAGGAGTTGGAAGAGCCCTACTTGATAAGGCTGCAGAATATGGAATAAAGATTGGCGCTGAGAAGCTTTATTGGATTACTAAGGAAGATAATACTCAGGCTAGAGCTCTATATGATTCATTTGTAAAAGGTGCAGCCAGTGGGTTTATCCAGTATGAATACCCTTTATGAGATCGGTTAATTAATTGGCAAATCTATTTGATCCATTGACGCTTCGAAGCGTAACTTTTCAAAATAGAGTCTGGGTCTCCCCTATGTGTCAGTACTCAGCCCATGATGGGCTGATTTCTCCTTGGCACCATGGCCATTTAATGGCATTTGCTACTGGAGCACCTGGATTAGTAATGGCTGAAGCAAGTGGTGTGGTTATGGAGGGAAGAATCTCTATTGGTTGTCCCTCACTTGAAAGTGATGAGAAGGTAAATGCTTTTAAGCCTATTAATGATTTTGCAAAATCTTTAAATGTGAAGATGGGAATTCAATTAGCTCATGCTGGACGCAAAGCTTCAACGATGCTTCCTTGGGATGATCATCGCATCGCATCCGTTGAAGAAGGTGGTTGGATGCCAGTCTCAGCATCTCCGCTTGCCTATCACGGCATGCTTGAACCTCATGAGCTAACAATTGCTGAGATAGCAGAGCTAGTTAAGGCATTTGCAAGCGCTGCAAAAAGAGCTGTGGCAGCAGGCTTTGATTTAGTTGAAATACATGCCGCCCATGGCTATCTATTCCATCAGTTCTATTCGCCTCTTTCTAATCAGAGAAGCGATATCTACGGCGGCTCTTTTGATAATCGAATCAGATTCCTACTTGAAACTATCAAGGCAGTTAGATCGGTAATTCCTGATTCCATGCCGCTATTTGTTCGTATTAGCGCAAGTGATTGGGTTGAGCCGGGCTGGAGTATTGAGGAATCCATTGAACTCTCAAAGCTTATGAAGCAGCTAGGCGTTGATCTTGTTGATGTTTCAAGTGGTGGCAATCTGCATAACGCGCCAATAAAGGCAGTTCCTGGTTTTCAAGTCCCATTTGCTCAAGCGATTAGACAGGGAGCAGATATCCCAACCTCTGCTGTTGGATTGATAACCGAAGCTAAACAAGCAGATGAGATCATCTCTTCAGGAAAGGCTGATGCTGTATTTCTAGCAAGAGCGATGATTAGAAATCCTAGATGGGCAATGGCAGCAGCTGAGGATCTCGGGGTAAAGATTTACTGGCCGTTGCAGTTTGATCGGGGAAGAACGCTCAATTAGCGTATATTTTTTGAAGCACTACGGATAAGGTTAGAATCATGAAAACAATCTCTTTGAGTCAAGCACGCAACAACTTAGTAAAGCTTATTGATAAAGCAAAAGCAGAACCAATAGTGATTGAAAGCGATGGGAAACACTCTGCAGTATTAATCAGTACTGAGCAGTTTGAAAAATTCTTAGATGCCCAAGAAGAACTTGAAGATATTGCCGCAATTGAAGAGGCTACGCGCGATACCGAGCCAAGTATTCCTTGGGAGACGGTGAAGAAAGAACTAGGAATTGAATAATACCTTTTGCTCTTAAGACTAATCAGTTCTTAAAAAGTATTGCCTCTGCAACAGTTTAGCGATTGCGATGCGCTGTTTTAGATAAGAAAATAGCAAAGACCAAGGCCACCACAATAAGTGCATTAAGGCCCATTTCATAGATTGATCTTTCAAATGCAGTGTCACTCTTTCCTGATTCCAGCGTAAGTGATGCGCCGACTGTGAGAATGTNNATTGATATACGCCATCTGTGAAGCGAGAAATAACAGTCCTTAGAATCTCGAGAATAATTACAATAAATAGAATGTCATTTACGCCCTGAATCATTCCATTTGGAAAGAAAGGCTGAGTTTCAATGAGCCTCTTTCCGCTATAGAAGAAGGCGCCTATTCCAATTCCAAGTAGTGATATTGCCAAGATTGCGTGAAATACATCTTCAACTACATCTATATACTTTCCAGGAATTATCGATTTTTCGCCATCTTGTGATTCATTTTTTGCCATATCAAACTCTATAACCGCTAGCGGGAGATTTCACCTGTTTTTTGTAAAGATTACTCGGCGTGTATTGGTGGGCTCCAATACTAGAAGGCTAAATTAGGGCTATGAGCAAAGAGATAACAATGCAGGCCCTTCGTAAGGTGAACATTCTGGCTGGACTACTCCATCTGGTTCAAATGGTTGTAGTTCTTGCCCTAAGTAGCGATTTCGCTCTTCCAGTCACAGCTACCTATATGTCAGGTCCACCAGGTTCTACATTTGCTCCCGCAGTGATCTTATTTGAAACCCCAGTTGGTCTAACTGTTGCAATATTTCTAGGTTTATCTGCGCTTGCTCACTTTATTGTCGCTAGCCCTAAATTCTTTCCTCGCTATAGCGCGGGTCTTCTAGCCCAACGTAATTACTTTAGATGGGTGGAGTACTCCATTAGCTCATCGGTAATGATTGTATTAATTGCTCAAGTTACTGGAATTGCTGATATCACCGCTCTAATTGCGATCTTTGGAGTAAATGCTTCGATGATTCTCTTTGGTTGGTTGCAAGAGAAGTATGAAACGCCAGGAAATGGTGGTTGGCTGCCCTTTATCTTTGGCTGTATTACAGGAATTGTTCCTTGGGTTGCGCTGCTGTTTTATGTATTCTCTATCGGCGGAGTTAGTGAAACCTCAGCGCCAGCCTTTGTCTATGGAATAGTTCTAACTATCTTCTTATTCTTTAATTCCTTTGCCTTAGTGCAATGGTTGCAATATAAGAAGGTTGGTAAGTGGAGTGATTACCTAAGAGGTGAGCGCAGCTACATCACGCTCTCGCTAATTGCTAAATCAGCCCTGGCTTGGCAGATCTTTGCCAACACCCTAATTCCACCGATGTAGCTATTTGCCTGCCTTACAGCGCTTGGAGCAATACTTAACACTGGGCCAGTCCTTCGCCCACTTCTTCCGCCACTCAAATTCAAGTCCGCAGCGCTGACAGGCCTTGGGCGGAAAACCGTTCTTAGTTTTTGCTTTCATTGAACTCTAAGTATTCCATTTATGTATAGAACTTGCTCATCTGGGGATAACTAAGAACATGAACATCCCCATTGGATAATCTCCATGCGTGCCGAGCTTGATTCAATACTTAGAAGATTTCAATGGGGAAACACCCTTTATTCGATGGTTCTTTGAATCACTCACACAGGAAGAGCAAGACTTTGTTGATTTCGTATTGGACGGGGTACTGAGTAGCAGCGGAATAGACCTTCTTAGTGGAAATTGGCTAAAGGACCTAGGCGATAATCTCTATCAGCTTCGGCTTCGCATACTTGGAAGTGATGGCAGGGCTCGAATATTACTTAGAGTATTTCTCACATTTTTCCCTAACGATGAGATTTTAATAATCTCAGGTTATTGCAAACTACGTAATCCAGGTTCGGCAAATCAAAAATTCGAAATTGACAGAGCAAAACAACTTTTAAAGCAGTGGAAGAGCAAATCTGATACTATGTGGAATCCCACATAAGCAAGGATGAGAAATGTCAGCGGTTAGTGATCAATGGCGGAAAGCTCGAGTAAGGTCTTTGAGCTCCACTCAATTAAAACAAACGCGAAGCCGAAGGGCTGTCTGGGAGATAGGGCTCTGGCTTGAAGGTAGAAGGGTTGCTATGGGTATGAGTCAGAGTGAGTTGGCAGAAAAAACTGGAGTGCAACAAGCTGATATCAGTAGATATGAACACTTGGAAATGACACCAACTCTTGAAACCCTCGTCCGCCTTTTAATAGGCCTTGAATCAGAATTAGTATTGAAAGGAAAAGGGTTAACAAAGGCTGAAGGAAAAACAGGGAAAAAGTTAGCAAAAAGCAAATAGCTAATGTTTTACTGTATAAGATTGAGTTATGACCGAAGAAAATCTTCAAACCTCTGCCTCTGAGCAATTGGCTTCAGTCCAGGCACGCTTTGGCGCAGCTCTACTTGACGCCGCACTTCTAGTTGTGACTCTGGTTATTGGGTGGATTATCTGGAGCCTCTATACCTGGCAAACCGGACAGAGCCCTGCAAAACGAATTTTGAAGCAAGCAGTTGTTGATGCCAAAACTGGAGAGCGTTTTACCTGGGCAAAGATGGCGCTTCGTGAATTTGCGGTTAAAGGCCTTGCGGGTCAATTATTATCAGGAGCAACAAATGGAATTACATTTGTTATTGATAGCTTATTTATATTTCGCAGTGATCGAAGAACAGTCCATGACTTAATCGTTGGAAGCAAAGTCATCCAACTCTAGTTCTACTCGTTAAAGTCGCCGCCACGGCCAGTAATCTTTGGACCACGCTTAGTTGGGTGATCAAATTTAAAGATGACCAACCCAACTAAGAGTGTGAATAGCAAGAAGATTGCTACTGCTATCTCCATATTTAACCCATTACCGCCCAAATAACTAGGGCAAATATTGCTAGTCCTAGACCAATTACTGCAATTGCAGTAAGTGATAGGAAGTCTCTTGATGAGGCAATCTTCTTGGTTAGAGCAGATGGATCTTTAACTTTACCCATATCAAGAAGTAGGGCCTCGGCTTCACGAATAGCTGCATACTGGGAAACAATTGCTAGAAATCCAGTAACCGCCGCTACTGCAATTGTGAGATATCCGGCTGCATCACTAGCACTTGCAAAGGTTCCTTGGGCAGCAAGAACAAATACTGCGATCAAGACTAGGGCTGGAGCAATTTGGGCGATGATGATCTGCATCCGCTTGTCGTTCCAAAGCTTTAGTAGGGCTTTCTCATCCATTTGAATTTTCTCCTTATTCAGGCTGGCGCCTGCTATGAAGAGAGCCTAAGGCAAAAAGGCCCTTAGGGCTCGCTCTATGGCTTCATCTGCCATTTACTCACTTTTTACCATTCTTACTCCCTGCCAGCCCATACTTATAGTGCTTCCCCAGCGCCAACTGTTATCTGGAAGGGGGAGTTATGTCTAAACTGCCAAGCATCGCCACTTGTCTGCTCTGCCATTCACAAGAGCTGACCTTGGTTATGAATGAGAGTCAAGGACCAATGTTGCAATGCGATGATTGTGGATTTACACGTCAAGCAGAAGCAGTAGATATGTTCCAAGACTTTAATATTTGCGCTTAAATTAACGGTTAGTTCATTAAGGCGACCGCGTTAGTACTTTCTATTCTCTTAAACTTTTTTCATGAATATTGAACTCCATTACAGAATTTATGAACTCAACGCTCGAGATAAAGATTTTCATGACTACTTCGAGGATGAGCACCGAGCGAAATTTGCTCGCCAACGGGCCGCAGAAGATTGGCTTCAGGCTCTGCGCAGAGAAATCCCCAAGCTCTCTAACGGATTAAGCGCCTAATTAAGCTGTTGGAGCCTCTGCTAGATCTTCAGGAGAATCAGGAAGGGCTTCACGAGGCACGCCTTTGAAGGTCAATGTCTCTTTACCCTCGTCTCCTTCAACATCGATAAGGATTATCTGACCGCTCTTAATCTCACCAAAGAGAATCTTCTCTGATAACACATCTTCGATCTCTCGTTGAATTGTTCTACGAAGTGGACGAGCACCTAGCACTGGGTCATAACCGCGGTGAGCAAGCACTGCCTTTGCCTTCGAAGTTAATTCAATTCCCATATCTTTTGCCTTGAGGCGAGTCTCAAGATTTGTAATCATCAAATCAACGATTTGAACAATTTCAACTTCAGATAGCTGGTGGAAGACAATGACATCATCGATACGGTTGAGAAATTCTGGTCTAAAGTGATTCTTTAGCTCATCCTGGACTTTATTCTTCATCCGCTCATAATTACCAAGAGCATCATTAACGTTAGTAAATCCAAGAGCTAAGGACTTGGAGATATCGCGAGTTCCAAGGTTAGTTGTCATGATTATTACAGTATTTTTGAAGTCAACTTGACGGCCTTGAGCATCAGTTAGTCGACCCTCTTCTAGTACTTGCAAGAGTGAATTGAAGATATCTGGGTGAGCTTTTTCAATCTCATCAAATAGCACTACTGAGAATGGACGGCGACGAACTTTCTCAGTTAATTGACCACCCTCGTCATAGCCAACATATCCTGGAGGAGCTCCAAATAGGCGAGAGGCGGTGTGCTTCTCGGAGTACTCTGACATATCAAGTGCGATGAGTGCATCTTCATCACCAAAGAGGAATTGAGCAAGAGTTCTTGAAAGTTCAGTCTTACCAACTCCAGAAGGACCTGCGAAAATAAATGAACCACCAGGGCGCTTTGGATCCTTTAGACCTGCGCGAGTGCGGCGAATGGCTTGCGAGAGAGCCTTGATTGCTTGCTCTTGGCCAATAACTCTCTTGTGAAGCTCATCTTCCATCCGTAGCAAGCGAGATGTTTCAGCTTCAGTTAGCTTAAATACTGGAATACCTGTTGCAGTTGATAAAACTTCAGCAATTAACTCTTCATCAACTTCAGCAACTACATCTAAATCTCCAGCTTTCCAAGATTTTTCACGCTCTGATCTCTCCGCCATTAATTGCTTCTCTTTATCGCGAAGTGATGCGGCCTTTTCAAAATCCTGGCCATCAATTGCTGATTCTTTCTCTTTTCTAACCTCAGCGATTTTGTCCTCAAAGGCGCGTAGCTCTGGTGGAGCGGTCATCCTACGAATGCGCAGTCGAGACCCTGCCTCATCGAGAAGATCAATTGCTTTATCTGGCAAGAAGCGATCTGCGATATAGCGATCGGCAAGTGTTGCGGCAGCAACAATTGCCTCATCATTTATAGAAACTTTATGGTGTGACTCATAGCGATCCCGGAGGCCCTTTAGGATTTCAATAGTGTGAGTAAGTGATGGCTCAGCTACTTGAATTGGCTGGAAGCGACGCTCAAGAGCAGCATCCTTTTCCAAGTGCTTGCGATACTCATCAAGAGTTGTTGCACCAATTGTCTGGAGCTCACCGCGAGCAAGCATTGGCTTTAGGATGCTAGCTGCATCAATTGCCCCCTCTGCTGCTCCTGCGCCAACTAGGGTGTGAATCTCATCGATAAACAAAATGATGTCGCCTCTGGTGCGAATCTCTTTCAATACTTTCTTCAAGCGCTCTTCAAAATCACCGCGATAGCGAGATCCTGCAACTAGAGCGCCTAGATCTAGTGAGTAGAGCTGCTTATCTTTTAGCGTCTCTGGAATATCGCCTTTAACAATAGCTTGAGCTAAGCCTTCAACAACTGCTGTTTTACCAACCCCTGGTTCACCAATTAGTACTGGGTTGTTCTTTGTTCGGCGAGAGAGAATCTGCATCACGCGCTCGATCTCTTTTTCACGGCCAATTACTGGATCTAGCTTTCCTTCGCGCGCAGCTGTTGTTAGATTGCGACCAAATTGATCAAGAATTAATGATGTTGATGGAGTTCCCTCTGCAGGTCCTGCTGCAACTGCTTCTTTGCCTTGATAGCCAGATAGTAATTGAATGACTTGCTGACGAACTCGATTGAGATCTGCGCCGAGTTTTACCAATACCTGAGCGGCTACACCTTCTCCTTCGCGGATTAGGCCAAGAAGAATATGTTCAGTTCCAATGTAATTATGTCCAAGTTGAAGCGCCTCACGAAGTGATAGCTCAAGAACTTTCTTAGCTCTTGGAGTAAAAGGAATATGACCTGACGGTGCTTGCTGTCCCTGACCAATAATTTCCTCAACTTGAGAGCGAACTGCTTCAAGTGAAATTCCTAGAGACTCTAAACCTTTTGCAGCAACGCCTTCTCCTTCGTGGATAAGGCCAAGGAGGATATGTTCGGTTCCGATGTAATTGTGATTGAGCATGCGAGCTTCCTCTTGCGCCAGAACTACTACCCGGCGGGCTCGGTCGGTAAAGCGCTCAAACATCAGTTCATCTCCTTCTATCTTCTACTCAAATCGGACTGGCTCTAGCGTATAAGAAGGGGAGAAACGATGCGACATCTATTTTCTCACCCTTAAACCAGCGCTAGATATGGGAATCTGCAGGGGCTATAACCGCCAGATTTAGGTTTTTATGCCCAGAAAGATTAGAGAATTTTGAGCATTCTGGTGTTGCCCAGGGTGTTGGGTTTCACGCTTTCAAGGTCTAAAAACTCAGCAATACCTTCATCATAGGAGCGTAGGAGTTGTTGATAGACATCGGCATCCACAGGGGTTCCTTCAATTACTTGAAATCCATTTTGGGCAAAAAACTCAGTCTCAAATGTTAAGCAGAATAATCTCTTCAAACCCAGAGAATTAGCCCGATTAGTGATGGCCTCTAAAATCTGATTGCCGATCTTCTTTCTTCTAAATCCTTCGTCCACTGCCACAGTTCTAACCTCACCTAAATCTTCCCAGAGGACGTGAAGCGCTCCACAGCCAATAACTTCTCCATCGTTTTCTGCAACAAAAAATTCTTGCACATCTTCATAGAGCTTTACCGTATCTTTTGAAAGAAGACGACGCTGTAGAGCGTATTGATCGATGATTGCGCGAATCGATTTCACATCTGTAGTTCTTGCGGGGCGAACAATTGCACTCATTTAATTCTCATCTGGCTTTACCAATGGAAAAAGAATTGTCTCTCGAATGCCAAGGCCAGTTAAGGCCATCAGTAGTCGATCAATGCCCATCCCGACTCCTCCCATAGGAGGCATACCATGTTCCATAGCGCGAAGGAAATCTTCATCGACTTGCATTGCCTCTAGATCACCTTTTGCGCCAAGTTTTGCTTGCTCTAGTAGGCGATCTCTTTGGATCACAGGATCGATTAATTCGCTATATCCGGTGGCTAACTCAAAGCCATCGATATAAAGATCCCACTTCTCAGCAATTCCCTTAACGCTGCGATGTTCACGAACTAATGGTGAGGTATCAACTGGAAATCCCATAACAAAGGTTGGGGTATTTAACTTGCCGCTATAGAAGTGTTCAAAGATTTCCTCAGCTAACTTGCCATTAATCCAGGCTGGATCAACTTTTAGGCCAGCTTTTTCAGCAATATTTACTAGCTCTTGCCTACTTGTAGCTGGAGTGACAGTTAATCCTGCAGCCTCTGAAATAGCGCTATAGAAATCTAGCTCTCTCCATTCACCGCCTAGATCACTAATTCGTCCATCATGATGCTGGACTTTGTGAGAACCAAAGATTGCAAGAGCTGCATTTTGAATAATCTCTTGGGTTAGAGATTTCATATTCTGCCAATCGGCATAGGCCCAATACATCTCAAGCATTGCAAATTCTGGGGAGTGGCTGGAATCAGCTCCTTCATTTCTGAAATTTCTATTTATTTCAAAGACTTTTTCAATACCGCCTACCACGCATCTTTTTAAGAATAGCTCAGGAGCAATTCTTAGAAAGAGGTCCATATCGTAGGCATTACTAAAGGTTTTAAAGGGCCTTGCCGCTGCTCCTCCATGCATTACTTGAAGCATTGGAGTCTCAACTTCAATAAAGTCATACTTATCAAAGGTCTGTCTAACTGACTTAAGAACTTTTGGTCTAATTCTTGCGTTAACTCTTGCCTCAGGTCTGACTATTAAGTCCACATATCTTTGGCGCACACGCGTCTCTTCGTTCAGCGGATTATGTTCATTCGGAAGTGGACGTAGAGCTTTAGAGGCCAATTGATAGGAGTTAGCAAGGATTGATAATTCTCCACGCTTTGAAGTAATTATTTCGCCAGTGACACTTACGATATCGCCTAAATCGATATCACTCTTCCAGCTCTCTAAAACTTCCTCCCCAACTTTATCTAGCGAAAACATCGCTTGAAGNNACGCTCTCAATTACTCCAGATGGGCTATCTGTTGCTAGATCCTTAAATCTCTCGCGGATTTCTCTTAAGGAGGCAGTTCGATTAACTGCTACCGGATATGGGGCTATGCCGCGACTAAGTAGTGATTCGCGCTTTTCGCGCCTAATTCTTAATTGCTCAGGAAGGTCGCTCTCAGACATAGTGCTGATAAGTCTAACCATTCCTCTCGTGCACAAGACGTAGGCCGATAAGGGTTAAATCAGGTTGGTGATAATCAATAGTCTCTGAAATTCCCAGCACTAATGGCGCTAACCCACCGGTTGCTATCACTGAGATCTTCTCGTTATCTGGATAGAGCGCATCTAGCTCATCACTAATACGCGAAACAAGGCCATCAACTTGGCCTGCAAATCCATAGATGGTTCCGGATTGAAGCGCCTCTACTGTGTTTTTGCCAATTACTGACTTAGGCTTAACTAATTCTACTTTTCTTAATTGCGCAGCTCTTGTTGCTAGCGCCTCAACAGAAATTTCAATTCCTGGAGCTAGCGCCCCTCCTAAGAACTCACCTTTTGGTGAAACAACATCAAAATTAGTAGAAGTTCCAAAGTCAACAACTATGCATGCACCTTGGTCATAAAGCGAGTGAGCAGCAAGGGTATTAACAATTCGATCTGCTCCAATTTCCTTGGGATTATCAACAAGAAGTGGAACGCCAGTTTTTACCCCAGGCTCAATAATGGTTGTCGGCAGATCTTGAAAGTGGCGATTAATCATGGCTCTTGCTTCTCTAAGTATTGAAGGAACTGTGGAGCAGATTGAAAGCCCACTTAACTCGTAACCGGTGATTAGTGAGCGATACTGCAACCATAATTCATCCGCAGTATCTCTAGCATCAGTTTTAACTCTCCAGGTATCGATTAATTTTTCCTTAGCAAAGATTCCAAGGACGGTATTAGTATTTCCGATATCAATAGTTAGTAACATCTAGAAGTCCAATCCGATATCTAGTACTGGGGCTGAGTGGGTTAAAGCGCCTACTGCTAAGTAATTAACGCCGGTTGCAGCATAAGCTGCAACGTTTTCAAGTTTGAGACCGCCCGATGATTCAAGTTTGGTATTTGATCCTCTTGCAATTTCAACAGCTGCTTTAGTCTGTTCAATACTCATATTGTCTAGAAGCACTATTTCAACGCTACATTCCAGAGCTTCCTTTAGCTGTTCCAAGGTATCAACTTCAACTTCAATAAGTGCACCCGGAGCAGCTTTCTTAACTCGATTAATAGCCTCGCTAACAGAGCCTGCTGCCGCAATGTGATTATCTTTGATTAACGCTTGATCACTAAGGCTCATTCGATGATTTAAACCTCCACCCATACGAACTGCGTATTTCTCAAGCTCTCGAAGTCCTGGTGTGGTTTTTCTAGTGTCGCGAATTGCTGCAGCGCTCGATGAAACTTCCTTGACCCAGAGCTTTGTAAGAGTTGCAATGCCAGAGAGATGAGAGAGGAAGTTCAGCGCAGTCCGCTCGGCTTTAAGTATTGCTCTGGTATCGCCGCTTAAACGGATTAGTACAGTGTTAGCGCTAACTTCTTGACCGTCATTAATCAATAATTCATATTCTTTAATTCCACATTGTTCCAGAACGGCTGCAGCAACTAGAGATCCAGCAATAACTCCACTCTTTCTTGTCACAAAGCTTGCCTTGCTCACCTGGGATTGGGTAATCGTTGCTTGACTAGTCAGATCATCAGCATATGAATCCTCTGAAAGAGCTTCGCTGACCTTACTGTTGATTGCATCAGGGTTTAAACCTTGATCACTTATCAACTTACTTAACGATTGTGAGATCACTATTAACCTCCGTAATCTTTGAGCTCCAGGAGCCATCGCTTGCTAGTTTTTGAGTAATTCGTTTTATCCAAGTACTTGAGCTCTCTGGATAATCTTGGCGGTAATGAGATCCTCTAGATTCACATCTTTCAAGTGCTGAGCGCGCAATAGCAGTTGCTAGAAGATATAGATTTGTAGTCTCCCAAGCATCAACGCTGGCATAAATAGTTGCTGCGCCTTTTAGTCTCTCCAAAGTTCTTAGAGTCTCTTTAAGTGAAGCTTCACTTCTAACTACACCGGCTCCTTTTGACATAGCTCTCTGCAGCTCGCCGCGAATAGAAGGCGAGAGGAGAAAGTCAAAAGAGTCCTGAGCAACTGGATGCTCTTGGGGTAGTTGGTTTGCAGCAATATCTTCAGCGATTCGAGCGCCAAATACCAAGCCCTCTAATAAAGAGTTTGAAGCGAGGCGATTTGCTCCATGGGCACCTGTGCAAGCAGTTTCACCAACTGCATAGAGGCCATCAACTGAGCTGTGACCATTCAAATCTGTTCTTACTCCACCTGAGGCGTAGTGAGAAGCTGGAGCAACTGGAATCAAATCTCTTCCTGGATCAATGCCTATTTCTTTACATGATGCATAGATTGTTGGAAAACGTTCTGAGAATTCTTTAATACCTCTTGCATCTAGCCAGACATGTTGGCTATGAGTAATCTCCATCTGGCGTGATATTTCTTTTGCAACAACATCGCGAGGNNTCTGAAATTAGGGGCTGCTGACCTTTTGAACCTTCGCCGATATATAGAACTGTTGGATGAAATTGAATAAATTCCACATCAGAGACCTCTGCTCCTGCTCTCAAAGCCAGTGCAACTCCATCACCGGTTGAAACCGATGGATTAGTCGTTTGAGAATAAACCTGACCTAGCCCGCCAGTTGCTAGCACTACAGCTTTTGCTAATACCTCACCTACGCCATCTCGACTACCTTCACCAATAACATGCAAGGTAACGCCGCATACTCTTCCGCTACTACTTTTTAGGACATCTAAAACCAGAGCATGTTCAATTACTTCAATTCCAAGATCATCAGAGACTGCTGCAAGTAGAGCTCTTGATACTTCCGCTCCTGTTGCATCACCTCCAGCATGAAGAATTCGATTTCTTAAGTGTCCCCCTTCTCTAGTTAGAGCAATTTCTCCAGTCTCTGATTTATCAAAGACAGCGCCCCTTGCAATTAATTTTCTAACCGCCTCAGGTCCTTCGCTGACCAATACTTTTACTGCAGCTAGATCACATAGACCTGCGCCAGCAACAAGGGTGTCTTCTTCATGTTGGCTTGGTGAATCTCCAGGCCCAAGAGCTGCAGCAATTCCGCCTTGCGCCCACTTTGTTGATCCCGCATCAATAGATGATTTAGTTACTAGTAATACGGAGAGATTATGGGCTCGAATCTGCAGCGCAGTAGTAAGGCCCGCAACACCTGAGCCAATAACTACGACATCGGCTTGGGCTCGCCAGCCAGGAAGTGGAGCTTTAAGTCTCATGCCCGCACCAGAGAGTTCTGCATCGCCATATTATCAATCAATCTAACGCCCTCAATCCAGCCTGCAATAATTGCACGAGTCTTAATACTTGATTCATCTGCAACTTGAAAACTCTCTTCATCAATTATCTCGGCGTAATCTAAAGTGAATGAAGTCTCACTTTCTATCTGCTTTAAAGCTTGACGAGCGCTAGCAAGGCTTGATTCATTGCTGGCCACTCTTAACACCTTTGAGATTACCTCAGCGCTCTTAAGTCCTTTTTCACTTAATCTAACATTTCTCGATGAGAGAGCAAGGCCGCTACTCTCTCTAATAGTTGGCGCAGCAATTATCTCAATCTCAGGATGAAGTCTTGCTGCCATATCTTTAATAAGAAAGAGTTGCTGGAAATCTTTCTCACCAAAGATTGCATATTTTGGTCGGATCAATTCAAAGAGGCGATTGACTACCGTTAATACTCCGTCAAAGTGACCAGGGCGATTAACTCCTTCAAAGCGCTTTCCAACCGAACCTGATGAGAGCTT
>DDYK01000061.1:16867-27475 GCA_002347935.1 Actinobacteria bacterium UBA2236
TGGCTAATTCACGATCATCTCTTGGAGTGCTTGGATAATTTGCTAGATCGTCTGTGTTTTCAAACTGAAGAGGATTAACAAATACCGAAACAACTACCTCGTCTGCTAACTCGCGGGCGCGCTTAATTAATGATTGATGGCCAGCGTGAAGTGCTCCCATGGTGGGGACAAGTGCGCATGGGCTATCAAGGTCGGTTAGCAGGTCTACTTCTTTCACCGTATTTACAGCTCCAGTCCGCTAGTGGTACCAGGCGATGACAAGTCTACCCCGCTAATTCAGGGCGGCCAAAAGCTCTTTTACCGCTCCAAAACCAACTAAATGCGCCTCTGAATCAATTTCTAACCAAGGCCGCAAAACAAACTCCCTCTCATACGCCCTTGGATGAGGAAGGATTAAATTCTGACTAGTAATTACCATTCCTTGATAATCAATAATGTCTATATCAATTGTGCGGGCAGCGTTAAGGGTGCTTCTTTTTCTGCCAAGACGCTCTTCAATAGCTAGGAGCTGCTTCATTAATTGTTCAGCCGTTAAATCAGTCTCGGCAATCAATACTGCGTTTAGGTAATTTGGTTGTTCTTCATTAACTCTAAAAGGTTTAGTCTCATAAAAGGAAGAAATTGCGTCAATTTTAATTACTTCTCCAAGAGCTTCTATTGCCCTGTCTAATTGCGCTCTAGGGTTTCCAAGATTTGCACCGAGGGCTATAACTACTCTCATCGCTTTACTTTTATGCTTACTGACACATCTGCAAAACTAACTTCAATTGGAGCATTAGGTTTATGAACCGTGACTTCTATTTCATCTATCGCTTTAAAAGTATCTAAGGCCTTAATGCCGATACGATAAGCCAAGCTTTCAATAAGATTAAAGGCAGGGCCGGTGATTTCATTATGAATCAATACAGCTAGTGCGTTGTAATCAACACTATTGTCTATATCATCACTTTCGCCAGCTTTCGAAAGGTCTAGCTCTGCTTGCACATCAACAATAAAGAGTTGTCCGTTTTTTCTCTCATCTTCTAAAAGGCCGTGATAACCAAGAGCTTGAATTCCTGTTATTGATATCTTGTCGCTCATGTAGAGACTCTATCTTTGGCAAATGAATTAACAGTTGCAATGGCATCTTTATGAGGTTTTACTGAGTGGGTGCGAACCGCCCAAATATTCTGTTTTGCCACCATTGCAGTTATCGCAATTGAAGCTGCCTCTCGATCTTCAGTATTACTTGAACCAGTAAGTTCTCCCAAAAATCGCTTTCTTGAGGCTCCAATTAGTATCGGATAGCCCAGAAGCGCCAGTCGATCAAGGTTTCTCAATAGCTCCCAATTGTGTTCGGCTAACTTAGAAAAACCGATACCTGGATCGATTATTAGTTGATCAGGATTAACTCCTGATGAAATCGCTGATTCAACTCTATTTTCTAGCTCCTCTCTTACTTCTTTAACTACATCGAAATATTTGGCATGCTCCTGCATATTCTTTGAGTGGGCTCTCCAGTGCATTGCTATATATTGAACCTTAGGATTTTCAGCAATTACTTTATACATCTTCTCATCTGCTAACCCGCCACTAACATCATTTACATACTCGACGCCTAATTTGATTGCCTCTTTAGCAATGCTTGATCTAGTGGTATCAATTGAGAGAGCAACTTCTTTTTTTACCAACTCACTTATTACCGGAAAAACTCTCCTTCTCTCTTCATCTTCAGTAATTCGCTCAGACCCAGGTTTTGTCGACTCGCCGCCAATATCAATTATGTCTACTCCTTCAGCAATCATTTCATCTGCACGCTTTAGGGCATCTTCGATTCTGAAATGCTTGCCACCGTCAGCAAAGGAATCAGGGGTGGTATTTAAAATTCCCATTACTAAAGTGCTCATAATTATTTACCAGTAATTAAACTCATTGCCTCAGCTCTAGTTGCTGGATCTCTTAACATCCCGCGAACGGCGCTGGTAACCGTTCTTGCTTGTGACTTTCTAACTCCTCGCATTGACATACAGAGATGCTCGCAATCAATAATTACAATCACCCCACCTGGTTGAAGAATTTCCACCATAGAATCTGCAATTTGAGTTGTTAGCCTCTCCTGAACTTGAGGGCGTCTGGCATAGAGATCTACGAGTCTGGCTAGCTTGGATAAGCCGGTTACTTTTCCTGATTCTCCTGGGATATAACCGATGTGAGCGATGCCAAAAAAAGGCGTTAAATGATGCTCGCAATGTGAGTAAACCTCAATATCTTTAACAATTATCAGCTCTTCATGGCCTAGATCAAAAGTGGTGGTCAATACATCTTTTGGATCTTGATAGAGCCCTTGAAAGTTCTCCTTTAGAGCTCTTGCCACTCGCTTTGGAGTATCCCGCAGCCCCTCACGCTCAAGGTCTTCACCGAGTGCTGCAAGTAGCTCGCTAATTGCTCGCTCAGCTCTATCCTGATCAAAGGATTTACTCATTTAACTAAGATTCTTTTGAAGGTGATTTTTTCTTTCGCTTTACACCTTCATCGCTTTTGCTATTTGCTCTTGCCTTAATTGCAACCGGTGGAATGCGAGAGGGAATTCGTGAGGCTGATCCTGTCCAGGCTGGTCGCTTAGGTCTTGAGGCGACATGCTTGAAGATTACTTCAATTTCTTCCTTCTGCAATGTTTCCTTCTCTAATAGTTCTTCGACTAAAGCATCAAGAATCGAGCGATTCTCAATCAAGATTTCATAAGCTTCTTCGTGAGCCTGACCTATTAAGGATTTAATCTCTTGATCAATAGTTGCTGCTAACTCTTCTGAATAATCTCTTTGATGTCCGTAATCTCTTCCCATAAATGGAGCAGCATCGCCGCTTCCTAACTTGATAGCACCTAACTTCTCAGTCATTCCATATTGAGTAACCATGGCGCGAGCAAGCGCAGTTGCTTTCTCGATATCGTTAGATGCTCCTGTAGTTGGGTCATGAAAGACCAATTCCTCTGCAGCTCTTCCACCCATTGTGTAGGCAAGTTGATCAAGCATCTGATTTCTCGTTGTTGAGTATTTATCTTCATCAGGTAAGACCATGGTGTATCCAAGTGCTCGCCCTCTTGGCAAGATTGTTATCTTGTGGACTGGATCGGTGTGAGGAAGGGCGTGAGCAACTAGAGCGTGGCCACCTTCATGATAGGCAGTGACTCTGCGCTCCTCCTCGCTCATAAGCCTTGATTTACGCTGTGGTCCAGCCATCACGCGATCAATTGCCTCATCGACATCTGTTGATGAAATTACCTTGCGGTTTTCTCTTGCGGTTAATAGGGCTGCTTCATTTAAAACATTGGCTAAATCTGCTCCGGTAAATCCTGGAGTTCTCCGAGCTATAGCCAAGACATCGAGGTTCTTCTCTAAAGGCTTATTCTTGGAATGAACTTTAATTATTGCCTCGCGCCCTTTTACATCTGGTCGATCCACGCCAATTTGGCGATCAAATCTTCCTGGGCGAAGTAACGCTGGATCTAAAATATCTGGTCTATTTGTTGCAGCAATAAGTATTACTTGCTGATTAGCTTCAAAGCCATCCATTTCAACCAATAATTGATTTAAAGTCTGTTCGCGTTCATCATGGCCGCCGCCCATTCCAGCGCCGCGATGTCGACCAACTGCATCAATCTCATCAACAAAGATAATTGCTGGGGCATTTGCTTTTGCTTGAGTAAATAAATCTCTTACGCGAGCGGCTCCAACACCAACAAACATTTCAACAAAGTCAGAACCTGAGATGGAATAGAAAGGAACTTTTGCCTCCCCTGCCACAGCTCTAGCAAGAAGAGTCTTGCCAGTTCCAGGAGGGCCAAATAAAAGAATGCCTTTAGGAATCTTTGCCCCGATCTCCTGATATTTCTTCGGTTCTGCTAGGAAATCTTTAATCTCTTTAAACTCTTCAATTGCTTCATCAGCTCCTGCAACATCAGCAAAGGTGACTTGCGGAACTTCATTGTCATGAAGCTTGGCCCTGGAGCGACCAAATGAAAATACTCTTGATCCTCCTTGGGATTGACTCATGAAAAACAGAAGTAAAAACGCCAAGAGAAGGATTGGGGCTAGGGTAAAGAGGATCGAGACCAGAATGTTGGTCTTAGGAACCGTTACATCCCACTCTTTTGCAGGCTGATTTGCTGTAAGTAAATCAATCAGAATTGGCTCTTGCCCTGTGACATAAGAAGCCTCAACCTTGGTAGCTCCACTGATAGCAACTCCAGGCTTGAGAATTAATTGAATCTTCTGATCTCGGTCAACGATATTGGCTGATTCAACATCTCCTCGAGTAATTGCCGCCATGGCCTCTGAGGTGTCGATCTTGGTGAATTGATTACTGCCGGATGAAATCTGACCAAAGATCGTAACGCCAACAATTGCAACCAAAATCCAGAATAAAGGGCGCCTGAGCAACTTCTGCGGCGCTTGCTTCTTGCCAGGCTTAACTGGAAGCTTTGGTGGTTTTATTTTTAATCTCTTATCGGCCATTTTTACTCATACATGTGCTTAGCAAGCACGGCAACAAAGGGAAGGTTTCTATACTTCTCATTAAAATCAAGTCCGTAGCCGATTACAAAATCTTTCGGAATATCAAANNAGGTTGGCGCTTAACCAATCAAGTGTTAGGCCAGTATCAACAATGTCTTCAACGATTAAGACATTTCTTCCAGTAATGTCTTTATCTAAATCTTTCATAATTCTTACCACACCCGATGATTTAGTTCCAGAGCCATAGGATGAAACGGCCATCCAATCCATATCTAGGTGTCTATTGATATAGCGCGATAGATCTGCCATCACCATCACTGCGCCTTTTAATACGCCAATGAGTAATAGATCTTCATCTTTGTAATCTGCTTCAATTTCAGCAGCTATCTCTTTTAAGCGGGCTTGTAATTGTTCATCAGTTACAACTACGCGTTCAATCTCGCCTTTAACTGATTCCAAATCCACTCTTCGCCCTCTCGACTAAGTTCAACTATTCCTGCCCCCTGCTTTTGGAGAGCGAAAGTCTGCCCGAAATTCGAGCTACGGTCACACCACCAGGCAGTGAGATAGCCCCTTGACCCTTCCAGGCTGTGATGAGGGACTCAACAGGCTCAATATGCTCAGCTGAAAGTGAGCCTTGTGGGGCTCCAGCTAGATAGATAGCTCTTCTCAAGATTCTAGTTCTAATCGCCCGAGGCTGTGATTCAAGCTTTGAGATATCTAGAGAAGCTGGCTCTAATTGAGAAAAGATTTCATCGCTTAAATCGTCAAGTGCGTCGGCATCATCTCGTAGCAACTTAGCCGATCTTGCCAGAGCGTCGCTAATGCCAGGGCCAATTTCTTTCTCCATTGTCGGAAGAACTACTTCGCGCACTCTCACCCTGGTGAATTCCATTGATTGGTTATGAGGATCTTGCCAGAACTTGATTCCAACTTCTTGGCATGCTGCCTCTGTCTGAGCTCTAGTAATTGCAAGAAGTGGTCTGCGATATCGATCAACTCTTGCTGCCATCCCGGCAAGTGAGCGGGATCCAGAACCTCTTGCAAGTCCAAGTAGTACTGTCTCTGCTTGATCATCTTTAGTATGTCCCAGAAAAATGGCAACTGCGTTGTGAGAGTCTGCAACATCGCCTAAAGCTTGATAGCGAGCTCTTCTTGCTGAGGCTTCTAAGCCATCTGTAATTTCAACAGCAACTCTTCTAATTTCAACATTTTCATAACCAATTTTTGTAAGCGTTCGCTTTGTCTCATGGGTGACATCTGCTGAATTTTTCTGCAATCCATGATCAATAATTAGCGCAATTACCTTTATTGATTTTGCTTGACACTCTAATAACAGCGCTGCAGCAAGAGCTGATGAATCTGCTCCCCCAGAAGCAGCAACTAAGACGCTCTCACCTGGCGCGATATCTTCTAATTCAGATCTGACAGCAAGACGGATCTGATAGAGCGGGGTGGCTTCGGCCATGAGGCTAAGGGTAATCGCCCTAGACCCGGCCTCCATATGGCATTAATCCCTTAATGCTGTAGATATTGGAGAAAAGTAGGCCTTTATCTTTGGAGTTTGCCTCCCACATCATTCCATCTCCAGCGTAGATCGTGATGTGATGAATCGTATTAACCGTTCCTTTATAGGAATAGAAAAGTAGGTCACCTGGCTCTAATTGACTTAAAGGAACATGCTTGGTGTAACTGAAATAAAGAGATGAATTGAGGCGATCCCAATTTGGCCAACTAAGTCCTGCTGCGCGATATGCGGCATAAACTAGACCAGAGCAATCAAAAGCATTTGGACCTTCATCGCCCCAAATATATGGTTTTCTGGCTAAAACTTGTTTCTTGGCAAAAGCAACAGCCTCGGCTCGCATCTCTGGAGTGGAACGAGAAGTGCTCCGCCCTTTAAACCCTGCATCAGGCCAGACTTTGGTGTAGATATTGGTGTTAGTTGCAATATTTGCATTTGCTTCTTCTAATAGCGCCAGTTGTCGCTGTTGCTCAAGAGTTACACGTGTCTTTCTTGCTGCGTTGAGCTCTTTTAACACCTCATCTTGAATCTTTTGAAGTTTATCTACTTCTTTTTGCTGGGCATTTCTAGCAGCATCTGCTTCAATTTTAGTTTCTTCTACTTTTTCAGTCGCTACCTCTTGTGCAGCTCTGGCGTTATCCGCAGCTTTCTTTGCTTTTGCAGCTGCCTCCTCTGCTGCCTTAAATCTAAATAACGCTTGAGTGTTTTGATTTCCAAGAGTATCTAGAGTTGAAAGCCGATCAATTAGATCTTGTGGACCATCAGAGTGGAGCACTGAATTCAAATCAGTAAATCCCCCTCCCATGATGTAGGCATTAGTGGCGAGGCGACCTATGGAATCATGAGCAGCTTTAACTTCACCCACCGCAACGTTATAAGCTGCTGCTGCAGATTCAGCTTCTTTAGTTGCTATTGCTAGCTCTCTTTTCGCCGCTTCATATTTTGCTCTCGCTGCATTGGCTACTGCTGTTAATTGTTTTAAGGTTAAATTTGCTTTACTTAATTTGGAGGCGGCAGCATCTGCGATTTTCTTTTTCTCTGCTTCAGCTTTCTTTGCAGCTTCGATCTGAGCAAGAGTTGGCTTGGGAGTCTTGCCATAGGCAGGGCTATGGGCGATGAGAAGCAAAAAACAGGTGGAGAGCGCTATAAAGCGTGCTCGTTTAGATCTCAATTCATGGCTCCCTGGGGATTGGGGGTCAGTTGCTTTGAGTTAAAGGATAAAGGCCAAGGCTGAGAAATGCAGGAGGAAAGTAGGTGTGTCAGTTAAAAAGTGATGAATATTGCAGCAACCAAGAGAATGGAATAAAGGCTTAAGTAGGTAATTGAGCCATGAAATATCTTTGCTGCAGACTTTTCGATCTGCGAGCCCTTAAGGCTAAACATCTGTATTGCAAAGAAGATAGCAAGGGCGGTATTTGCAATATAACTCCAGGCTGGCAAGGCAGCTGAATAGAGCGTTAGGTAAGAAGTGGCAAACATTGCGATGGTGTGAAACCACATCTGCTGTTCAACTTTGGCAATTGGAGCAACGACTGGAAGCATCGGAATTCCTGCTGCTGCATAGTCATTTTTATATTTAATAGCTAGGGCCCAGAAATGGGGAGGAGTCCAAAAGAAGATAACCATAAAGAATAGAAAAGCTGTGCTATTTAGAGAGTTTGCAACTGCTGCCCATCCGATTAAAACTGGCATACACCCTGCAATCCCGCCCCAGACAATATTCTGGGAGGTGCGCCGCTTCAGACCTACGGTGTAGCCAAATACATAGAAAGTGATGGCGCCAATGGTTAAAGCCGTAGCTAAAGGATTGGTAAAAATCCAAAAAATAGAAAGAGATAGGACAGTTAGCGCCGTTGCAAAGGCAAAGGCTTGATTCTCGCTTACCTCTTTATTAACAATCGGACGTTTAGATGTTCTATCCATTAATTGATCAATATCAGATTCAATTATCATATTAAATGCGTTAGCAGCGCCAGCTGCCAATGTTCCACCAAGAAGGGTTGCAAGTGAGATTCCAAGCGGCGGAACGCCACCTGCTGCCAGAAAGAGCGCCGGAAGAGTAGTCACTAACAATAATTCCACTACACGCAATTTCATTAGCGCGATATATGGTGAAATCATGTCTTGAGATTACCCTGTAGATTGCACTGGTGCGTATCTACTGGGCGTGGGCTATATCTCTCAACCTTATATTTGCCAGCGCAATTTCAGCTTCTGCAGAGCCATTATCTGAAAGCTTTAAGTTAAAACTGGAAGCCACTATTACTGGTGATATCTCGCCTAAATCGGTGCGCTCATCCAATACTGGCTTTGTCTCTGCCCACAACATGATGTATAGCCATAGCGTGACAATTTATGATGCTCGAAATCTTGAATTAGTGAAATCCATATCGGATCAAGTAAACCTTAAGGACCTTGGCATCAAAGGTTATTCCGGACTTCATCGAGGTGCACCAGTAGAAGGGGCATTCTCACCTGATGGTAAGCATTTATATGTAACAAATTATGCGATGTATGGCAAAGGCTTTAATAGAGAAGGCACTGATAACTGTAATCCGAGTGATAACTATGACCGATCTTTTCTTTATCGCATTAATACTGAGTCATGGTCTATCGATGCCGCCTACAAGGTAGGGGTAGTTCCTAAAGTTGTTGAAGTTAGCCCCGATAACAAATTTGTATTGGTGAGTAACTGGTGCTCATATGACCTTTCAATCGTTTCAACAGAGCTTGGAAAAGTTGTGAAAACTATAAAGATTGGCCCATACCCTAGAGGAATTACTATCTCAAAAGACTCGCAATATGCATATGTTGCTCAGATGGGGGGCTCAGTAGTTCATAGAATAAATCTTGTAAATTTCGAAAAAGAGCTTCTAAGCGTAGGCTCAAATCCAAGGGCATTAGTTCTATCTCCTGACAATGCTTATTTATATGCCACCCTTAATTCAGCAGGGCGCGTAATCGCCTTTGACTTATCTACCAACAAAGTTGTGAAATCAGTTAAGACCGGTTCTGCAGCGCGCAGCCTTGATATCTCAGCTGATGGCAGCGCGCTCTATGTCGTCAATTACACAAGCAACACCCTGGCTAAGGTGAGAGTGAGTGACTTTAAGGTCTTGCAGAAAATCAATGTCTGCAGCAGGCCCATTGGTGTGACTTACGAAAAATTACAGCAGAGAGTTTGGGTTGCTTGCTATGGCGGCTCAATTAAAGTCTTTAGTGATTCCCAATCACAATAGCTTCAAGTAATCGATCCATCACAGCTCTAGCTCTATTTCGCGAAGTAAGCGTTGGATTAATCCCATCAGCTAAAATCGCAAATACATACTCCTTATCTGCTGACTTTGCATAGCCTGCAAGAGTTACTGTATTTCTAAGCCAACCGGTCTTAGCTTTCACTTTTCCGACAGCCCCAGGGCCATCTTCAATAAATCTTTTCTTTAGCGTCCCACTTACGCCAGCTACTGGAAGTCCTTCATAAATAGCTTGATACTTTGGGTTTTCTCTTACTTTTGTTAATAACTCAACAACGGTTTGTGCTGAGAGCCGATTATCCTTATCTAGGCCACTGCCATCTTTTGCTTTTAAGCCTTGGGTATTAACCCCAAGTTCTTCCAGAGCCAATACAAAAGTTTTAGTTAGCCCCTCACTCGTTCTTTCAAATCCAATCTCGCGCGCTGCTGCCATTGCTAGGCGATTGGCTAGGGTGTTATCGCTGTAAAGAGTTACAAATTTGACCATTTCAGAAAGAGGCAGAGAGGTAAGTGATGCGATCTCCTCTTTCGCTAGTTGCATAGCTTTTGCTGAATCTACTTTCTTAAATGTGGCTTTAATACCTTTTCTCTTTAGATTTAGACTTAGGTCATACCGATCCTTTTCAAAGAGACTTGTGTAATAAAGAGTTATCTTTTTTCTATTTTCTGGGTTTGCTTTAGTAATAAGTGATGGTAGATATTTCTGACCATTCTTCTTTGCTAGGGTGAGATTGCTACTCATCCAAGGATCTAGTGAGCCTTTAATTAGATAGGCATCTTTACGCTCTGTTGCAAAAATGCTTGTCACATACCTTCTCTCTGCCCCCAAAAAGTGAAGTGCTGCAGTTGATGAAACTAGTTTTAGAACTGATGCTGGAACACGAAGTGAATCTGGAGAGTTGGCTGCAAGTACTTGCCCATCTAGAGCATTGAGGATAAGTAAGCCCGGGGCAGCAAGGTGTTTACTATTTACATATTTATCCAGGCTCTGAAGAGCTGATGCCTCTAATGGGTTAATAGCTAGAAGTAGTGCTAGAAAAATAGCCACTCTTGATTTAGCCATAGATGAAAGCGTAATAGTCATTTCACCAACTTGGCTTTAGGCTTGAGCCTATGCGTACTGGTTATGTTTATCATGAGATTTTTGGATGGCACGACACAGGCACATTTGTTGGAGATATGCCCTCTGATCCTGGAGCAGGCTTGCAGCCATACATGAATTATGAGAATCCTGAGACTAAGAAGAGAATCCATGAATTAGTTGTAGTTTCAGGGTTGATTGAACATTTAATTCGAATTCCGGTACGAGCTGCAAGCGAGACAGAGCTAGCCACGG
>DDYK01000061.1:27483-32806 GCA_002347935.1 Actinobacteria bacterium UBA2236
GGCGATGGTGGTGATTTAACAACGCCATTTGCTAAAGGTGGATATGAAATTGCTGCTATGGCCGCAGGTGGAGCAATTGAATTATTTGAAGCAGTCCTAAACGGTGATGTTGATAATGGATATGCACTAATTAGACCGCCAGGTCATCATGCAGTCTCTCAAACCGGGATGGGTTATTGCATCTTTTCAAATCTTGCAGTTGCTATTGCAGTAGCAAAGAAGACTCATAATAAGGATCTACGCGTGGCCGTAGTTGACTGGGATGTTCATCATGGAAATGGCACTGAATCAATTTTCTTAAACGATTCAAGTGTATTGACGATCTCACTTCACCAAGATCAGCTATATCCCCATGACACAGGCGGCGTTGATGTTGTTGGAGTTGGAACTAATATCAACATTCCACTTCCGCCAGGAACAGGCCATGGTGGGTATTACTACGCATTTGATGAAGTTGTAATTCCTGCAATCAAGCAATTTAAGCCAGATATTATCGCTGTTGCTTCAGGTTTTGATTCGTCAGTTTATGATCCATTAGGAAGAATGTTGGTCACTGCTGAAGGTTATCGAGTGATGACTAGAAAGCTGATGGATGTGGCTAACCAAGTTTGTTCAGGGAAATTAATGATGACCCATGAAGGTGGATATAGCGCCTCATATGCGCCATTTTGTGGACTCTTTGTTTTAGAGGAGCTAAGTGGAGTCAAGAAGCTAGTTGATCCATTTGCCCATGGAAATAATTACCCTGGTCATGAGCTAAAAGAGCATGAGAGAAGAATTGTTGATCAAGCCAAGAAATTGGTAAGAAATTTATGAGCTTGCCTCCTGGCGAGATAGGTCCCGGTGAGTTCTATCCAGTTGTAGGAGTAGGCCCTCATCCCAAGCCTTGGCCCAGTGATGAACATTTCGATCCTGAACTACTTGAAAATGGGGATCGCCGTAATGTGCTTGATAAATATCGTTACTGGAAAGTTGAAGCAATCGTAGATGAATTAAATACCAAACGACATAGCCTTCGAATAGCGATTGAGAATTGGCAACACGATTTGAATATTGGCTCGGTGGTAAGAACTGCTAATGCTTTCAATGTAGCGAGCGTTCATATTGTTGGAAAACGAGATTGGAATCGGCGCGGGGCAATGGTCACAGATAAGTATTTAACTGTCATTCACCATGCCACCATTGCTGAATTCAAAAGCTGGGCTGATGATAATAAAGTGGAGATCATCGGTATTGATAATTTAGAGATTTCCAAGCCGTTAGAGAGCGCTAAATTGCCTAAAGAATCTGTGTTATTTCTCGGTCAAGAAGGAGCTGGAATGTCTGATGAAGCAGTTGCAGTCTGTAGCCAAGTCTTATCAATCAAGCAATATGGCTCAACTAGGTCTATGAATGCCTCTGCTGCTGGCGCTATTGCTATGTATGCCTGGGCAATGCAACATTTACATAAGTAATTGCGCTATAAGCCCATCTGTTGCTCTCTCCACCATTTCTAAAACTTCTTCAAATGCTGAATCGGGCAGCGAGTATGGATCTGGGACCTCCAGTGAATCAGGATTACTTGGATCAAACTGCCTTAAGCAATAGATCTTGCGTTCTTCTTCCTGGCTTGTGACATATTTACTCACCTCTGCATGATTATCTCTATCCATCACCAAAACCAAATCGGCAGCTACAAGGCGAGAGTAATTAAATTGCGACGCAATATGTTCAAATGAGTATCCAGCCTTCTCCCAAGTTCTCTTAGATGGGGGATTTGGTCCTTGCCCAACATGCCAATTTGAAGTACCAGCGGAATCAACAAATACTTTTGGGTTCTCCAGCTTTGCAACTTTATTGGCAAGAACGGCTGCCGCCATAGGTGAACGGCAGATATTGCCATAGCAGACCATGGTGATTATTAAATTCTCGCGCCCTTTAAGAAAAGAGAGGTCTATCAGGCTCACTAATCTTCAATAATCTCTGAAACTGATTTGATTCTGCGTTCAATTTCAATCGCCTCATCTGATCGGCCAAGGGTATGGAGAATTGCTGCAATTCTGCGCTCAATTGAGACAATAAATTCAAAGTCTTTTGAATCGGCCTCAGCTGCAGTATCTAGAACTCGCTCTAGGGTGGCTAATCCTTCATAAACCTCACCTGATAAAACTTGGGCTTTACCAAGTTCAAATGAAGCATAAGTCAGGCGGCGTTGATCATGAGCGGTTGTAAAAACATCAACAGCCTTTTGGGCTGCAGTTAAAGCAGAGTCGGCATCACCAAGTTCGGTATAGCAATGAGCAATTTTTTGATCGCATCTTGCAACATGAATCACTTCTTTAGCATCTTTAAAATATTTCCTTGCCTCAAAGAAAGCCTCAAGTGCTTTTTCATACATCTTCTGTTCTCTAAAGGCACAGCCAATTAAATGAAAGTCTGTCGCTGCTCCTAGCTCATTGCCATCAATTAAATGTTCGCGGGCGCACTCTTGCATGCAATCAATGGTGTTTTGATATTCCTTGGAACTGAACCACCATTCGCCAAGAGTGCAGGCTAATTCAAGTGCCATTGGTGATTTATTCTCTCGAAGCAACTCCACAGCCTTACTCATGGCAGTTGCAGCTTCATTCATTCGCTTTAATTGATTTAAGTTATACCCAATCGCTGAATAAGCCTGCGCTAACCCCTCGCTAGGGGCTGAAGTTCCAAGCTCTGAATAAATATCGCGAGCTGTTTCGGCAAGAGCTAGGGCTTCATCGTATTGGCCACGAGCATAAATTCGTGCGCTTAATTCGTAATAAGTACTGGCTCGATCTACGCCTTGAGTTTCAGGAATTCTTTCCCACAACATTTCTTCAGTAATGATTTCATCATTAACTTCATCTTCGTTGTGCTCGTCGGCCAAAACACTTCCCCATTCACTAGTAGCGCTGCGAATAAGCCTTAACTTATCAGGTGTTAAATGAACTTAGCTTTAAAACTCCCGATTATTGTGAGTCGGCCCTGCCCAGCACCACCACGAAGGTCTTTGATCCTCCGCCAGGCATATCTACTGTGACTTTAATGCTCTCGCCGGGGGCAAAGGAGCGGACTCTGACAATGGCAGTTATCAGATCATTGATTTTCTTTCCCTCAATCTCTCTAATAACAGCACCGGCTGGAATTCCTGCCTTCTCTGCAGCTTCACCGGCAACTAAACGCAAAATCTTTGCACCAAGCCCGGTATAGCTAGAATCAAAATTAACGCCTAGAAACGGTCTAGATGATTTCCCAGTAGCGATAATTTCATCAACAACTCGCTTTGCCTGATTGATAGGAATCGAAAATCCAAGCCCGATAGATCCAGATGTTCCAGAACTGAGAGTGGCAATAGCAGAGTTAATTCCTACTAGCGCTCCAGTTCCATCAACTAAAGGACCTCCTGAGTTTCCAGGATTAATTGCTGCATCAGTTTGAATTGCATCAATAAATGATTCTGCGCCTAAGCTTCCTGTCGTAACAGGTCTATTTAAGGCTGACACAATTCCACTAGTTACAGTTCCTGATAATCCAAGCGGAGAACCAAATGCAACAACTGGTTCTCCAATTACTAAACTGTTTGAGTTGCCAACTGATATTACCTTTAGGTTTCCGCGTTCAATTCTTAGAACAGCAATGTCATAAGTGCTATCTCTTCCCACAATTGTGGCTTTTTCATAGTCGCCATTATTTAACTCAACTCTTACGCTGCCAGATGTTGCAGCTGATTCAATAACATGATTATTAGTAATGATAAAAGATGAAGAGGCACTTGTGCGATAGATAACTCCAGAGCCACTGCCACTTCCAGATGCTGCGCTAACTGCAATCGAAACCACTGAGGGTGAGACTTCTGCAGCAATGCTCTCTACATTAACCCCAGATCCTGAAACCTCCATTAGGGTGCGAGTTTTTATGCAACTACCATTAGTTGCCGAATAAAGCGCTTTAGTTCGATTATCTACACATACCTTGGTTGGGGGCATATCTGGAGTGACAGCCACAGCCACACTGCCAGCGACAAAAGCGCCTGCGATAAAGCCAAGCACTACCTTGCTAAATGTAGATAAATTTTTCATCCGCCAAACCTAACCACTAATTTCTGAAAAAAGGCCTAGAAATAATTTAACCTGGACTGAGTAGACTTCGCAAGTTATGGATTTTGCCCTAGGCCGTGCGCGCATAGCCATCACTGTGACTTTTATCATTAACGGCTTTAGCGCTGGAAGCTTTGTGGCAAGAATCCCAGATTTTAAAAGAATTCTAGATATTTCAAATTCAACCCTTGGTCTCTCTCTGCTCTTTGTATCAGCAGGGGTATTTCTAGCCCTTAAACCTGCTGGAAAGTATTCAGCAAAATTTGGTAGCCAACCAATTATATTCTTTTCAACAATTGCATTAGCGATCTCTTACTTACTACTTGGTTTTCTATTCTCACTTACCTGGTTCTGGATTACTTTATTTATCTTTGGATTTGTAATTGCAACCCAAGATGTCGCTATGAATGCTCATGCGGTTGTAGTTGAACAACGCGCAGGGCGACGATTAATGAGTGTATTTCATGCCATGTTCTCCCTTGGTACATTATTCGGTGGAATATTAGGTGGAGTATTTTCGCAGTTTGAGATTACGCCGCTGATTCAAGCCTCATTACTTGCTCTTCTTTACATCCTTGCGGCATTCCTATTGCGACCAATGCTTCTCCCTGCCTCTGCTGATACTCACCACTTTGGAGATGAGAAGAGAGCTAAACATCCCTTTATCTTTGCCATATTAGGCCTCTTTGGTTTGTTTGCAGCTTTAAGTGAGGGAGCAGCAGGTGATTGGGGCGGGGTCTTGGCTCGTGAAACCTTTGGTGCATCCCCCTTCATTTCAACTCTTCCTTACATTGTCTTCTGCACAGCGATGATTATTGGTCGACTATCTGGTGATTATCTTGCCCACCGTTTTGGCGCATCGAAAGTTATTGCAGCAGGTGGTGTTATTGCTGGAACTGGACTGAGCGCAGGGTTATTAATCGGCGGGATACCAGCAATTATGGTCGCTTGGTTCTTGCTTGGAATTGGTTTATCGGTAGTTATTCCTTTGATGTTTAGCGCTGCTGGAACTATTGCTTTGACTAATTACTCTGGAGTGATCGCTCCCTCTGAAGCAGTTGCAAAGGTGTCTGGCGTTTCCTACTTTGGCTTTGTTATTGGTCCCCCGCTTATTGGATTTATTGCAGATGCATTTGAGTTGCGCTGGACTTTAATGTTGTTAGCAGCGCTTTCTTATCTTCTCATCCTTGCCTCTAGATATGCCAGGGAGTTTGCATTCCAGGTCAGAT
>DDYK01000061.1:32942-33127 GCA_002347935.1 Actinobacteria bacterium UBA2236
GTTGAAATACCTTCTTCATATAAAGCTTTTCTAGCGCGCTCAAATGCATCCTCATTTGATGTTCTAGCTGCTACTGCCCTTGCTGATGCCATTCCGAAAGACTCTTTATATAACCGCCCTGAGGAATCAACTCTTAAATCACTTGGAGATTCATAAGTTCCGGCAAACCATGAACCAACCATCAC
>DDYK01000088.1 GCA_002347935.1 Actinobacteria bacterium UBA2236
GTGATTTCGCACGATCGCTGGTTCTTAGATCGCGTCGCAACTCATATCTTGGCCTATGAGGGAGAGTCACAATGGTTCTGGTTTGAAGGAAACTTTGAATCATATGAGAAAAATAAGATTGAACGTCTAGGCGCAGAGGCAGCTAGGCCTCATAGAGTCACCTATAGAAAGTTAACAAGATGAGATCGCTACATAAGGCTCTTGTTCGCTGGGATGATCTTGATGCGATGAGCCATGTGAACAATGCTAAGTATCTAACCTTGGCTCAAGAGGCTAGATTTGAATGGTCTTTTTACTCACAGGTTAGTAAAGGTGAAGTTCCTGGAATTCTAGAGATGGTGGTTGCAAGAGCTGAGATAGATTTCATTGCTCCAATCTTGCAAGGTGGATTCTTTGTCGATGTTGAGCTATGGGTGGAATCAATCGGCAACTCATCATTTGTTATGGGCTATGAGATAAAAAGCGGTGAAACTATTTATGCGCGCATTAAGTCGGTTCAGGTAGCAATTGATAAGCAGAGCGGCAAGTCACGCCCACTAGAGGCTAGTGAGCGAGCTTTTCTCGAGAAATATGTCGAGGCGAAGAGTTGAGTTCAAAACTAGCGCCAAGAGGAGTGCGTCCTTGGTGGCGGGATGCCGTTACCTACCAGATATATATCCGCTCCTTTGCTGACTCAAATGGTGATGGGATAGGAGATGTTGGCGGGATTAGGTCAAAGCTGGGATACTTAAAAAAACTTGGCGTTGATGCAATCTGGATAACTCCTTGGTATCCATCACCGCAAAAAGATCATGGTTATGACGTTGCTGATTATTTGGATATTGAACCTGACTATGGCACATTAAAAGAGGGCGAACTGTTAATTAAAGAAGCCCATGATCTAGGCATTAAAGTAATTATTGATATCGTTCCAAATCACACCTCGGATCAACATAAGTGGTTTAAAGAAGCGCTTTCCTCCAAACCGGGATCAGCGGCGCGAGATAGATATATCTTTAGAGAAGGACAAGGAAAAAACGGGGAACTTCCTCCAAATAATTGGCAGGCAGTCTTTGGTGGCCCGGCTTGGAAGCGAGTCATCGAATCTGATGGCAAGCCTGGACAGTGGTATCTACATCTCTTTGCTGTCGAGCAACCAGATCTAAATTGGGAAAATGTCGAAGTAGTTAAGCACTTTGAAGATGTTTTAAAGTTCTGGCTTGATAAGGGAGTTGATGGATTTCGTATCGATGTGGCCCATGGAATGTTTAAGGAGAGCGGCCTTCCCGACATTAGAATTAGTTGGATAGAAAAGATTTTTGGCAAGAATAATCTAACTCGGATGTTAAGCCCGGAACATAAGCCATTCTGGGATCAAGAAGAGGTCCATGATATTTACCGCAGCTGGAGAAGGATTCTTGATTCATATGAAGGTGATCGCATGGCGGTTGCCGAGGCTTGGGTAAGCCCTGCTTCAAGAATTGCCAGGTATGTTAGAGGCGATGAGCTGCAAAACTCCTTTAACTTTGAGATGCTCACCACCTTATGGAAAGCCGATCAAATAAGAGCGAAAATCAATAATTCCATCGCTGCTTTGGCGCAAGTTGGAGCTCCAACTTCTTGGGTATTTAATAACCATGATGTGGTGCGCTCCGTTGACCGCCTGGATTTGGGTTTAACACATCATGGCGATACCACTTTTTCTCGCCAAGGCGATAGCAATAAATTAAATATTGCAAGAGGAACTCTTCGAGCAAAGAGCGCAACGCTTATGGCTCTTGCTCTTCCCGGCGGAACCTATCTATACCAAGGTGAAGAGCTGGGCCTTCCTGAGGTTAGAGATATTCCAGAGGATCGCTTAACTGACCCAAGATGGCAGATGAGCAACTATAAAGATCGAGGTAGAGATGGTTGCAGAGTCCCTATTCCTTGGAAGAGTAGATCGGCTGGTGCATTTGGTTTTTCATCAGATGAGAATTTAACTCCAGAGCAGGCTTGGCTGCCGCCAAGTCCTTGGTGGGGAAAATACTCTGCTGAATCGCAAGAAAGTGACCCAAACTCAACGCTAAATTTCTATCGCAAAGCTTTAGCAATTAGAAGGGGCGAGCCTGGGCTAGGCGATGGCGAAATGGAGTGGATTGATACCCCAAGCCAGGTTGTAGCATTTAGACGGGGCGAAGACTTTGCTTGCTATATTAATTTTGGAAGTGAGATAGAGCTACCAAGTGATTCTGAGGTCCTTCATTCAAGCGCCCAACTTAGTGGAAATAAGCTACCCACTGATACTGCAGTCTGGCTAAGAGTTAAAAAGTGAGTAGTAATACCGTTCTACAAGAAAAAACTGTAAAAGTTTTAGCAACTGCCCAGGTATTAAATGGAGTAGGAGTTGCTGGAACCGTTGCAGCAGGATCACTTCTTGTTGCATCGATAACCAACTCTGAGACGCTAGCAGGACTTGCTCAGACCTCCTCAGTCCTTGGAGCTGCAGCTCTAGCCCTTCCACTTGCACGTCTAACAAATCGGGGAGGACGGCGTCTTGCCCTCTCAGTTGGCCTAATAGCTGGCGTAATTGGCTCACTTCTTGCAATTATCGGTGGCTCAGAAGAAAACATATATTTAATGCTCACCGGGACATTTCTAGTTGGGGCAGCCTCTGCAGCTGGTTATCAAGCAAGATTTGCCGCAGTTGATCTTGCTACAAATGAAGCGCGAGCTAAGCAACTCTCATTTGTGGTTTGGGGCTCAACAATTGGCGCAGTTACTGGCCCAAACTTAATGGAGCCTTCCGGGAATTTAGCAGAATCACTTGGGCTTCCAAGACTTACTGGGCCTTATTTGATTTCAGCGCTGAGCCTAGCTCTTGCAGTTCTTGTAATTCAATTATTTCTGCGGCCAGATCCCTATCTAACTGCAGCAAAGGATTCAGGAGCAGCAAGTCTTCCAAGAATCAAAACTAAGGTTGCACTTAAACACATTGGCTCTAATGCTCGGGCCTCATTTGCCATTGCCTCAATTGCTATTGGCCACATTGCAATGGTTGCAGTGATGGTTATGACACCGGTTCATATGGCCCATGTTGATGTCACCTTAACGATAATTGGATTGGTAATCAGCGTTCATGTTCTTGGCATGTATGCCTTTTCGCCAATTGTGGGAGCGTTAACAGATCGCCTTGGTAGATTAAAAGTTATCCAAATTGGCGTAGCGATACTTTTGGCTTCAGCTCTAATTTCAGGATTTGCTCGCGCAGATGATGCAATAACTCTAGGAGTTGGGTTATTTTTTCTTGGTCTTGGTTGGTCCTGCACGCTTATTGCCGGCTCTGCCCTACTAACAGAGTCAGTAGCGCCAGAGTTTAAGAGCGCATCACAAGGCGCTAGCGATCTTCTTATGAACCTCGCTGGAGCAAGTGGCGGAGCAATTGCTGGAGTTATTATCGCCACCCTTTCATATGGTTGGCTCTGTCTATTATCAGCAATTCCTGTTGCACTTCTTGGCCTCTGGTCGCTAAAAATTAAAGCCAGATAGTCTTTTTATGAGCCTTTATGAGCAGATGGGCGGCAGAAGCACCTTTGAAAATTTAGTCTCACACTTTTATGCACTCGTTGCTAATGATCCAGTACTTCGACCGATGTATCCCGATGATGATTTTAAAGGTGCAGCTGAGCGCCTCCTGATGTTTCTTGAGCAGTATTGGGGAGGGCCAAATACCTATAGCCAGTTAAGAGGACATCCCAGACTTCGCATGCGACATGCGCAATTTAAAATTGGGGAGAAGGAGAGGGATGTCTGGCTCTCTCATATGAAATCAGCAGTTGACTCACTGGAGATGGATAATGAGATGCGAGAGCAGCTCTGGAACTATTTAGTAATGGCTGCTAATTCAATGGTTAATCAAGAACGAGATTTTTGAGAACTATTTCCAACTTTTAATATCTCGCCATTTCTTAAATACCAGAGCGTTCCCCTTCGATCTCTAACAGTTGTTACTCTAAGACCAACGCTCTCTACTTTTCCTTTTACCTCTAAAACTTCAACGCTATCGCCTACACCGTATTGATCTTCAAGAAGCATGATGATTCCAGAGAAGACATCACGAACAATGCTCTGAGCGCCAAGACCAACGGCAAAACCAATCACGCCAGCAGATGCGACAAGAGGACCAAGATCTACTCCTAATTCACCAAGGATCATGGCTCCTGCAATGAGCCCAATGACGGCCTTTGATGAACTAGTTAGAACAGAGGCTGCAGTCTTTGCTCGCTCTCGCTGTCTGGTTACTGATCTCCTTTCGCCAGGGATGAAATCAGCTTCTGCTACTTTGCTTAAGGTTTTAGTGATGGCCCTTGAGGATATTTTCTGAATGAAAATCGCCAGGACCAGGATGATCGTTATTCGCAAGGGGGAGCCTAAAAACCACTCCAGCACCTGCCTTAGGCTCAAATCTAGCTCCATTGGGAAAGAC
>DDYK01000056.1:0-564 GCA_002347935.1 Actinobacteria bacterium UBA2236
GCCTTCCGTTCTTGGATATGGCGGGTAGTCTTTAGCCATGACCCCGGCACCTAGTGCGGGCGGCGAAGAAATTAAGAAAAAACGAAAGCGCAAGCGCTCTCGCTCTAAATCTTCAAAACGCTCACACTCAAATAGCTCTGACAATAAACGCCCTAATCAGGGTTTGAAAAAACCACACAAACGCGCCCCTTATGCAAAACGCGTTGATGAAGTCAGTGCCGGCGGGCTGGTAATCGATAAATCTAGAACTCAAGGCCTATTAATTGGTCGCTTAGATGCAAAAGATCCAAGTCGAGAGCGTCTTCTCTGGTCACTTCCTAAGGGCCATATTGAGCAGGGTGAGAGCGCTGAGGCTGCGGCGCTTCGAGAGGTGAGAGAAGAAACAGGAATTGAAAGTGAGATCGATAAATCACTTGGCGTAATTGATTTCTGGTTTATGGCCGGAGGAAAGAGAATTCATAAAACAGTTCATCACTTCTTATTTAAGGAAGTAGGGGGGAAAATTGCTCCCCAGGTGAGCGAAGTAGATGATGTCCGATGGTTTCCACTAGATGAGATTGTCAC
>DDYK01000056.1:590-3554 GCA_002347935.1 Actinobacteria bacterium UBA2236
AAGTTGGCCTATCCTGATGAGAAGAAGTTAATTTCTCGCTCTAAGGACTTACTGTCTTGAAGCGAATTCTCCTTGCTTTCTTACTCATCTTGCTTCCAATATCTCCTGCTAAAAGTTCAACCTTGGTCACGCTAACTGCGCCAACAACTAAACTTGCTGATGGCCGATTTATAAATAACGAGCTTGCAATCTCTATCTCACCTGGTGGTTCTTTAGGAAAGGCTTTAGAGATTACTGCCGCCAGCGATAGAACTTGGTTGATTGATCCAGCTTTGATTGAAGAGATTGCTGATTTAGCAGATGGCTATATCTATCTTGATCAAGATGGAAAAGATGTTGAAGTTCCTGCTTTTAATCCTGCCACTACTTGGTTAATAAAACTTAAATCATTAAGTGCAAATAATCGAGTTGTTGCTATTACCTATGGAGCTCCATCTCAAGCCTTTCTAGGTCGAATAGCTCCAGGGGAGCTTTCTACCTATAACTCTCTTTCAAAGCTTCGCCTTGAAGCACTTCTTAATAGAGAAGTTAGCGCGCCTGGAGAATCAAATATTGAAGGTCAGCCCGCGCTAATTGCGAAAAATGCCTATACAGCCTTGCGAAAGTCAATCAAAATTACTAACTCAGTAATTACAAGTAAAGATGTGGAGGACCTGCGTTTAGGGCTTGCCAAGACTTTAAACCCAGGTCATTCTAGAGATAATGCGCTATTGATTTCTAAAAGCTATAGCTCAGCTATAAAAAGTGTGAATAACAAGCTTCGCATCTCACCCGGCAACTACACCATCACGACTAAGAATTATGATCTTCCGGTAACTGTTATCAACGATTTCACAGAGCCTGTAAGTCTTGACTTAATTATTACTACTACTAATTCTCGAGTATTAGTCGAGGATGTTCCAAGGATTACTATTGATGGACAATCTCAAATTCAAATTGAAGTTCCAATTGAAGTTATCGCATCTGGTGATACCTCACTTCGCCTCCAGCTCTACACACCTAAAGGCGAGATCATTGGGCTAGAACAGAGAATCCCGCTTCGACTCGCGGTCATTTCTCCAGTTACCACCTGGTTGACCACTGGGATGGCGATAATTCTTTTACTCGCCGCAATTGTGCAGAGTGTGAGAAGAGTTAAGAGCAGGAGAGGCAAATGAGTGAAGATGCCAATCTAATTAGATCTTCCTCCTTGATGGGCCTTGGAACAATAATTTCAAGAGCTACTGGTCTAATTAGAAATCTTCTTCTTGTTGCAGCACTTGGTACTGGATTATTAGGCGATGCTTTTAATGTTGCAAATACCACTCCTAATATTATTTATAACCTTCTTATAGGTGGTGCGCTCTCTGCTGTATTTGTTCCTTTAATTGTTCAATCTTTTAGACAGGAAGATGGCGGCAGTGCATATATCAGCCGCTTGCTCTCACTAATTGCATCTGCGCTACTTTTTATAACAATTACAGCGATGCTGCTGGCTCCATTATTAGTTTCACTCTATGCCCCAACTTTCGTAGGGCGCTCAAGAGATGTAACCCTTGCTTTTGCTCTGTACTGTCTGCCGCAAATTCTTTTCTACGGCCTTTATGGAATCTTGGGCCAAATTGCCAATGCCAAGGAAAAATTTGGACCAATGATGTGGGCTCCAATTGCCAATAACCTTCTAGTTATTGCCCTCTTCTCCTACTTCATCTCAGTAACAGATGAGATAACACTTGAAACTGTAAGTGATTCACAGATTGCTCTACTTGGACTTGGAAGCACTATTGGTATTGCGCTACAAGCACTCATTTTGATTCCCACTTTAAGGAGTTCTGGGTTAAAGCTAGCTTTTCGTAGCGATTGGCGTGGCGTAGGCCTTGATAAGGCTCTAAGACTTGCTAGTTGGGCCTTCATATTTGTCCTTATTTCACAAATTGGTTTTCTTATAACGGTAAATCTTGCAACTAGAGCTGCTGTTTTAGCGCAAGAGCAAGGTATTGATTATGGAGTTGGTTATACCCCATATGCCAATGCTTACCTAGTTATGTTGCTACCGCATTCAATAGTCACTATCTCAATCGTCACAGCTCTTCTTCCTGGTTTATCCAAGTTAGCATTTGATAAGAATTTATCTGAAGTTAGAGATCAATTGAGTAGGGCGCTTCGACTAACTGCCATATTAACTATTCCTGCATCGCTTATCTTCTTCTTCTTTGCAGAGGAAATTGCTAACGCAATATTCTTTGGTATTTCAGAGCAATCTGCAGAATATATTGGACGAGTCCTTGCTGCTATGGCTCTTGGCTTAATACCGCTTTCAATAAATTTGGTATTGATTAGAGGGTTAAATGCCTTTGAAAATACTAAATATCAGGTGATTTCAAACTTAGTTATCAACTTAATTGCTTTAACAATTAGCATTTGGGTTTTCTTAAATCTTGATGTTGTAGATATAACGGTAGGACTTGGAGCCGCTCTTGCAATCAGCTATTGGGTGGGAATCGTTTGCACTTATTACTTACTACGAAAATATTCAGGGCCACTAAATATCGTCTCTTTACTGCTCTTTCATGGCAAAATTGCCTTCATCGCACTCCTATCTTGCCTGGTTATCTCTAGCTTGCAATCAAGGCTTGATTTGGAGGGGAATCTTTTCGCATTACTTATCGTTCTCTTAAGCACATTTGCCCTCTATCTTGCGATAGCGCGAGTGTTTAAGGTTTCAGAGATTAGCCAAGTATTAAAAGTTCTATTACGAAGGTAGGGTGCACTAGTGAGCGTTGATTACGAGAAAATCCATGAGTTAGTAATTGTTGGCTCTGGTCCTGCTGGATATACGGCGGGGGTTTATGCCGCTCGCGCTCAATTAGACCCAGTTCTCTATGAAGGTTCAGTAACTGCTGGTGGGGCTTTAATGAACACAACTGAAGTAGAAAATTTTCCAGGATTTAAAGATGGAATTATGGGACCTGATCTTATGGATCA
>DDYK01000056.1:3614-3770 GCA_002347935.1 Actinobacteria bacterium UBA2236
CTTGGTGTGCTACTTGCGATGGTTTCTTTTTTAAGGAACAAGTTATTGCTGTTGTTGGCGGGGGAGATTCAGCAATGGAGGAAGCTAATTTCTTAACTAAGTTTGCTAAGAAAGTAGTGTTAATCCATCGTAGAGATCAGCTTCGCGCATCAAAGA
>DDYK01000058.1:0-1022 GCA_002347935.1 Actinobacteria bacterium UBA2236
CATTTCATTGCAAGAAAACTCTGCTCCTTCATATTCATTCCCAATGCTTGGAGTTGCTAAGGCAGAGGATGCCTCAACTCCTGTAATTGATCTTGGCGAAGAGGAAGTTTCTATCTCTATCACCGTGAAATGGGCCTTGAACTAAGAGCACTTGTGGTGGGTAGTGGATTTGAACCACTGAAGGCTAAGCCGGCGGATTTACAGTCCGCTCCCATTGGCCACTCGGGCAACCCACCATTTAGCACTTGATTGCGCAAGGCTAGCAACTCACCCTCGCGCTCACAAATTACTAATAATTACTTGATTGAGGCCTCATAAATGCTCTGAATTGTTGCATTTAGCATCGCATCAAAATCAGTATCGCTTTGTTGAGCGCTTAGCCCCTCAGCTAGCGCCCTTGAGAAAGAGGCAATAACACCATTATTTTCAGCAAGCATTTGATTAGCAACTTCTCTCGAATATCCGCCAGAGAGAGCAACAACTCTAACAACGCGAGGGTGATCCACTAGCTCTTTATAGAGATTTGCCTTTGTTGGAAGTGAGAGCTTTAACATGATGTTTTGATCGCCGTTTAAGCTATCTGCTTGCTCAATTAATTTTTTCTTTAGAATCTCCTCAGCTTCTGCCTTCTCTGCGCTCTTGATATTTACCTCAGGCTCAATGATTGGAACAAGACCACCTGCGATAATTTCTTTACCAACTTCAAATTGCTGCTTAACAATTTCATCAATTCCTGATGGGTTTGCCATGTTAATTACCGAGCGCATCTTGGTGCCAAAGACTCCATGCTTATTTGCAGCAGCAATTCTTGCTCCAAGTTCAGGAATTGGTTTCATTAATTGAACGCTATTTGCTTCATCAGCAAGACCGTTATCAACTTTGAGGAAAGGAACGACTCTTTTTTTATTCCATAAGAATTCAGCAGAGCCCATGCCATCAATAGTTCGCTCCATAGTCATTTCAAAGAGAATTGCGCCAATAACACGTTCGCCATTAAATACTGGTGACTTGATTAGGCGTGA
>DDYK01000058.1:1052-1189 GCA_002347935.1 Actinobacteria bacterium UBA2236
GGTCTTTGGAGTACTGCCACCTGATTGATCAAGGGCTGCAATAAAGCCTTTGCCAGATTTAACTTGGGCAAACATTTCGTTATTCATCGATACTCCTTAAAAGCGGTTTATTGGGCTAGAAATCTCCGATTACCTCG
>DDYK01000058.1:1302-1972 GCA_002347935.1 Actinobacteria bacterium UBA2236
ACGCGATACGGTAGGGCTATGGCTGATAGCAGTTTTGATGTCGTTTCCAAAGTTGATCGGATGGAGCTAGATAACGCTTTAAACCAGGCTGCGCGTGAGGTTGCTACCCGCTTTGATTTCAAAAACACTGGGGTAAAAATTGAAATGTCTGGCGAAAAGATTTTAGTCGAGGCTGAAACTGAAGAACGAGTAAAAGCAGCCCTTGATGTCTTGAAAGAGAAAATGATCAAAAGGACAGTCTCACTAAAACACCTAGATATTGCAGAGCCAGCTCAGAGTGGTAAGGTGTTTCGAATCTTTTGCACAATAAAAGAGGGAATCTCGCAGGAAAATGCTAAGAAGATCACAAAGCTATTAAAAGATGAAGGGCCTAAATCTGTAAGAGCACAGATTCAAGGTGAAGAACTTAGAGTTTCAAGTAAAAGCCGAGATGATTTGCAGAGCGCTATTGCGCTAATTAAGGGAGCTAAACTGGACTTTGCGGTTCAGTTCACCAACTATCGATGACCAAATTTAATAAGGGTCTACTTTTTGGCGTCTCTGCCTACATTATCTGGGGGCTACTACCGCTTTATTGGAAGTTAGTTGAAGAAGCTGGTGCCTATGAAATTTTAGCTCACCGCGGAATCTGGTCACTTCTTATCTGTCTTTCACTCCTTGCTTTAAGAAA
>DDYK01000058.1:2065-5231 GCA_002347935.1 Actinobacteria bacterium UBA2236
GCAGCGCTTGGTTATTACATCACCCCGCTGATTAACGTCACCTTCGGAGTACTTTTGCTTCGCGAAAAATTAAGGTCAGCGCAATGGATCGCTGTAGCTCTGGCCGCAGCAGGAGTAGTGATCCTTACCCTTGGATATGGCTCACTTCCTTGGATTGCACTGGTTTTAGCAATCTCCTGGGGCAGCTATAGCTTGATTAAGAAGTCGCTAAATCTTGGAGCTCTTGAGACTTTATCTTTAGAAACACTTTTTGCTTTTCTACCTAACTTAGTTTTTCTACTCATTATCGAAAGTAATGGCAGCGCTGAATTTGGTTCAACATGGAGTATTTCAATACTACTCTTTGGAGCTGGCGCTGCAACTGTTATTCCTCTACTACTTTTTAATGGCTCAACTACCAGATTGCCGCTAAGCACGGTCGGACTCTTGCAATATATAACTCCGACAATCATGTTTTTTATTGGTATTTATATAAATAATGAAGACATATCAACAACTAAAGTAATTGGATTTGCTTTTATCTGGATTGCTCTTGCAGTTCTAAGTAGAGACCTTTATCGATCAAGCCGTCCGCTCGATGACGGCATCGCAAAGGCCCTCTAGAGCGCTGCGAGCAGGTATTGCTGGAAGTGGTTCTAGGAGTTGCTTTGCTTCTCGCGATAAGTTGTGAAGATAACTCTTTGCATCTTTAAGCGCACTGTGCTGGCGAAGTTTGATAAGTACTTCCGCAATTTTCTCTTCAGGTATCGGGTTTTGTAGTAAGTGTCTTAGTTCTTGATCTTCTTCCAGCTTAGAGCTAATAATCTGCAGAGTTACAAGGGTTGGTATTCCCTCTCTTAGATCTGTCCCTGGAACTTTGCCTGATTGCGAAGCATCACTACTAATATCGATAACATCATCAGCTAGTTGAAAAGCCATGCCGATTTTTTCTCCAAATTTAGTTAACGTTTCAACAATATCTCGATCAGTTCCTGAGAGCATCGCTCCAAACCGAGCGCTAGTTGCAATAAGAGATGCGGTCTTATCTGAAACAACTTGGAGATAGTGTTTAAGTGCATCTTCTCCATTCTTTGCTCCCTGAGTCTCTTGAATCTGGCCAATAACCAGCCTTTCAAAGGTCTTTGCCTGCAAGCGAACTGCTTCTGGCCCAAGATCTGCCAGTAAATCTGAGGCTTTTGAGAAGAGATAATCTCCGGTAAGAATTGCAACCGTATTGCTCCAACGGCTATTAGCGCTAGTAACCCCACGTCTTAATTTAGCTTCATCCATTACATCATCATGATAAAGAGTTGCTACATGGGTGAGCTCACAGACAACTGCAGCTGCAATAACTTCATCACTTTGTCCCTTGCCAAAATGCGAGGCAAGAAGAGTAATTAGAGGGCGAAAGCGTTTTCCCCCCGCTTCAACTAAATGGCGGGAGGTTTCAATTAGTAATGGGTAATCACCTTGGATATGTCTACTTAAGAGCGCTTCGACTTTATCAAGGCCAGCTATAAGCTCTCTTTGAAGATCTTTATCAAGATTGGCAATTCCTAGGCTAGCCATAATTAGCGTGTGAAGGCTGCAAAGGTTGCAATGAAATCAAGAAATGGCGCAGGAAATATTCCCAGCGCAAGAGTTGCAATAGCTGCAATCCAGATTGTTAAGTTGGTATAAAGCGATGGAATTGTCACAGTCACAGTATCTTCTACTGGATCTGTAAAGAAAATCATGACAATGACTCTGATATAGAAAAAAGCAGCGATAGCACTCGATAGAACGCCCGCGACGACTACTGCAATGTTTCCACTCTCATAAGCAGCGGTAAAGATTGTGAATTTTCCAATAAAGCCAGCGGTAAGTGGAATTCCAGCAAAAGAGAGAAGAAATAGCGAGAAGATTAAAGCTATAGCTGGAGAGCGTTTAGCAAGTCCCACCCAACGATTTAGATCTCCAACTTCGCCAGATGAATCTCTAACTAAAGTCACAAGAGCAAAGACTCCGATGGTTGCAACTCCATAGCTAGATAAGTAAAACAGTGATGCCTTTAGACCTTCTTGATTAAGAGCGATAACCCCGGTGAGAAGAAAACCAGCGTGGGCTATTGAGGAATAGGCCAACATTCGCTTGATATCTCTCTGCGCAATAGCGATAACTGAACCAACAACCATCGTCAGAATTGCAACTGCCGTAAAGATTGGCTTCCAGCTATAGACCGCCCCGCCAAGTGAGACATAGAAAATTCGAAGCATCGCACCAAATGCTGCGACCTTTGTTGCTGCTGCCATAAAGGCAGTGATTGGTGTTGGCGCGCCTTGATAAACATCAGGGGTCCAGGAGTGAAATGGAGCCGCCCCAACTTTAAACAGCAGACCAACACTGAGTGAGACCATTCCAATAATTAGGAAGACATCATTTCCTGGACCACCTGAGACAGCGCTCCTAATTCCTGCAAGTGAAACCTCTCCTGCAAATCCATAGAGAAAAGCTGCGCCAAATAGGAAGAAGGCAGATGAATATGCTCCTAGTAAGAAGTACTTAAGTGCTGCCTCTTGTGACAAGAGTCTGCGTCTGCGTGAAAGTCCTGCCATTAAATAAAGTGGTAGCGAAAGAACCTCTAGGGCAACAAATAATGTGATCAAATCATTGGCCGCTGGAAATAGCATCATGCCGCCGATGGCGAAGAGGGTTAGGGGATAGACCTCAGTTTGAATCTTTCCAGATTCAAGAGCTCTTGCTTCTTCATTAGAACCTGGCACAGCAGAGGCCTGTGCAGCAAAAGCATCAATATCTGCAATCAGTAAAAATGCAAATAGCGAAAGAACTAAAATTGTGCCCTGCATAAATAGTACTGGTCCATCAATTACTACAGAATTAACAGCAGCAGTTGTTGTAGCGCTACCACGAAGGCGCCAAACTTGAGAAAGGCTCAGGACTACAGCGCCTACTGATATTGCCAGTTGAATCGGTGGGCGAACTTTTGCCGATAGGAATGCCTCAACAATGACTCCAATGATTGCTGCGCCAAAGATAATTAACATCGGCGCTAAAGCGCCATACTCCAGAGCTGGTGATTGAAAACCCATTATTTATCGCCTCCTACAAGGGGCTGCGGATCACTATAGCCCGCCTTAGTAATTGTTACTTGGGCAGCAGGATTAATAATTTCAAGCGCTGGTTTAGG
>DDYK01000058.1:5284-6408 GCA_002347935.1 Actinobacteria bacterium UBA2236
GTTGGGCCATGAAGAGCTTTCTGCGCAGGAATTAAAATATAGAGAGCTGCCAGAATGATTCCAAAGGTGGCAATGACTGCAGCTACTGGATATCTAGTATAAGTACCAACCAGAACTAAGAATTCACTCACAAAGCTTGATAGTCCTGGTAGAGCTAGAGATGACAAGCCAGCAATAAAGAAGGACCAGGCAAGAATTGGAGTAACTCTCTGCAAACCTCCAAAGTCAGCAATTGTTGAAGAGCCGCGACGAGAGATCATCCAACCAGCAGTTAAGAAGAGAGCTGCGGTTGAGATTCCATGATTAAACATATAGAGCGTTGCTCCAGAGTTTGATTGAGTCGTCATCGCAAAAATACCTAGAGTGATAAAGCCAAAGTGTGAGATAGAGGTAAAGGCGATGAGTGACTTAATATCCTTCTGACCAATTGCAAGAAATGCTCCATAGAGTATTGAAATCACAGCTAAAGTAATTATCAAAGGAGTGAAGGTTCTAGAGGCATCAGGAAATAGCTCAACGCAGTAGCGAATCATTCCGAAGGTTCCAACTTTATCTAGCACGCCAAGAAGGAGTACTGAAGTTCCAGGAGTTGCTGACTTTGCTGCATCTGGAAGCCAGGTATGAAGTGGCCAGAGCGGTGCCTTAATGGCAAAGGCAATAAAGAATCCTAGGAATAAGAAGTTCTGAGTCGTTGAATCTATCTCAAGAGTTGAAAGCGCAGCGATATCAAAAGTCCTACCTATTTGATTTCCTGAAATCACAAATATTCCAATAATTGATGCAAGCATTAAAAGGCCGCCAAAAAGGCTATATAACAAGAACTTTACTGCTGCAGCTTGTCTTGCCCCACTGCCATAACCGCCGATGAGGAAGTAGACCGGGACTAGCATCGCTTCAAAGAAAACATAAAAGAGGAAGAGATCTGTTGCTGCAAAGACACCAATCATCATCGTTTCAAGAACGAGTATCAGGATATAGAAAGTCTTAACGCCAAATCGACCACCTTCTGATTCATTCCATCCAGCTAGAATCACAATTGGAACTAATAGAACTGATAGCAAAATCAGAATTAGGGATATTCCATCGACTCCAAGTTGATAACTAATGCCAAGAGATGGAATCCA
>DDYK01000058.1:6416-7224 GCA_002347935.1 Actinobacteria bacterium UBA2236
AGCGATACCAGTAGAGCGCTTTGCTTAACTAACTTCGCATTAGTAACAGGAAGAAGGGCAATTAATCCAGCGCCAATCAAAGGTAGTAATCCCATACTTGTTAAAAGGTTCATAGCGTCACCACCAGAGCAGCAAAGAGAGCAACGAGTGCGCCAATAAGAATTAGTAGAGCATAATTTCTTACATATCCAGTTTGAAGCTTACGCATTCCTCTAGCACTTCCTAGCGCGCTAGAGCCAACTGCCCGAACTGCTCCATCGATAACGCTTTCATCGGTCTTGACTAGTAGCTGGGTTAATTTCTGACCAGGGCGCATAAAGAGGAACTCATTGGCATCATCTTGGAGAAGATCTCGTCGAGTTACGCGAGTAAAGATGCTTACCTCAGTTGGCGCTCTCTCTGATAACTCTCCGCGATACTTGATAAAGGCAATAGAAACTCCGATTATCACTGCAACTACTGCAAGAGTTGTGACAACTATTGGGGGCAAGAACTCTGTATGTTCGTGATGATCCTTATCAACAACTGGCGCTAGCCATTTAACAATGGCCTTGCCGCTATAGAGAAGGTAGCCAGAGGCGACTGAGCCAACAGCCAAAACTGCCATTGGAGCCCACATCAAAAATGGTGATTCGTGAGGCTCGCTTCCCTCTGCCCAGCGCTTATTACCAAAGAAAGTCATTAACATTAAGCGAGTCATATAAAAGGCCGTGATGACTGCCCCTAATAGAGCTGCAGAGCCAAAGAGAACGCCTTGCACGCCTCCTGCATTAAATGCAGTTTCAATTATTTTATCTTTTGAATAAAA
>DDYK01000058.1:7305-9998 GCA_002347935.1 Actinobacteria bacterium UBA2236
CATGCCATGCATAACTGAGCCTGCACCTAAGAACATTCCAGCTTTAAAGAAACCATGAGTTAGAAGATGCATAATTGCAAATGCATATCCAGCAGGACCAAAGCCTGAGGCCATAATCATGTATCCAATTTGTGACATAGTTGAAGCAGCAAGTGCCTTTTTAATATCATCTTTTGCCATACCAATAATTGCGCCAAAGAGAAGCGTGATAGTTCCAACTATTACTACTGCTAGTTGCGCAGTTGGTGCATTATCAAATACAAAATTAGATCTAGTAATTAAATAAACTCCAGCCGTCACCATTGTTGCCGCATGGATTAAGGCTGAGACAGGCGTTGGGCCAGCCATCGCATCTCCAAGCCAGGCTTGAAGCGGGAATTGTGCTGACTTGCCCGCTGCTGCCAGTAGCAACATCAAACCCATTGCGATAAGGGCGGTTTCACTAGCTCCACTAACTTTTTCTTCAATTCCAATGAATGACACTGCACCAAAGTTTGCAAAAGCAATCATTACTGCAACTGATAATCCAAAGTCTCCAACGCGGTTGGCCACAAATGCTTTCTTGGCAGCAGTTGCGTATTCAGGTTTCTGATTCCAGAAGCCAATAAGAAGGTAGGAGGCAAGGCCAACGCCCTCCCAGCCCACATAGAGATTTAGGTAGGAATCTCCAAGAACTAGTAGGAGCATTGCTGCGATAAAGAAGTTTAAATATGCGAAAAAACGCCTTCTGTCCCTGTCATGGGACATATAGGCAATGGAGTAAACGTGAATAAGAGTTCCAACTCCAGTAATAAGTAGAACGAAGGCTATGGATAACTGATCGAGCAAGAGTCCAGCATCTACATTAAATGTACCAACCGAGATCCAGGTAAATAGCTTCTGGCTCACAGCCCGTGATGCCTCTGGGCGATCTATCATTGCAAAGAATTCCGTCGCTCCAACTACAAAAGTGCTTGCAGAGATCAAAGTTGCAAACACATGCCCCCATTTATCAGCTTTCCGACCAAGAAGCATCAATAGCGCTGAGCTAAAAAGCGGCAGAGCAATTAAATAAACTAAGTTCTCTGAAGTCATTTATCGACTCAACAAACTTGCATCATCAACTGATGCAGATCGACGAGAGCGGAAGATAGTGACAATAATTGCAAGACCAACTACAACTTCACATGCTGCGACAACCATGGTGAAAAAGGCCATAACTTGACCTTCTAGATTTCCATTAATTTTAGCGAAAGTAACAAAAGCTAGATTGGCAGCATTGAGCATAAGTTCAATACACATGAAAACAACAATTGCATTCTTTCGAACAATAACTCCAACAGCACCTATTGAAAACAGGATTGCTGAGAGATAGAGATAATTTGTTGGATTCATTACTTGTTGCCCTCATCATCAATCTTTGGCAATCCCTCTAATTGATAGCTCTTAGATTCAGCTACATCACCTCTGCGATGGAGCACTTCTGCGATTGAAAGATCAGATGGTTTTCCATCCGGCAATAAGGCCGGAAGATCCAGCGCGTTATTTCTGGCATAAACACCAGAGCCTGGAAGGCCTGCTGCTGTTGCAATCGATTTTCCACGAAAGCGCGCTATAGATCTTGCTCGCTGAGAAGTTCTTGCTACATCACTCTTTTCGGAGTGGGCAAGAACCATAGCGCCAAGAGCTGCGGTAATGAGAAGCGCTGAAATGACCTCAAAAGCCCAGACATAATCGCTAAATAGGTATTGAGCCAAGCCCTCAACATTTCCACCGCTATTGGCTTCATCTAAGCCAACGCTCGGCCGTCCAAGCTCTGCGCGAGCGATGAAGGTAATTAGTGTTAGCGAAAAGGCTAGAGCTGTAAAGATTGCAATAGAGCGAATCCCTTTGATCTTTTCAACCAATGAATCCGATGAATCCACTCCAACCAACATCAAGATAAAAAGGAAGAGCATCATTACTGCTCCGGTATAGACCACAACCTGAACAATTCCAAGAAATGGTGCTTCAAGAGCAATATAGAAAATCGCTAAGGTAATCATCACCCAAGCAAGCAGAACTGCGGAGTGAACAGCTTTTTTCATAAATAACATAGCAACCGATGCCAAAACGGCAAGAGGTGCTAATACCAAGAATAAAGCTGATTCACCGCTCATTACTTCTGCCCACCCGCCTTTGTATCTTGGGATGGGTGCGACTCTTTAATTTCATTTCGATAGTAATTGTGATGATCAGACTCTGGATACATCGGATGTGGTGGCATCAACATTCCAGCACGAAGTGGAGCGAGTAAATCTTCTTTCTCCCAGATTAATTTCTGGCGTGTGTCATCAGCGATTTCATATTCATTTGTCATGGTCAGCGCTCTAGTTGGACAAGCTTCTATACATAGACCACAGAAAATACAGCGGAGATAATTGATCTGATAAACCTTGGCATGTCGCTCGCCAGGGGAGATTTGATTACCTTCGCTGTTATTTTCTCCTTCAACATAGATTGCATCTGCAGGACAGGCCCAAGCACAGAGCTCACAACCAATGCACTTTTCAAGACCATCTTCATAGCGATTTAGTTGATGGCGACCATGAAAGCGTGGCGCAACTTCCGGTTTAACTTCAGGGTATTCAATGGTGTTGGGTTTCTTAAACATGGTGCTGAAGGTGACCCAGAAGCCTTTTAATTGGGTGAAAAAGCCAGAGGGCTCAGTTCCA
>DDYK01000058.1:10052-10543 GCA_002347935.1 Actinobacteria bacterium UBA2236
CCCTCCTTTTCTTTTAAAGCTAGAGATGTCGGAAGGGCTGGAACTGGAAATGATGGCTCAGGCATTGGACCAACTTGATTTGCTAACTCTTCAGCCTTGATTTTTGAACGATCATAAATAGTCATTGCCCCGAGAACTGCTAAAACAACAGCTCCGGTAAATCCTGCAATAACAAATTGTGAAGCTCCTTGCTGAGTTAGAAGGCGAAGTGTGGCAACAACTAAAATCCAAGCAACATTCACTGGAATTAATACTTTCCAACCAAATTTCATAAATTGGTCATAGCGCAACCTTGGGAGCGTTCCTCGCAGCCAGACAAAGAAAAAGAAGAATGCAAGAACTTTTAGGAAGAACCAGATGAAGCTAAACCAACCACCAAGCCAAGCAGATGTGAAGCCGAGACCTGGAGGAGCACTTGGGCCTCCTAAAAATAAGGTAGTTGCAAGAGCAGAGACTGCAATGATGTTTACATATTCAGCTAAGAAGAAAAG
>DDYK01000058.1:10558-12911 GCA_002347935.1 Actinobacteria bacterium UBA2236
GAAATGACATAAATTGCAAATGAAGGGAAAAGAACAACAACATTCCACCATGTTGATTGCGCAGCAATTATGTCGCCCGTTGACATGGATCCGGCATAGATAAATACACCAACAAATGAAAGTCCCATAGCAATTTCATAGGAAATAACTTGAGCACTAGAGCGCAGACCTCCAAGTAGTGGATATGTCGAGCCTGATGACCAACCAGCTAGAACGATTCCATAAACCCCAATTGATGCTGTTGCTAGAACATATAAGACTCCAACTGGCAGATCAGTTAATTGCATGATTGTCTGCTCGCCAAAGAAATTAACTTCGCCCGTGAGTGGAATAACAGCAAAGGCCATAAAGCAAGTAGTGACGCTGATTATTGGAGCTATGACAAATACCGCGCGATCTGCTGCTGCCGGAATGATGTCCTCTTTCAAAGCTAGTTTTACGCCATCTGCTAAAGCTTGAATTAAACCAAATGGACCAACTCGGTTTGGTCCCATACGCATCTGCATGCGAGCAACAATGCGTCTCTCGCCCCAAACCGAGAGAAGTGTTAGTACTACACAGAGAGCAAATACAATAACGCCTTTGGCCACTATTACCCAGGTTGGATCATCAAGAATTATCGATGCATTATTCATACTCTCACCACCGATACTTCACCAGAAGTTATACCGAGGCTTTCAATTATTTTGCTATTAGTACTGTTGCGAGGCACCCAGACAGAATCTTCGTCAATTGAATCAATCTGGCAGGCAAGTGTTATCTCACCTTTTGGCGTTGAGATCCTAATTTGATCTCCATTTGAAACACCCAAAGAATCTGCGCGGTTCTTAGAAATAATCGCAACTGATTGATGGGCTGTTCCCGCTAAATTATTTTCTCCATCTTGCATAGATCCAGAATCAAGAAGCAATCTCCAGGAGCATAGATTTGCTTTTCCGTTTGAAATTTTTGTTGCTTCACCATTTACCGGAGTAAAGCTCTCACGGTTATGCCAAGTACCGAGTGAGTTAAATTCATCTCTTGCAGAGCTAACGGTTGGAAGATTGATGCTAGATCCCATCTCATCTGCAAGCATTGAAAGGATTCTCACATCACTTCTAGTTAGAGAATCAGGTACAGCTGCTTCAAAGAATCTTGCTCTGGATTCCCAATTAATAAAGGTTCCGCTCTTTTCGACAACTGCCGCAACTGGAAGGACAACATCTGCAATCTGGGTTACTGCGCTCTGGCGAATCTCAAGTGAAACGATAAAAGCTTTTTCCATTATTGCTTGGTAATCAGATGAGATATCAAGGGGATCAACGCCGCCAACCAAAAGGGCGCCAATATTGCCTTTTTCTACCTCTTTTACGATTTCATCGCTATCAAGACCAGGGTTGCTTGGAAGACTTGAAACACCCCATGCAGCTTGAAGATCAACTCGTGCAGCGCTATCGCTTACCGGTCTTGCTCCTGGAAGAAGATTAGATATTGCTCCAGCTTCAAGTGCTCCTCGCTCGCCGGCTCTTCTTGGAATCCAGGCCAGCTTTGCACCGCTATTTGTAGCAAGAGCCACTGCAGCAGAAATCGCACCAGAGCTCTCAGAGAGACGCTCTCCAATAAGGATTACTGATTTATTAGAAAGTTTTGAGATTTTTGAAATTACTGAAGCTTCGCTGCCAGCTGGGGTTGAGATTAGTTCTGCTTTCAACTTCTTATTTCCACGAGATGCAAAAGGAGCAACAGCTGTAATTTTCAATTCACGTTTTTTGACCTGCTTATATAGGCGAAGGAAGACAATTGGTGATTCTTCTTCAGCTTCAAAACCAAGAAGAAGAACATGATCTGCTCTATCAAGGTCTTTGTAATTAACTCGAGTTCCCACAACATGTGAAGCTAAGAAATTCTTCTCTTCCTTTGATGTTACTCGAGAGCGAAAATCTATATCGTTTGTATTAAGGGCGATACGAGCAAACTTGGAATATCCATAGGCATCCTCAAGAGTTGCTCTTCCTCCAACTAATACCGCAGAGCGATTTTCTTTTAATCCCTTTGCCGCAAGCGCTAAAGCCTCCGGCCATGAAGCCTCTCTTAATTGACCACTCTCATCCCTAATCAAAGGAGTAGTAATGCGATCTTTAGCGTTTACGTATTTAAATGCCCAACGACCTTTATCGCAGTTCCACTCTTCATTAACAGCAGCATCATCTCCTGCAAGACGGCGAAGTGTTTTTCCGCGACGAACATCAGTTCTCATATCGCATCCTGATGCGCAGTGTTCGCAGGCAGAGGGGGTTGAGATCAGATCAAATGGACGGGCGCGGAAGCGATATGAGGCTCCGGTGAGCGCTCCAACAGGGCAGATTTGAACTGT
>DDYK01000058.1:12939-13130 GCA_002347935.1 Actinobacteria bacterium UBA2236
GCGCCTCGCTCATTGAGAGTAATAAATGGATCTCCCGCAATCTGTTCAGAAAACCTAGTGCAGCGAGCGCAGAGAATGCAACGTTCGCGATCAAGGAGAACTTGCGATGAGATATTGATTGGCTTTTCAAAGGTTCTCTTTGTTCCTTCAAATCTAGATTCTTCGCGGCCATTACTCATCGCTTGATTCTG
>DDYK01000058.1:13142-13359 GCA_002347935.1 Actinobacteria bacterium UBA2236
TTAATCAGTAATAACTCCATAACGCCCTGCTGGGCTTTATCAGCAACAGCTGAAGTGAGTTGAGTATTAACAATCATTCCTGGTTCAACTGGAATCGTGCATGAGGCCTGCGGTTTTGGAAACTTTCTTCCATTAACTTCAATCTCAACCAAACATTGGCGGCATGCTCCAACCGGATCAAGGAGTGGATGATCGCAGAAACGTGGAATCTGAATTC
>DDYK01000024.1:0-1570 GCA_002347935.1 Actinobacteria bacterium UBA2236
AGTTCTCTAAGCCGGGCTTCGACCTCAAAACATCTTGGAGCTGAGATATCCTCTAAATTAATTCCGCCATACACCGGGGCAATTAATTGCACCGTTCGCACAATTTCATCAACATCTTGAGTATCAAGACAGACTGGCCAGGCATCGACATCTGCAAATTTCTTAAAGAGCGCCGCTTTTCCTTCCATTACAGGAAGGGCGGCAGCCGGGCCTAGATTTCCAAGGCCTAAAACTGCTGATCCATCTGTGACTACAGCAACGCTATTGCGCTTAATTGTAAGGCGCCTTGCATCAGATGGGTCTTTAGCAATTGCTAGGCAGATTCTTGCAACTCCTGGGGTATAGGCCCTAGATAGATCATCCCGAGTTTTAAGGGGAACTTTTGAATTAACTTCAAGTTTTCCACCAAGGTGAAGCAAGAAAGTCCTATCAGAGACCTTCTTAACGTTAAGGATAGGTGAAGCACTGAGCGCTGCAGTGATTCTATCTCCGTGAGCAACATCTATTGCATCGCAGGTGACGTCAATAACTACACCATCTATTTGTGATTCAACAACATCAAGTGCGGTAACCATCGCACCTTCTCGAGAAATGATTGTGGTTATCTCAGCAACAGGTTGAAATTCAGCGCGTCCTTCAACGCGAATTGTTATTCCATATCCTGGGGAGGTATTAGCCATTTAGACAACTCCGTAGAGTCGATCTCCAGCATCGCCAAGGCCAGGGACGATATAGCCATGCTGGTTTAACTTCTCATCCATGGCTCCAGTAACAATAGCAATTGGAGTTTTAGAATCTTTAAATGCCTCCTCCACTGCCTTTGCTCCCTCGGGCGCTGAGAGTAAACAGATAGCAGTAACAGATTCTGCTCCTCGCTCAATTAGATAATTAATGGCAGCAATTAGAGTTCCACCAGTTGCAAGCATTGGATCTAGGACATAACACTGACGCTTGGTTAAATCATCAGGCAATCTATTGGCATATGTCGATGCTTGAAGAGTCTTTTCATCTCTAACCATTCCTAAAAATCCCACATCAGCGCTAGGAATAACGCGCATCATTCCCTCAAGCATTCCAAGGCCTGCTCTTAGAATTGGAACTACTACGGGGCGAGGCGTTGTCAGCATCGCACCTTTTGTCTGAGTAACTGGCGTCTCAATCGAGACTTCTTGGATCTTTACATCCCTAGTTGCTTCATATGCTAAAAGGGTGACTAGCTCCTCAACCAAGTGCCTAAAAATTTGTGAATTGGTCTGCTTATCGCGTAGCACGGTCAATTTATGGGTTACAAGCGGGTGATTTACTACAACGACCTTCATGGCGGCACTTTACTACCAAGGGCAACGGTGGAACTATGAGGCATTGCATTTCTTATGAGCAGGAGGTGTGAGATGGCAGACGAAACACTTGAATTTGCTCTCCTTTCCTGGCGCGATGATGGGCAATGGCGAATCTCGCAATTACCAGATGAAGCAACTACTGATATCGGTCTAGTTCTTGATGCTCTTAGAGCTCAACAAGTAGATGGCGGAGCAATTGCACTTCTTGCTATCGATGATCAATTCTTCAT
>DDYK01000024.1:1583-5419 GCA_002347935.1 Actinobacteria bacterium UBA2236
GCTGCCGAGGTTTTAGAGTTAAGCGATATTGATTTTCCAGCAGAGGATGATGCAGATGAACCAGCGGGGGATTTAAATATCTTTACAGATCTCGGTCTTGATGCCATGGAGCTACAGATGATCTGCGATGACGATGAGTTATATCCAGAGGAGCAGTTAGAGGTAATTGCAAGAAGAATCGGCTTTGGTGATGAGTTTAGTGAGTTAGTAGAGAATCTATAAATGAATTATGAACGCGCGATGCGCGTAGCACTGGAGCGCGCAAAATTTGGCGCTACCGCCAGTGGAGATGTCCCCGTTGGCGCAGTAATTCTCAATAAAGCTGGCGAGATTGTTTCATTTGGAAGTAACCAGCGAGAGCTACTTAAAGACCCACTCGGACATGCTGAGATTGTGGTTATTAAAGCAGCAGCAAGATCAATTTGTAGTTGGAGATTAGATGAGTGCACGCTAGTAGTAACTCTTGAGCCCTGTGTGATGTGTGCTGGAGCAATAATGGCAGCAAGAATTCCGAGGCTAGTTTTTGGCGCTTGGGATGAGAAGGCAGGAGCCTGCGGCTCGGTATGGGATTTGATTCGCGACCCAAGAGCGCTACATAAAGTTGAAGTGATCTCAGGTGTTTTAGAGCAAGAGTGCGCCCAGTTATTAACTCAGTTCTTTGCTCAAAAAAGGTAATTTAAAAACTTATTAGGCCCTCGCGTATAGTCACCTACGGTGGCGTGTCCGAGCGGCCTAAGGAGCGCGCCTCGAAAGCGCGTGTTGGGGAAACTCAACCGTGGGTTCAAATCCCACCGCCACCGCCATCTACTTGATTCTAAGAAACCTCTTAAAGCCCCAAATGGTTACTAGGCGCATAGCCTCTCGTACAATATTTTTCGACATCTTACTAACGCCTTGTTCGCGCTCTCTAAAGGTGATTGGGACTTCAATAATCTTTCCGCCAAGTCTATGAACTTCTCTAGTCATCTCAATCTGAAATGAGTATCCCTCGCTCTTTATTGCTTCAAGTTTTATTCTCTTTAAGATTTGAGATGAGTAGATTCTAAATCCAGCCGTTGAGTCCTTAACACCCATGCCGAGCATTACTCGAACATAGAGATTGGCAGATTTAGATAGTAGCTCTCTGGACTTTGACCAATTCTCTGTCGCGCCTGAAGAAATCCATCGACTTCCTATTACTAGATCTGCGCCAGGCTCTGCTTCTTTTGCCGCAATCATCTTGGCTAAATCGCGAACCCGATGAGATAGGTCTGCATCCATCTCAATTAACTCCTCAAATCCTCGCTCAATGCCCCAGGCAAAGCCAGTGCGATAAGCGCTGCCAAGTCCGGACTTACTGGCCCGCTCTAAGAGAGAGAGAGCTGGATAGCGCTTCTGTATTTCTTTGATTTTCTCTCCTGTTTTATCAGGTGAACCATCATCGATGATCAAGATATGAGCGGTAGGAATGCGTTTAAAAATGCGCTCAATCAGGATTTGAGCATTGGCCAACTCGTTATAGGTTGGAATTATTATTAAACGCTTCATACCCTTATTTCATAAGAGGGATTAAGGATAGTAAGCGCGCCATCATCTTCCCCCACCATTCCTTCGGCAATCAGAGTTGATCCCACCTCAAGGCCTGCTATCTCTCGCCTTCCTAAAAATTGTAGTGTTACTCCGCCGCTCTCATCCCAAATTTCAACCTCTAGCGTTGGAGCGCTATCCATAGCCGCAGGTCTAATTGCAGTCACCTTTCCTGTCACATGTGCTCTCTTGCGCCAAGTGATACTGCCAATCGGCATCATTGATTCTTGATAATGACTTATCACTTCAGATGATTGGAGCCAATTGCTTCTGGTTCTAACCGGAGGGTTACTTGCAGCTTTAGCTTTCTCTGGCTCTACGCTCACAATTTCCCGCACCTGACCTTGCAGTATCCGCTCCACATCAAATGGAACGATAGTTGCAACAACTCTAGGCAATTGCGAAATAGGGCGTGCAATTTCTTCAGCTGTTTGATCGTGGAGCAAACGGCCAAGGAATCCACGATATGCCCGGCGCGGAAGCAGAAGTGTTAGCTCAACATCAGATTTCTGAGTAGAGCGAATTGCATAATCAACTGCAGCATTAGGAATTCTGCGATCAGGGCAATCTATAAATTCAATTGGGACATCATCAACGCTATGACTAGACATCCATTCTCGCTTTATTTGTTCTGCGCGACGGTCATCAATCACAAAGTGCACCGCGTTTAGTGATCGGGGGTTTAGTGATCGGGCATAGCGGATAGTTCCAACTGTTGCAAGATCCACTGAGTCAACTAAAACCGTGACATCATGGCGGGTAATTGAGAGTGCTCGCTCAAGTTCTTTTCTAACTTCTAATGCGTTTTTCTCTGCGTCATATCTTCTTCTCAACCTCAAGAAAGAGATAACTAATATCGGCCCAAGGACTAAGACTACCCAAGCACCTTCTGTGAATTTAACTATTGAAAATATGATTACGATTGTAAGGGCCAAACTTCCAGCTAGCCCATTGATGGCAAACTTTAATCTCCAATTACCTTCACGATTTTTGTAATTATATTTTGCCATGCCAAGTCCAGAGAGGGTAAAAGCGGTAAAGACCCCGAGGGCATAAAAGGCAACAAGATAGGAAATCGAACCTTGAGTAGCAACAACCAGAATAAGAGCTGCGCCAGAAAGCACCAGTATTCCATTGGAAAAGTTGAGTTTATGACCACGCTTTGTCAGCCACTTAGGTAGATAACCATCAGCTGCTGCGTAATTAACAACAATGGGAAAGGCGCTAAAGGTTGTATTTGCTCCTGCAAAAAGAATAAGCATTGTTGCAGTCTGAACCAGAATGAAGAATGCCGATCCAAAGGCTCCATCACCAAGAATCGTTGAAGCTACTTGAGAAATCACCGTGGGCGTTTCATCTTCATATGGCACGGCCAAAATCCGGTGTGCAAAGTAAGAGACTCCAAGAACTAAGGTTCCAAGAATCATGCTCATCATAACCAGTGTTTTCCTGGCATTAGCTGACTCTGGTGATCTAAATAAACCCACCCCATCGGCAATTGCCTCAAGGCCAGTTAAAGATGATCCACCATTGGCAAATGCCCTTAGCAAAATAAAGACCGCTGCTGCTGAAAGCAGTCCCTGCTCACTGCCAATTTCGATAGCTCCTGGTGAGCGCGGATCAAGTTCTGGTAACCCAGTTGTTAGCTCACGAAAGATTCCTATTCCAAATACTACAAACATAGAACCAACAAACAAGTAAGTGGGCAGCGCAAAAGCGCGACCCGCCTCCTTTACACCCCGGAGATTGCCATATGCTAAAAAGACAATTACAGCTGCGCACATTTGAATTTTCCATGGAGCTAACTCGGGAAATGTAGAGATAATTGCTGCCACACCTGCTGCGGTCTGAATCGCAAGCGTAACTATGTAATCTAGAATTAGAGCCACGGCTGCAATCTGGGCGGCAATAGGACCAAAGTTATCTCGCGAAACAATATATGCCCCGCCAAATTGGGTATAGACCGAGATAACGTTTCGATAAGAGAGCGTGATGATTAACAAGACCATAATTACTACAAAGGTCATTGGCATCAATAGAGTAAATGCGGCTAAGCCAAAAGCTGGAAGTAGCGCGACAAGAATCTGTTCGGAACCATAGGCCGATGATGAAATACAATCTGAGGAGAGAATTCCAAGGGCGTAACGCTTCTTCAATCGCTGATGGCTAAGGCTGTGGCGATTTAATGGTGAGCCAAGTAAGAATTTCTTTAAACGGTATGTGAAAGGGTCCCGCAAGTGCGCATGTTCTTTAAGCGCTCTAGGGGTGGG
>DDYK01000024.1:5470-6122 GCA_002347935.1 Actinobacteria bacterium UBA2236
CGCGTATGCTCTGCGCCTATGACCTTAAAAACTGATCTCTATATCGATGGAAAATGGGTTAAAGGCAGTGGAACGGTGCCGGTCTATGACCCTAGCGATGCAAGCGTAATTGCAGAGATTCAGACGGCAGGGGCAAAAGATTGTGACGCTGCTGTTGATGCAGCATTTCGCGCATTTCCAGATTGGGCAAAAACAGCTCCAAGATATCGCGCAGAGATCCTCCGGAAAGCATTTGAAATTATGGTTGCAGAGGCTGATCAATTAGCAGAGTTGGTCTCTAGGGAAAATGGCAAAGTTGTAACAGATGCTAAAGGTGAGATTCTTTATGCTGCAGAGTTCTTCCGTTGGTTTGCCGAGGAGACGGTAAGGGTTGCGGGAGATTTTAGAAAGTCTCCAAGTGGCGATAAGAGAATATTAGTAACCCATCAACCAATTGGAGTCTCACTTCTTATTACCCCTTGGAATTTCCCAGCAGGAATGGCAACAAGAAAAATTGGTCCAGCAATTGGGGCAGGTTGTACTGTAATTCTAAAACCTGCATTTGAAACACCACTAACAGCGATGGCAATTGTTGATATTTTGGAGCGAGCTGGAGTGCCAAAAGGAGTAGTCAATCTAATTACTCCAACTCCAGCAGGGCCAATGGTTTCTC
>DDYK01000020.1:0-6402 GCA_002347935.1 Actinobacteria bacterium UBA2236
ATGAAGTTTCCTTTTTTATCTTTGATCTGATAGCTACGCCCTGATTCACTTCGGGGAAAGGCACCTGCGATAAATAATTTATAGGTCTTCTTTATATCAAGGCTCATCACTTAGCTCCTTTGATGTAGGCGCCAAGTCCGTGGCGACCACCTTCGCGGCCCCAGCCAGATTCTTTATATCCACCAAATGGGCTGGCAGGATCAAATTTATTGAAAGTATTGGCCCAGATAACACCGGCCTTTAAGTGATTTCCCGCCCAGAGAATTCTTGAACCTTTATCGCTCCAAACTCCGGCTGAGAGCCCAAAAGGAGTGTTATTGGCTTTTTCTATCGCCTCTTGCGGAGTTCTAAAGGTCAGTACCGAGAGCACAGGTCCAAAGATCTCCTCTCTAGCAATGCGATGAGCTTGAGTTACTCCGGTAAATACCGTTGGAGCAAACCAAAATCCCTTATTTGGAATTTGGCAAGGCGCAGACCAGATATTGGCGCCCTCTGCTTTTCCAGAAGAGGAGAGTTCGTGAATCTTTGCTAGTTGCGCAGCTGAGTTAATAGCTCCAATATCTGTGTTCTTATCTAACGGATCACCTAGGCGAATCTTGGACATTCTCTTCTGTAATTTGCTTAAGAATTCATCATGGATATTTTCTTGGAGCAAAAGGCGAGATCCCGCGCAGCAGACATGACCTTGATTAAAAAATATTCCATTGATGATTCCCTCAACTGCTTGATCAAGTGGGGCATCTTCAAAGACGATATTTGCACCTTTTCCGCCAAGTTCAAGTGTAACTGGCGTATTGCCAACAGCAAGAGACTTAGCAATTAATTTGCCAACCTCAGTAGATCCGGTAAAGGCCACTTTGTCGATATCTGGATGTTTAACTAAGGCAGATCCTGTACTTCCATCACCAGTAATTATGTTAACTACTCCAGGCGGCAGATCTGCTTGTTGGCAAACTTCAGCAAATAGCAGGGCAGTAAGTGGGGTCGTTTCGGCAGGCTTTAGTACAACGGTATTTCCAGTTGCTAGAGCTGGTGCAATTTTCCAAGCGAGCATTAAGAGTGGGAAGTTCCAGGGAATTATCTGAGCAACGACTCCGTGAGCTTTAGGTTTTTCTCCAAAGCCTGCAAATTCCAATTTATCTGCCCAGCCAGCGTGATAGAAAAAGTGCGCAGCAGATAGTGGGATATCGACATCTCTAGTTTCCCTAATCGGCTTTCCATTATCGAGAGTTTCTACTACAGCAAATTCTCTAGCCCGCTCTTGAAGTAGGCGAGCAATTCGAAATAGATATTTTGCCCGTTCTTTGCCGCTCATCTTTGACCAAACTTTTATATAGGCAGATCTGGCAGCCTTAACAGCTTTATCAATATCGACTTCATCGGCGAGTGAAATCTTGGCTAATACCTCTTCATTAGCAGGGTTAATAGTCTCAAAGCGTCTTTTATTGTGAGAGGCAATAAATTTACCGTTTATAAATAACCCATAATCCTTGCTTATATTGGTTATCGCCTTAGATTCTGGGGCAGGTGCGTATTCAAAATCACTCATTATTAATCCACCGTAACATAATTCGCGCTCGAATATCTGCCAGTATTTAATTTCATCCGCTGCATTAGTAAGTCATTTAAGAGAGCGCTTGCTCCAATTCGAAATAGCTCTGGGTTTAGCCACTCAGACCCTGCTATTTCTTTAACTAAGACCAATTGCTTTATGGCATCTTTAGTGGTTCTAATTCCACCAGCTGGCTTAACCCCAATTCTGACCTGACTTAGTTCAAAGAAATCTCTTACCGCCTCTAGCATAACCAGAACCACTGGGGCGGTAGCAGCGGGGGTCACCTTTCCAGTCGAGGTCTTAATGAAATCGGCACCTGCAAGCATTGCCAAGTATGAGGCCTTACGAACATTATCTAGAGTTACTAGCTCGCCGGTTTCAAGAATTACTTTTAGGTGAGCTTTATCGGAACAAATTTCTTTAATTGCCCTGATTTCATCAAATACTTCACCAAGCTGGCCGGAAAGAAACGCGCCGCGATCAATCACCATATCAATTTCGGTTGCTCCGAGTGAAATGGCATCTTTAGTATCTTGCAGTTTAACTTTACGCGAGGCTCTACCTGAAGGAAAAGCGGTTGCGACTGCAGCTACTGGAATACTTTGACCGCCGATTGAATCGAGATGGTTTCTAGCTATTCCAACCATATCGTTATAGACGCAGACAGCTCCGACATGTGGAACTAAGGGATCTTGTGGATCTGGGCGGAGGGCTTTCGAACAGAGTGATCTAATTTTTCCAGCCGTATCTGCGCCCTCAAGAGTTGTTAAATCAATCATGCTAATTGCCATATCTATGGCCCACTTCTTGCTGGTGGTCTTAATGCTTCTGGTTCCAAGCACTGCGGCGCGCTCTTGAGCGCCTACTTGATCTACTCCAGGAAGAGTTTGCAGAAATCTACGCAGCGAAGTTTCAGAGCCATCAATCAGATTAAGCGCTGACATAAGCGGTGAGTCTACAAGTTAAGCAGCAAGAAAGGTACGTAGCTCGAAATCTAGCCTATTAATGATCTCCTCGGCTCTATCCTGACTATCGCTAACTACCTCTATATAACACTTAATTTTCGGCTCAGTTCCACTAGGTCGCACAATAACTCTAATATTTGGCTCAAGAAAAATTCTCACCCCATTTGTTGGTGGCAGATCACTTGTAGGTTTTTCTAAATCATCAAAGCCACTAACCTGATATCCAGCGATTGATTGTGGAGTGCTATTTCTAAATCTTCCAAGAGTTTTTGAGATCTGTTCAAGACTATCCACTCTTACTGAAATTTGTTTAGTTCCGTGATACCCATACTTGCTCCAGATTTCATCCAGTAAATCATTTAGAGTTTTGGATTCACGCTTTAAATCTGTCGCAATTTGAACAATCATTAGGGCTGCGCTGATTCCATCCTTATCATTTACTGAATTTGAATCAACAGCATATCCAAGTGCTTCTTCATACCCAAAGTGAAGATTTTCTGTCTTTGCAATCCACTTAAATCCGGTAAGTGTCTCAGCAAACGGTAATTGATGAGACTTTGCTATCTTGCTTAAAATCGAAGATGAAACAATCGAGTTAGCAAGAGTTGCGCTCTTATCCTTAGCACCTCTAGCTAGATATTCACCAAGAAGGGCTCCAACTTCATCCCCTCTAAGCATTCTCCAATTACCTTCTTTATCGGAAATAGCTACTGCGCAGCGATCAGCATCGGGATCATTAGCAATAACTAGGTCTGCAGAGACTTGTATTGCTTTCTTGATCGATAGATCTATGGCTCCCGGTTCTTCAGGATTTGGGAACTTAACTGTTGGAAAAGCTGGATCTGGTTCGGCTTGCTCATCAACCAATATCGGGGGAGCAAAATTTGCTGCTGCAAATACCTGCTTTAAAGTCTTTGTNNGCAAGCTTCGCGGTGGCTTTGATATATGAATCAACTATCCTGTTATCTAAAACTTCTGCGCCACTGCTTCGCTTTATCGTATTTAAATCGAGAACTTGAGAGATAAATTCTGAAATCTGAGTATCTGCTGGAGAGATAATCTGTGATCCCTCATAGCGAATCTGATCAACTATTCCACCCAAATAAACCTTATATCCATTATCTTCTGGCGGATTGTGACTTGCTGTGACCATAATTCCAACATCGCACTTCAACTCTCTAACGGCATAGGCCAACACTGGCGTTGGTAGAGCTTCTGGCAATAGATAAACTCGCATTCCGGCGCCTTGCATAATCTCAGCAGTGTCTTGAGCAAAGTCTTTTGATCCATATCTAGCATCTCGTCCAATTACAACAGATGAAAGATTATGGTTATTCATGTAAGTAACAAGACCTGCTGCAGTCTTACTTACCACTGCTCGATTCATTCTTGATGGTCCTGGTCCTAATTTCCCGCGCAAACCTGCAGTTCCAAATTCTAGAAAGCCAGCGAAGCAGGAGCGCAGCTCAGTTTCATTTTTATCTGCAAGAAGTCTTTCAAGTTCTGCTCTTGTCTTTGGGTCAGGATCCTGGGCTATCCACTGCTGAACTTGCGCTATTAAAGATTGATCCATAGGGCAAACTTACTACCGAGTACTTCTATTACTTAATTCTTTTATGTAATCCTCAGGTGCTCCAGCTTCACGCGCTGCGCTAACCATAATTTCCAGATAACGAGGAGACGGAATTCCACCTTCAAAAGAATTCAATACATAAACATAACAAAGAGGGGAACCATCCAGAGTCTCTACTCGAACTCTAATCTTTCGGTATAGATCAGTTGTCACCCCCTCCCATTGATCAAGGGCTGCTTCATCCGCTGGAGTTAAGTCGTAGATGGAGACGAAAACGCTATGTCCGGCATCTTCTGCAAGAGTTGCAACTGCCCCCTCCCATCCAATTTCTTCTCCACCAAAAGTTAAGCGCCATCCGCGTAGCCATCCAGTGCCACGATGAGGCGAATGGGGAGCCCTAAGAAGCATCTGCCTCGGATCAAGATTTGATCCATATGCGGCATATAAAGTCATGACAAATCAAACCACTGATAACCTAATTTGTTAATGGCGCTGCGCAATAGTGGCAGGGAGAGGCCAATAACATTTGATGTATCACCTTCAATTCTTGAGATAAAGGGCGAGCTTCTTCCATCAAGAGTAAAACCACCAGCAACATTTAGTGGCTCACCAGTTGCTACGTAGCCATCAATTTCAGCATCGCTCATATCTGCAAAGAAAACCTTTGTGCTCACTACATCACTAATTTCAATCTCTTTCTCAGTATCAATAATGCAATGTCCGGTGTGAAGTAGTCCAGATTTTCCCCGCAATTGTTTTGCTCTATTAACTGCATTCTCTGCGCTTCCAGGTTTTCCTAAACTCTGACCCTGAAATTCAAAAGTAGAGTCACAACCAATTATCAAAGCAGGATAGTTAATTCTTTCTCTAACAGTGTGAGCTTTAACTATCGCCAGGGCAACAACTAGTTCTTTGGGGGATAGATTTTGATAATCAGAGCTCTCTTCATCAACTCCACTTACAATTACCTCAGGGGTGATTCCAGCGCTCTGTAATAATTTGTATCTTGCAGGGGATGCTGATGCCAAGATTATCTTTGGCGCCATCACTTAAGCCCTTCCTAAAGCCCTAAATTTCCAGCCAGCTTTGACCCAGAGATCTCTATCTAGCGCATTTCGCCCATCAATAATTATTGCTTGATTAACTTGGCTCTTTATCTCAGATGGATTGATCTCTCGATAGATTTTCCATTCGGTTAAGTGCAAAATTACATCTGCTCCTGAAATACAGCCTTCAATACTCTCTGAAAAATCTAAATGGGCAAAGCGCGCTCGAGCAGGCTCAATGGCCTTTGGATCATGAACTCTCACACTTGCCCCGGCTTGGTTTAGTTGAACTGCGATATCAAGTGCGGGTGAATCTCTGACATCATCACTATCAGGCTTAAAGGCAGCGCCTAAGACTGCAATCTTCTTACCCTTAAGATCTTGACCTAGATCTGCTCTCACCAAGTCAATTACCCGCGCTCTGGCTCGCAAATTAATCGAGTCAATTTCCCTTAAGAATTCAAGTGATTGCTTAGCGCCAAGTTCCTCCGATCTAGCCATAAATGCGCGGATATCTTTGGGCAAACACCCACCGCCAAAGCCAATGCCGGCTTGAAGAAATCGAGACCCAATTCTTGGGTCATAACCAATTGCTTTAGCAAGAACAGTTACATCTCCACCAGATGCTTCACAAATCTCTGCCATAGCGTTGATGAAGGAGATTTTGGTGGCAAGAAATGAGTTTGCTGCAACTTTCACTAACTCCGCAGTTGGTAGATCGGCTCGTATCCAAGGAACTCCATCTTTAAGTAGTGAGGCATAAACTTCTTTTAGTATTTCTTCGGCTCGATCGGAAGTCACTCCAACAACCAATCTATTTGGCCTAAGAGTATCTTCAACAGCAAAACCTTCCCTCAAAAATTCAGGATTCCAAGCTAATTCAACTCTCTCATTTACTTGCCCTAAAGCATTTGCAAGTCGATCTGCAGTGCCGACTGGAACTGTGGACTTACCCACTATTAAAGAGCCAGCTTTGGCATGCGGCGCAACAGAGGCGATTGAGGCATCGACAAAAGTAAGATCTGCAGCCAAGCCATCTTTTTTCTGCGGAGTTCCTACACATATGAAGTGAACATCGCAGTCACTTATTTGTGAAAAATCTGTGGTAAACGTTAATCTCCCTGACTTTACTTCTGCCAAGAGAAGATCTTCCAGGCCCGGTTCATAAAATGGGACTTTGCCTTGATTGAGAAGTGCAATTTTATTTGGATCTACATCAACTCCAACAACTTCAAAGCCAAGAGATGACATAGCTGCAGCATG
>DDYK01000020.1:6438-9612 GCA_002347935.1 Actinobacteria bacterium UBA2236
AGAGCTTCATCATTTTTAATTCTTTCAAAGAGTTCAGGTGCTAAGACTGGATCCCAAAGCACAGCTGCGCTTACTCCATTTTTACTGTAGTTGTAATACTGCAATGGAATCGTGAGGGTTCGAACATTGCTGGCTGAAAGATTTCGCAGCTGTTTTCCTAGAGTAAGTAAGTCTCCTTGACTTAAGCCTTCATCCGTAACGACGCTATCTAAAGCTGAGTTTATAAAATCAATCATCTTTACTGGGTTTAGTAAGACTCCAGCACTCGTTGCCTTGCGCAGCATAGCGCCAGCAAATTCCTGTTGCCGCTTCATTCTTCCTAGATCACCTAATCCATCAAAAACTCTGCTTCTAACAAACTTAAGTGAGTCAACACCATCTAGTACATGTGTTCCTGCTGGAAGGGTTAGATGGCTTTTAGGATCATTAATGTCTCTCTTGGTGCAAATTTCAACACCGCCAAGGGCATCAACCATACGAACAAAGCCAACAAAGTTGAGTTCCACATAATGATCAATTCTCAAATCAGACATGCTTTCAAAAGTTTCAATCAGCAGTGGCGCACCGCCCCAGTTATAGGCCGAATTAATCTTTGAATATGCTGCAGGAATCAATTTGCCTTGCGAATTATTGTGTTCTGGAATTAGGGCGTAACTATCACGTGGAATAGAGATGATAGCTGCCTTATCTCGCTTCTTGGAAATGTGAATCAGTAGCATCGTGTCACTTCTCTTGCCTGCCGCCACATCGGTGCCACCAACTCTTAAGCGCTTGATCTCTTCTCGACTTAATCCCTCTCGAGTGTCAGAGCCAACGATTAAGTAATTAACCGCCGAGGATTCCTTCTTGGGACGGTTATCTAGACCAGAAAAAGCATCAACTCTGGGGATTGCTGCGGTTATTCTTCCAAGGCCTGCCCAGGAGATTGCCGAAATCCCCACAATAGCTATCGAGGCTATGGTGAAGAAACGAATTGCCCGAGGGGATTTCACAGAGGCAAGAGTAATGAAGCGATAGCGTTTGAACGTTATGACTAGCCCATTTGAGCAAGGTAATACTGCTAACCAAGCCAATTACCCACCAGTTTCCATAATTCTCACAGTTATAAATGAAGCACTGCATCTGCGCGCTGCGCTAAAAGCTGCTTTATCTTCAAACTATCAAGGCGAGCTAGAAGTAATCTTGGCGGTAGGACCATCAACAGATAAGACCTTGAAGATAGCAAATGAGATTGCCAGCCAAGAATCTAGAGTCAAAGTTATTGAAAATAAATCTGGAAGAACTCCTAGCGGTTTAAATGCAGCGCTGAAGATGGCAAAGAATGAAATAGTTGTTCGAATTGACGGACACTCAGAGATTGATAAGGAATATATTAGACAGGCTGTCGAAACTTTGAGAAAAACTGGAGCAGTAAATGTTGGTGGAGTGATGTTTGCGCAAGGAGTTACCTCATTTGAAAAAGCAGTTGCAGCAGCGATGCGTTCCCCAATTGGGGTTGGATCTTCCAGATTTCACATTGGGGGAGTAGCTGGTCCGACCGATACTGTTTATCTGGGAGTATTTCAGAAGAGTGCACTAGATGCAGTCGGTGGCTATGACGAGAGATTTACTAGGGCTCAAGATTGGGAATTAAATTATCGCTTAAGAAAAAATGGTGGTGTAGTTTACTTTGACCCCGCGTTAAGAGTTATTTACCGCCCTAGAAGTTCGCTTAAGAAACTCGCCTTACAGTATTTTGAATATGGGAGATGGAGAAGAGCCGTAGTTCGCCAACATAGTCGAACTATTAATTTTCGCTATCTTGCTCCGCCTTTAAACTTGATTCTGCAGGTTAGTTCATTAGTACTCGCTCTGTCTGCCTCACCACTATTTCTTATTCCCATAATTTCTTATCTTGGTGCTATAACTTTGACTTCATTGATAATTGGAAAAGGACTAGCCCAAAGGATTTACTTACCCATAGTTTTGATTTTCATGCATTTTTGCTGGGGATTTGGTTTCATTACCTCACCAAGAAAGCTAATTACCAACTAATTAACTAGCGCTGCGGTACCCTAAGAAATATGAAGAATAGAGCGTTTCTGCTAGCTTCCCTATCTCTTATCTTCACTTTAGGGCTTAACTTAATTTCCCCTGCCCAGGCACGGACCTTGATTCCAACAGATTTCCGTTTTTTTGGCTCAGGCTATGGACATGGTGTGGGGATGAGTCAGATTGGTGCGCGTGGTCAAGCTCTTGAATCAAAGACAGCTGTTGAAATTCTTAACTACTACTACCCAGGCACAGCAGTAACTGCATATCCAGATGATCAACTCATAAGAGTCAATATTGCCAATTTAATATCATCGGTAACTTTTAGTGCCGTTAGATCAAGTGGTGAGATTCGCCTATATCAAGGTGATATACCAATTGGTGAGAGCCCTGAACCATTTGGAATTTATCCGGGCGATACCACTGCTCTCTTCACAAACTTTGCTGGAAGTGTAGTTCCCGCCCTTTCATCTCCTACTGCTAAATATGCTGCGATTAATCCTGCACCTGCTTGGACTGTGCGTTGGGATAGCGCAACTACAACTGCGCTACTGACTAATGGAGCTACTTCCACTCAATATAAATATGGTCAAATAACTTTTAAGAGCGTGACTAATCTTCTCAGCTCATATCTAGCAGTTACTAACACTTTAAGACTTCACGACGAGTATCTCTATGGCCTAGGTGAAGTACCGTCATCATGGCCAGCCGCCGCTCTTGAAGCGCAAGCAATAGCGGCGAGAACTTATGCGCTAGGTAAATTATCTAGAGTAAGAGCTGAGTGTGATTGCAACATTTATAACACCACAGTAGATCAGAATTTTGTGGGTTATGCCAAAGAAATAGAGGCAATCTATGGAATTAAATGGCGAGAGGCAGTTAATCGCACATTTGTTGATGAGAATAATGCTCTAGTGGTAACTCTTGAGGGCAGGCCGATTCAAGCCTATTACTTCTCATCAAGTGGGGGCGTTACGCAAAATGTTGTTGATGTGTGGGGAAGTCCTCTGCCTTACCTAACTGGAGTTCCTGATCCATGGAGTCTAGATCCAACAATTAATCGCAGATATGCACTTTGGTCAAGGTTTGTGCCACAGAGCGTTATGGCGCAAGCTTTTTTACTGCCTGATGTTGTTTCATTTA
>DDYK01000020.1:9711-9871 GCA_002347935.1 Actinobacteria bacterium UBA2236
AAAACTTCCATCAACCTGGATTCACAACACCAAGGCGATTGTGAAGCTGCCCTTTATTGCTAAAGAGTGCCAAGTAGAAATTATTGAGCGAGCTAAATACTGCTTTTCTTAATTAGAGTGAAGCACGCTATTTAAGCCGCCCCAACTACCACTTTTATTA
>DDYK01000074.1:0-398 GCA_002347935.1 Actinobacteria bacterium UBA2236
CATTTATTTGGAAGGCGCGGGCCTGAACATGCAGCATTTACTTCTCCTGAACTTCGAGAACTTCCAAAGCTTGAATACACCGATGTTTTTATTGATGAAAATGAGATAAGCGCAGCTCAACAGAGAGCTAATAACGCAGGTGAAATACCAAAAGATATTAAGGCTAATCTTGAGGCTATGGCTGCTATCGCTACCGCTGTTAAAAAGGGAGTAGATCGCAAACTCTCGCTTCATTTCTTAGCTACTCCTCTCGAAATAAGAGGGAAGGATAAGGTTGAGGAGATTACCTTTAGCGTTAATGAGGTCAGAGATGGGCAAGTAGTTCCAACCGGAAAGACTCATTCAATTAAGTGTGGATTAGTTATTAGCGCTATTGGTTATCGATGCCTAGAACTTCC
>DDYK01000074.1:528-2789 GCA_002347935.1 Actinobacteria bacterium UBA2236
GATTCATCTGATGTTATTAAATTACTTATCTCAAATCTAAAAACTCCAAGAAAAGGTCAAGATCTTCTTGAGATATTAAGCTCTCGAAACATCACTTTTGTTTCACAAAAAGGCTGGGAGCAGATAAATAACGCTGAGATATCAGCTGGCGAAGCCCTAGGAAAACCTCGCGTGAAAATTACTGATCTGCAAGAAATGCTAGGCTTCGCAGGCTAATTGCGCCCGTAGCTCAACGGATAGAGCATCTGACTACGGATCAGAAGGTTTGGGGTTCGAATCCCTACGGGCGCGCAAGATATATTTCTTAAATGCATCAGTTGACCAGAGCGCCCAGAAAACTAAGAGCGGTTGAAACAATAACCTGATTGCTCGTTTTCTATCAGTATCAAGACCAAAAGCGTCGATTCCATCAACATACTGACGGATATTTCCAGGGAAAATAAGAATAAAGAAGAGGGCTGTGGCTAACCCAACTTCTTTGCGAAATCTCCAAAGAGTAATTAGCGCAGCGCCCAGTGCTATCTCAACATAACCAGAGGCAAGAACTACAAAGTCTGGATCAAGACCTAACCAAGGGGGAACTTGAGCTTGGAACTCTAATCTTTGAGAGGTGAGATGTAGCGCTCCGGTGTAGATCAGGGTCATTCCCAGAATTACTTGCAAAAGCTTTCGGAGTAGATCTACTAACCTAGTAATGGTCTCAGCTCAACTCTACGGTTACAGGCCTTGGACCCCCGAGCTGCTAGCTCTAAAGCAATCTCTTGATTGGGCACATCAATAATCCAAAAACCACTTATGTATTCATTGGAATTAGTAAAACTCTCCTGGATGTAGCTCGCTTCTCCATCTCTATTATCAATCTGAATTGAATTCTCTGGAGAAGCAATACCAACAGCTAATACCCGCTGTCCTGCTGCGACCATCTCATCATTTAAGGCATCAATTGCATCTATTTCCAGCCTTGAATGCGCTGGTTTTTCTATGCTTTCAATTACATTTATAAGAAAACGCATTAGTTTTAAGCAACCTTTCAAGGAAATACTTCTTAAGACGCTCAATCTATAGCAAGGTCTTGGCCTACATCGTATATAAAACACTCTGTTCTATGCTTGAGTCATGAATCTAAAGGAGAGAGCTATCTTTGATTTAGCGATGGTTACTATCTTTATCGCAACTGTTTGGGCCTCTATTGAACTGCAATGGGGCCTTGGAGTGGGAATTTGGGTTGGAGGGATTCTCTCGGCCGCCCTTCTACTTCTCTATGACTTAACTTCTAATTGGCCAGATAATTAGCCTTTAAAGACTCCGATAACTGCAATTATCAATAGCGCCACAAAAGAAAGTTTCTTCCAAGATCTTTTATTCTTATGAATTTCTTCATCACTAAGACGCTTCTTCTCTCGAAGGTCATCTTTCCAATCTTCATCGTTATACATAGGAAAGGAGAATACAAGACCACTAGCGCTACTCTCGAGTAGGAGTGATGAACAAGAGCTTTCCTGCATTAGTTATAGCCACCAACTCAGCGGTTTTAAGAACCTCCAAATCTCTAATGCGCTAATCAACTAAAACCTTGAAAAGTTCTCCTACATTTCGTGGCCTTTAATTGATAATTTCAACTCCTCTTACTTGATGCCCCAAGAGCGAAAAACTAAGGGAGTGCGAGAATCAAGACTAGAGCTATGCGAGAGAGTGCACAGATTGCACAATAACTTTATACTGACATTATGAGACTAGAGAGTCGGATTTCTGCCGGAGCCTTACTGATTGCCGGCCTTACTGGTTTTTTGGCCTCATTCATTTTGACAATTGATAAATTTAAGGTTTTAAAAGACGCAGGCTTTACTCCATCCTGCAATATCAACGCCAGCATAAATTGTAAAAGTGTGATGCTCTCAGAACAAGCAGAGGTCTTTGGGTTTCCTAATTCCCTAATCGGAATTGCAACATTTGCAATAATGATTGCTCTATCTGTCGCTATGTTCATGCGAGTTGAGTTTCCAAAGTTATTTTGGCAGCTGGTAGTTTTAGGTACTGCGCTAGCAGTTGTTTTCTGCCACTGGCTTGCCTTCCAAACCATTTTTGAAATTGGTGCACTATGCCCTTATTGCATGGTTGCCTGGTTTGCCACGCTATTGGTTTTGGCCGTTGGACTTCGTGAACTACTTGAAATTAAGCGAATATCTCTAGTTGAACAAGATTCAAAGATTGCCATAGAAACTATCAAAAAATGGATGCTGCCTTTTCACCTGCTCTGGTCT
>DDYK01000074.1:2849-9977 GCA_002347935.1 Actinobacteria bacterium UBA2236
CCTGGAATTCTACGCACAAGAGTTCCTTGTCGTCTGCTGTGAATATGCCACCAAAGATCATCGGTATGAAAACAATATTCGCAGTAAAGCTTTTCATTCATTACCTCGGGATGAAATGCGCCTTTGGGATAAAGAGTTCCAGCGCCAGAAGTAGCAAATAAATCACTGTCTGGTCCGTTGATATGCGATACATCTTTCTTCCAATCACCATATTTCAATATTTTCCCTGATTCATCGCGGCCAATTTGATGCGCGCGCGATGCGATTATTGCTTGAGGATAGAGATGATGTTGTGTCATTAGCTGAAGTGTTAGATCAGGGGGAAGCAGAATGTCATCGTCGATAACCACGACAGGCCCACTCTGATCTTTTAATGCAGGAATTAATTTCTTTCCTGGCCCTAAATCAGATGAGATAAGAACACTCACATTATTGCTGTAAAGCAACTCTCGCTCCTCATTTGTGAGTGAATCATGATCATCGCTTGTCAGCGCCAGAATAATCTTGGTAGGTTGCAAGATTTGCTCGGAAAGACATTTGAGTATTACTGGCAGGGTTGAAAATCTAGCTTTATAAGTGGTAAATGAGAGGGTAAAAGCCCAATCCTTATTCTCAAGCGAGGGAATGACAACCAAATTCAAAGAACTCTCTATTCTTCCGAGGTTATCTATAAGTTCTCGATTGCTAGTCTCCAACTTTTTGAGCCGAGCCTGATTCTGTCCTACCTTTGTCGATAGGGCACGAGATGTGCGGCGGATATAGAAAAGGATTGCGATAGCCAATATCAGTATCAATAAATCAATAAGCACATCTCATCCTATCTGTCACACAAAGTCTGTCTTGCCAATTCCCCAAATTTATGAACTTTTGCGAGCTCAACTTCATAATTGGAAACCTCAGGCGCTGAAAAGCTCTCCATATGTTCCTGAAGTTCTTCCATGGAACTAGCCAAGGTTCCACCTCCATAAAGTTTCACAAAGGCATCTATTTTTGGATCAAAAGAGAGGGCGAAATAAGGTCGGCGGAAAGAATAGGCGATTATGGCGCCGTGGAGCCTGGTGGTAACTACAGCATCATTTCTTGGATATTTTTGCAAAATAAAGTCAAGAAGATTTTCTTCGCTTTCTACATTGTCAGTAAATGTGTATAGCCAGCCATTATTTTGAACCAACTCCTTAATCCTTGGTGTTAAATCACCAGGTTCCAAATTAATGTGATGGCTATGTAGTATTTTCTTTAACTCTCCGGCGCCTCTATTTACCTGAGAGATTTTCACTTCATAAGCCCTTGAAATATAAGCGATTGTGGGACAAATCGTTATAGAGGTAGAAGAATCAAGATCATAATGATCACGGGTTAGTTCATCACGAACATTTGCCAGGATAGCTCTGGAGAAAACTTCTCTAACAACCTTCTTAGATACCCCGCCCATAACTTCATGGGCAGGAAGACATACTCCGATACCCCAAATGACAATCGGCAGGCGACAATTCTTCTCTAGATCAATCCAAAAATCTTCAAAAACTCTGTGTAGTAATCCAGCGCCACCAACTATTACAGACTCATAATTCTTATGAACAAAATCCCAGTCAATTGGAGTTCGATGGATATTCCAGGTATCTAGCTTGGCTCCAAGCATCTCCTGAATCCCCAGCACGGGTGTGTAATTTCCAATGTTTCGATTTGCAGAATAGAACTGAAGAATCTTGCTACTTGCTTTAGGAACCACTTTTTTCTTTGAGATGTCATTGAAAGTTGTGAGTGAATCAGATTTCTTTCTTAAGTTTCTAAGTAGATTCACAGGACCAAGTGTAGTCTATCCACTATTTGTGACCGATGTTAAGTAAACTAATATGATGACTGAGAGTAAGTTATTGGAATTTTCAGATGCAATCCTCTCGGGTGGGACTGGTAGAAGTGGCACTACGATTATTGGGAAGCTTCTGACGCGTCATTCAAAAATTGGTATTGCAAGACCAACAGAAATCAAAGTACTTACTTCAGGAAATGGCTTATTAGATCTACACCTTGGTCGAAGAAGTGGAAAGTATAGGAAGCTCTTGATTAATGACCAGCTCCACCTCATCAGATTTAAGCAGAGGTTGTATGGTGAGTGGTGGACCAGAGATATAAAATTAACTCCAAACAAACCTGAACAAATTCCGGGCACTCAAGTTGGACTTTTACAAGGAATGACTCGTGAAGATATTGATCGAATCTATCAGGAGCTAAAAAAAGACTTTAGAAGAGATAAAACTCGCGCTACTCAATCATTTCTACGAAGCTTGATTGATATTCATAAAGCAGGAAACAAAAAGGAAATCTGGGTTGATACCACCCCAATCAATGTGATGCGAGCATCTGAGATCCAAGAATTCTTGCCAGGGATTCGATTCATTCACATGGTAAGAGATGGACGTGATGCAATTGCATCAGTAATCAAGGAGCCTTGGGGACCAAACAATTTTGAAGAGGGTTTAAAATGGTGGCGTGGCCGCATGATAAAGAATCTCAATGGTTCACTTAAAGTTGGTGCTTCGATGTTAACTCTAGCCCTGGAAGATTTTGCAATAAATGACAGAGAGAACTCGTATTTGAAAATCCTAAAGTTCTCTAATGTCTTGGATGAAGAAGTGATGCGTAAGTATTTTGAAGAAAGAATACGACCAGAAAATGTTCGGCAGGGAAGATGGAAACATGAAGCAGATAAACCGAATGAGTTCGATGCTAGATATCGAGATATTGTCGCAGAATTGAAAGAGATTGACCCTACAGTCCCGCTCTATATCTAAACCAATTAGATCGATTGCACTTGAATATCTTTTGAGAGCCGGAAAGCGTGTTTAGCAATCTCGATTCTGCGCTCTTCATAGGACTTTGAAGCGCTATCAAGAATGTGTTCTAAGCGGTAGGCACCTTTGATGTAAGAATCGAGAACATCATTCTTAAGCGAGCGAGAGATGAGTATGTTGCCACCCATTAACTTGTCGCGTTTATGAGGAAATATTTTCCGATAAATAAGGCTTGCCCACCAGAGTAAGTTGTAGGCAGCACGTTTAAGAAGGAATAAGAATCCACGCTTAAGCAGTATTTGAGCCATACTTCCACGGCGGCGTAACAGCCGTATGGCACTGATAAGAGTTGGGCTATCTATATTCTCAAGAATAATCCCGGCAATTTCTGCAGCGCCAGCAAGCTCGCCAACTTTTAGGCACTCTTGAGAGAGTCTGGTTCTAGTCTCTATGTCGGTAAGCGCCCTAGATTTTGCCTCAATATCGCGCAAAGATTCTGAATCTGCATAAAGTGTAAGGTTTTTGTCCTGACACCAACGTGCTCGGGCAAATTGGTTATCTGTCCCACGATTATTTGCAATTAGAAGTGTTGGGATTGCCGCCGGGATAACTTCATGCACAGAGTTGTAACCCGCGGCGCAAACAACCGCATCAAATGCATGGATTACATCAGCGAGCGGGAAGTGGCGAATTACATGAACTTTCAGGCCATCTGGAATCAGCGATTCGCCGCGCTCATTACGTGGTTCTTTTGCCATCACAATATTTACCCCATCCCACTGGGATAAACCTTTAAGAACGGCTGAGATCCGATCATCTAAATCTTTTGCACCGACTCCCATTTGAACCAGAACAGTAGGTTGGTTTTTGGCAAGAGCAAGAAGTTTTCTCGCTTCATCTCGGCTTAAAGTCCGTTTACTTTCATAGAGCGAGACTGGCGCTGTGAGAATGCGTTCCTTTCGATTCTTAGTGGGTCCCAGGTCATATTCGCTTGCTAAATCGCCTGGTTCAATAACTTTATCTACCAGCGATGATTGGATCGAGAGAGCTACGCCTTGTGGTTGTTTCTGCCACATACCACGACGAATCCAGATGAAAGAAACATCAGGGCGTTGAAATTTAGCTGATAGAAAACCTGGATATGGAACGACTCCGTCAAATGTGACAACTTTTGCACCGGTTTCATTAATGAGTGCGATGATGCGATCTCGTAAGTATTTATCCCAATATCTATAAGGCATTAATCCCTTATCTTTTCCAGGAATAAACTCACATTCAATTCCAAGCGCTGTAGCCACTTCGACTACCGAATATGCCATTGAGAGAATTATTGGTCGTGCATCCTTTTGGAGTTTCCTCGCAATTGCACTTGAACGTATCAAATGACCAGCGCCAACACCATTGCTTGTTATCATAATTACTGCAGGGCGCGACATGGTAGGAACCTATCAATTAATGATGGGTTTTCACTGAACTCGAGGGCCTAGACTATAGTTTTCCCATATTTTCTTAGCTCTCTCCAGGGGGTTTAATGTTTGCAATCTTGAAGGAAATGCGAGAGAGTTTTCAAAATCTCTTTCCCGCGGGAAGATTCAGATTCGTTCTTCTAATACTTTCTGCTCTCGGAGCCTTCATCTCAATTTCAGAACTTCTTTTATTGAAAGTTTTTGTAGAGATAGTGACACGAGAAGATCGTCTCAGCCAATCTGAATTTCTCGTAGCGGGGATAGTATTTGTGGCACTTTTTGCTGGAATACTTCTTGCTCAGTATTTTCAAAGGACATTTCGAGTAACTGCGCAGGCAAAGTCATTTCGCGCTCGCATGAAGGCGGTCAATAAAGAGTCAGGCACTAGAGAATGGGCGATGGCTGGAGAGATATCAAATGTCAGCACGCAGATCACGAAATTATTTGCAGTTTTTATTTTCCTCGTATTTCTTAATCCTATATTTGCCCTTTTTAACCTGGTAGTAGTTTCGTTAGCTCTCTATTTAATAGGAAGACTTTTTCTCCAGCAAATGCAATTACAGAAGCGGCTCATCTCTCAGAAAAGCCCATTAGGTAGGCAGGTACAGAGGAGCCAAGGACTCCGGGTTCGGGCAGGGGAATCTGGGGCGCTTATTTCTGGAATTGCAACCTCACTATTGCTCGCCCTTCTACTATTTTTGAGCTACCAGGGCGATATATCGCTCTCAAATACCCTGCTTATGTTTTTTGGAGTGAGAAATCAAAACGGTTCCCTTTCAAACACATCACGTTCACTGATGCGATATGCCAAAGCTAACGCTAGGAGGAAATCACACAAACTTGATGATGAGGAATTGTGAAAATATTTGCCCATCGGGGATTTAGCCACAAGTATCCCGAGATGACTCGGATTGCCTACCAAGCAGCCATAGATGTAGGTGCTGATGGTTTTGAATGTGATGTGCGTTTAACAAAAGATAAGAAAGTAATTTGTTTTCATGATGGAAATACGAAGCGAATTACAGGTAGCTATGGATTAGTCTCCAAAATGAGTGCGCAAGAATTGATCGACAAAGCAAGTGCAATTACTTTAGAAGAATTATTGATATTGGCTATTGAAGCCAAGAAAGANNAGATCTGGAATAGAGGTTGTGATTATTTCCTTTTCTTACCTTGCGCTACGCCGAGCTAAGACAAGGGGCATAAAGACAGCAAAGGTCGTAAGGTATGGCTTAGGGGCCCTCATCTCCAGGTCCAAAGATATTGCTCTAAACATAAAAACCCTTAGGCGTTATCCTTTTTTGTTTCGAGTAATTAGGGCAGAGCGGATCTATGTTTGGACTGTTAATTCTAAAGATGATCTAAAGTGGCTTAAGAATAGAGAAATATATGGAGTAATTACTGATCGTCCAAAGCGCGCGCGTAGAATCATAAGCGGGAGAAAATTTGGGCATGAATGAGAACCTAACACTCTCGATTGATTGCGGGGGTCTCTATCTCAAGAGCTGCGTCCTTGATAGTTCAGGAACTATGCACTCCAAGCCAAATAGAATCCCAACGCCCTATCCGCTTCCTCCAGCAACTTTTGTCGAAACCATCTCTGAGATTGCATCACTACTTCCCAAGGCCTATCGAGCCACAATCGGAATGCCAGGAATGATTCGAAATGGCGTGGTTATCTCCACCCCTCATTACATAACAAAGAGTGGGCCGCGCACCAAGATCGATATCGAGAGCGCTGAACTCTGGTCTGGCTTTGATGCCCAGAAAGAAATCTCAAAAAAACTTAATATTCCAACCTTGGTACTAAACGATGCAGAAGTGCATGGCGCAGGCATCATTACTGGCTCTGGGTATGAGGTAGTAATTACTCTTGGCACTGGCCTTGGATTTGCAATCTTTTACGGCGGAAAATTAACGCCACACTTTGAGCTTTCACATGCCACAGTTCGCCGAGCAACAACTTATGACACTTGGATTGGTGAGCAGGAGCGCAAGAGACTTGGAACAATATTCTGGTCAAGAAGAGTTAAAGTTTTAGTAGAGGAGCTTCGACCAGTTTTTAAATGGGACCGGCTATATCTTGGCGGGGGTAATGCTCGTCTAATTCGCCCGATAGATTTAGAAAGAATGGGAGATGATGTAGTTATCGTTCCAAATACAGCAGGGGTTTCAGGTGGAGTCAGGGCTTGGAATCTAGAACATTACTTTCGAGTTTAAGCGCGAAGTGCTTTAGCAAACTCCAAGAAATCTCCAACAATAATGTCTATCTCACGCTGACCATGGGCTAGAGATATTAACCACTGCTCATCAAGTCCTGGCGGGGTCATTACATTTCTATTTAAAGACCAGAAGAATGAGAGCTCTGCAATATCAAAGTCTGTGGCCTTGTAATCTCTATAGTTTCGAACTGGGGTAGCAGACCAAGTGATACAGCCCTTAACTCCAAAACCAACGGTGTGGGCTGGAATTTCATATTCATTAATAATCTCAGCAATCCTACTTAAAGCATTTCTATTTAAATCTTCGCTTCTTTTAAGAGNNTGACCATTAAATGTTCCCAGGTGGCTATGCTTACCATTAACAATAACTTCCATATATTCCCGCTTACCACCAAAGGCAGCAACTGGAATTCCGCCACCAATTGATTTAGCGATCGCAATTAGATCCGGCTTAACTCCAAGGCGTTGAGCAGCGCCTTGTGGTCCTGCGGTTAGACCAGTTTTTACTTCATCAAATACCAGCAAAACTCCATATTGATCACAGAGCTCGCGAACTCTTTCTAAGTAACCAAGATCTGGAAGCACAATTCCGATATTTTCTAGAACTGGTTCCATAAATACGCAGGCAATTTGATCTGCATCTCTCTT
>DDYK01000006.1 GCA_002347935.1 Actinobacteria bacterium UBA2236
TGCCGGAGGAGCGATGGCGATATCAAGTCTCTTAGTGGTTCTAAATTCGCTAAGAATTAATCGGAGCGCTACCCTCGCGGCGTGAATTTATCTAATTCAATCTGGATTGGAACTGTCGCATTCATAGTTGGTCTTTTAGTCTTTGATTTATTGGCCTCCTCCCGCAAAGCCCATGATGTCTCCTTTAAAGAGGCAAGTTTTTGGTCAGTGTTTTACATCGCTGTTGCCCTCATCTTTGGCGCATGGGTATGGATTGAATTTGGAGATCAATTCGGCAAAGAGTATTTCGCCGCTTACGTAGTTGAGAAGTCCTTGTCAGTTGATAATCTCTTTGTATTTGTAATTATCCTGGCAAATTTCGCAGTTCCATCTATCTATCATCAAAGGGTATTGATGGTAGGAATCGTTCTTGCCTTAATTATGCGCGCGATATTTATAGCACTAGGAGCAGCTGCACTTGCTACATTCTCATTCACTTTTGTGATTTTCGGTGCAATATTGCTCTGGACTGGAGTCAAGTTATTCCAGCATTGGGATGAGGACCCCGATCTAAATGACAATGCGATAGTGCGCTATGCTCGAAAGAAATTTGCCTTCACGGATCAATATCATGGAACAAAGATGTTCATTAAAGAAAACGGTAAGCGTTATGCCACACCGCTTCTTCTAGTGATGGTTGCCATTGGCTCAACTGATCTTCTATTTGCCCTTGATTCAATCCCGGCAACCTTTGGAGTAACCCAGGAACCATTCTTGGTCTTTGCTGCAAATGCCTTTGCGCTCCTTGGCCTTAGAGCTCTCTACTTCCTTATCAAAGGACTACTACAGAGGCTGATCTATCTCTCTCTTGGCTTAGCGTTTATCCTGATCTTTATCGGAGCAAAGTTAATCCTGCTCTGGGCCCATGAGATCTGGGTTGAGGTTCCAAAGGTTTCGACGAATACTTCGCTGCTGGTAATTTGCTTGATTCTTATAGTTGCAACAGTTGCCAGCTTGATTAAATCCAAGCGCGATCCAAGTGCTATTGCTCATGCTGGCCGGATGAGTGGTCCAAAGAAAGAGAAAGATAAGTAAGCCCACTGTAATTTGAGCAAGAAAAAAAGCGCCTTATTTTTCAAGGCGCTTTTTTAATATGGTAGCGGGGGCAGGATTTGAACCTACGACCTCTGGGTTATGAGCCCAGCGAGCTACCGAGCTGCTCCACCCCGCGTCGGAGGACTTAGCCTAGAGGCGTAAGCCCTTTTGAACCAAAATGTCTATCGATTTTGCGCTGCAACAGCTGCGGCAATGGCAGCCTTTAAACGATCTTGAGCTTTGCCATATGCTGCAAAGTCGCCCTTAGCAAGAGCNNGCATCTCGAGGCAGTTTCAGCAAAGTCGCCCTTAGCAAGAGCAGCCTGCGCATCAGCAAGAGCTGCTTGAGCGCTTGCAAGCGCGCTAGCTAAATCGTTATTTTCTCCTGAAGAATTACCAGAGCCTGCGCCAGTTGCTGGAGGCAGATTTATGCTTCCAGAATTGCCGCCAAATACTTGATCGAGCGCGCCTTGAAGAGTGTCATCAAAGCCAATTTTCTCTCCGAATGAAACCAGTACTTTCTGCAGCAGTGGATATGCAGCGGTGTTCGCAGTTGCTCTTACATAAACTGGTTGAACATAGAGCAGACCGCCACCAACTGGAAGAGTTAGTAGATTTCCAAGAACTACATCAGAGCCACCTTGACGAAGCAGCGAGAGTGATAGCGCAACTGTTGGATTGGCTTCAAAGTTAGATGCGACTTGCGATGGTCCTGCAATGTTGGTTGAGCGTTGCAATTGCAGCACTGTGAACTTTCCATAATCATCACCAGGATCTGAATTAACAACAGCGAATGCTGAAAGGTTTTCTCGACCGCCGCGTGGCACAAAAGGAGTTGTTAGAGCGAACGAGGCTGCCTTCTCGCCGGGTAGTTGCAAGGTGTAGTAATAAGGTGGCTGGGCTCCGGCGTTTGCGCCAAGTGTTGAAGGATCCCTTGGTACGCGCCAGAAATCTTGTCCACCATAGAAAGCGTTTGCATTCTTTACGTGATAGAGCGAGAGCACATCTCGCTGCACTCTAAATAGGTCCTCTGGATAGCGAACATGTGAGACTAAATCTTTACTCATCTCAGATTTTGCCTTAACTATCCCAGGAAATGCCTTCATCCAAGTGGCAAGAACAGGATCTTTCTCATCCCAGGCATAGAGCGTGACCGTTCCATCATAGGCATCCACTGTTGCTTTAACGGAGTTACGGATGTAGTTGATGGTTGAGTTAGGAATTGCAGTTAGTGGATTGTTATTGATATTTAGCGCATCAGTTGTAGCTCCAGAGACATCAACGGTTCTGGAGTATGGATATCCAGAGCTAGTGGTATAGCCATCGATAATCCACTGAATTCTATTGTCCACAATTGCTGGATATGGATCGCCATCTAGCTTTAGCCAAGGCGCAACCTTTGCCACTCTTTGGCGGGGTTCACGGTCAAAGATAATTTTGGTATCAGCATTGATCAGATTTGAAAGCAAAATTCTCTGCTCTTGGTATTTAATGGCAAATAACAACCTGGAAAAAATTGAGCCCATGGGGACTCCACCTTTTCCAGTGTATGTGTAATTCTTCTGACCATTAGCTGAGGCGTCATCTGGNNGTGCCACCAATGATTGAATACTCAGGATTATTCTCACCAAAATAAATTCTCGGCTGGAATTCTCCAAGTTCGCCCTTTGGCGGGATGCCACCTACCGAGAAGACTGGCTTTCCGTCGATATCTTGGATATTTCCATAGGAACCAACAAATCCAAAGCCATGGGTATAAACCAAGTGATCGTTAATCCAGTTACGGTTGGGGTTTCCATCAATATTTATTTCGCGAACTGCAACCACCATATCTCGAGTGACCCCATCTATGGTGTATCGATNNNNGCTGATAAGACATTTGGATCCATGAGACGAATATTTGAAATTGTCGCTGCATCATCTGCAAGTTGCCCTGCTGATGTATCAACAACTGCCGAGTAATCCTTAACTTCTACCTTATCTAAACCATATGCAGCGCGAGTTCCTTCAATATTTCTTTGGATATATGGGGCTTCTTTAGAGGACTCGCTTGGCTTTACTTGAAATTGTTGGATTAGACCTGGATAAACTCCTGCAATTAAAAATGATGAGATTCCAAGGAGTGCAACTCCTGCTGCTGGAAGAACCCAGGAACGTCGAATAATGTTGGCAAAAAAAAGCAGCGAGCAGAGCGCTGCGATTCCAGTAAGAATGGATTTAGCCGGCAGGAGAGCATTTACATCGGTATAAGTAAGCCCAGTAATAATTCCCTCATCAGAGGTTGCAAGTGCGAAGCGATCTAGATAGTAGGCGACAGCCTTAATTGCCACGATAAATCCAAGCAAAACCGAGAGTTGAACCCGGGCAGCAACTGTAGTGCGATCTTGCCTGACCTGAGGACGGATACCACCATAAACATAGTGAACCGCTAAGGATGCAAGGGTTGCCAAAATAAGAGTTGAAATCGCCCAACCAACTATTGATTGATAGAAGGGAAGTTCAAATGCAAAAAATGAAACATCTCTTCCAAATTGTGGATCAACTACGCCAAACTCAGAGGCGTTTCTAAATAATAGCCAGCTCTCCCAGAGTCTGGTTCCTGACATTCCTGAAAAATAAAATAGCGCTACAGCTACTCCAATCAAAACTACTTTTCGCAGCGGCTCAAGTTGGGCGCGATATCTCTCGAGGTTATCTGCCTCAACTGTTACTGGAACATAAATTGGGCGCCGCTTATAGGCAATGTAGATATTGGCGGTAACAATTGATGAGGTTAGTAATCCAAAGATTAAAAATAAACTTATGCGAGTTGTAAGTAAGGTGGTCCAAACTTGGCTGTAATCAACTGATCTAAACCAGAGAAAGTCTGCATAAAAGCCACTTAAGGAAACCAGAATTACCGCAAGAACTGTCAAGATAATTACAGTTAGCGGGAGGGCTCCAATTTTTGGCCTTGCGCCGCCATTTAAATTTCTTGAAGGAAAGCGGAAGTTGCGGAAGGGATTATCTGGGTTATCTCCAAACGTCATGGGCTCAGATTAGCCAATAAGAGTTGACTTAACTATTCGAACAGGAGCGAGGTTTAAAGCTATCTGGGGCTCGAAGAGCCGAAATTGCCTCAGCTAAAGTTGAAACTGGAATAACCTTAAGGCCTTGCGGAATATTTTTTATATCTGGGCAATTCTCTCTTGGTGCGATAAAGACAGTTGCCCCAATTCGAGAGGCCCCAATCATCTTCTCTTCAATGCCGCCAATTGCTCCAACTTCGCCGGAAGGGGTAATGGTCCCAGTGCCGGCAACCTTTCTTCCCCTTAAAAGATCTTCCTCGGTGAGTTTTTCAATAATCCCTACGGCAAAAATCAACCCTGCACTTGGCCCGCCAACGCCCCGAATATTAAAGTCGATATCAATTGGAAAGCGCGCCGTGGTGCCAACAAGTATCCCAATAGCAGGTCTTTTGGAGCCATCTTCATTAACTACCTCTTGATTTTCAACCAAAGTGATCTCATCGGTAATTCTCTCTAGCTCGCCCCTTGCATTCTCTCGATCGACCGCAATTAGCAGCGGGTCGCCAATATCTTTTTCTGCATATGAGGAGCGAATCTGCTCGATCTCACCGATTACTTTGCCATCAATTTCCTTTATGAAATCTCCCACTTTAAACTTCTCTTTAGCATTGGAGTAATCTCTAATATCGCTGATGAAATAAAGCTCAATAAAGTCATAGCCAAGATAGCGAAGGGCTGCAGCAGTTGCGGTGATCTTTGATGATTCCATCTCACTTCTACTATCCCGCTCAATAACATTTGCTGGCTTTATCGGTGGATAGACCACATCTCGTGGCAGAACTACATTGGCTCCAATTGCCCAATTAACTATCGTCTCTGCTCCAAAAACAGGAGAATCTGGGTTGGTTACTAAAATCGAGGTGATATATAAATCACCATTTACGGGATAGGTTTTAAAGTCATTTACCTGAATTAGCTTTCCACTCACCTTATCTGGAACCCCAGGTTTAAAGAATATGAATGGAATTGGGGCAAGTAGAGTGGCAATAGTTAGAAGATAGAAGAAGAACTTCATTGGGAAAGACCAGCGATATCTAAGTGGGGAGATATTTCGCATTAGAGCTGCTCTTTTTCGCTATCTCTTGATTTAAATGATCTCTGAAAACTCTGAAACTTTCCCACCGATCTCTCAGTTTTATTCTCATATTTCTTTTGAAACTTTGTCACCCATATGACATAGCCAGCAGCTCCGATAGCAGCGGTGAGTGGAATAAACCACCAGATAAGAGCAGGTAGCGGAGTAGAGGTGGATTCAGCAGCCAACTTCATAGCCGTTATCTCGCTCACGGCTCAAGCCTAGGGTAGGTAAGGCAAATTAGTGATTTGTAAGGATATGCCCCTGCCTTGGGAATAAAGCTGGGCTAGATTTGTTCTCCTAGCCAAGAGATCAGATTTACTGGCCTTTGAGATCACTATTAATAATTGATGTTTTTGATGGAGAAGGAGTTTCTTAAGATGCCAGGTTTTGGCTTTACACCAGATAACGGTGATGAGGAGGAGTCAAAAGGAAATAATCCCTTCGGCTTTGAAAACTTTGGGGAAATCTTTAAGCAATTCTCCGGTATGGGTTTAAATCTCCCAGCACTTATGGCCTCCCTATCTGGCCAAGGATCTCCAGCCTCGCTATCAAGGGAGATGATCCGAGATATCTCCAGAAAATACTTAAGCGCGCATGGCGAAGTTCCAGTAACGATACAAGACCTGACTCAAATCCAAGAAGCGATAAATATCGCAGACCTCTGGATTAATGAGGCCACAACTTTTCCCGCTCTGCCGCTAACAGATTCAATTGCGCTTTCAAGAAGAGACTGGATTGATAGCACTTTAAATGGTTGGCAAGAGCTCACCAAACCACTGATTGACTCGATGTCCGCTGCTCTCTCAGCAATGCTTGATCAAGGGCTAGATGGACAGGGCGAAGCTAATGGAATTTCGATTCCTGGTTTTGGAGCAATGTCGATCTCTAAATCAAGTATCAACGCCATCATGGCAACATTTATGAGCTCACTTATTAGCACTCAATTAGGCCAGAGTATTGGCGCTCTTTCCACCACGGTTACTGGCGCCAATGATGTGGCCCTGCCGTTAAGTAAGGAGATTAAAGCCCAATTACTGCCACAAAATGTGAAGGCTTGGGGCTCAGGCCTTGAAATTGCGGAGGCGGAGATAAGAATTTATCTCGCCTTAAGGGAGATTGCTGCTGCTCGACTCTTTACACAGAGCCCCTGGCTTAGGGGATATATCGCAGATGTAATTTCTGCCTATGGCAGTGGAATTCGTATTGATATCAGCGCAATTACCGAGAGCGCACATGATGCGATGAACTCTGGAGCAATTGATCCAAGTAATCCAGAATCGATGGCTCATGCCCTCTCCGGTGGTCTGTTTACCCCTGAAACTTCACCAGCTCAAGGCGCAGCGATAGAAAAACTTGAGACGCTGCTTGCATTGATTGAAGGTTGGATTGATGCAGTCGTAGTAAAGGCTGCAGCAGATCGCCTGCCATCGCTAATTAAATTAAGAGAGTCACAATCAAGAAGACGGGCTACTAATTCTCCAACACAACAATTATTTGCAACTCTTCTTGGTCTGGAAGTTTCGCCAAGATTAACTAGAGAGGCTTTTTCGTTCTGGGAAAAGCTTGAGAAAATTGATTCGATTTCTGCAAGAGACAAAATCTGGGAAGAGGCATTCCTGCTTCCCACCGCTTCTCAGCTACTGGACCCAGAGGGCTTTTCAAAAAGCAGAAAAGTCCCGGATGATCTCTCGGGTTTGATCTAAAAAGAAAGAGCGAAGACCCCGGTCGCAGATTCTTATCTGCCTTCCCCTTGCAGATATGAAAAAGTTTTCCGAGGCCTTCGTAGGCGCAAAGTACGACAGATAGATGTAAATAATCAACTTCGACTTGCGAGTTTTTCAAGCCTAAAGACTCATCCACTCCTATAGAGTTTGAAGAGGTAATACCTCCATGAAAGGTTGCGTTGTGGAAAACTTCATCCAAGAAGAAATCTTCGACGCTAATCTGCCCCAAATGCGCAGCGACGGGCAGAAGGCAACTTCAGTAATTAAAATTCCACCAACTCCAAGCTCTAACGGAGCCGAGGTGACGGTAATTAGAAGCACGCGGCGAAAGAAATCAATTAGCGCTTACCGGCAAGCAGGAGCGATAGTTATCTCAGTTCCATCTCGCTTATCGAAGAGCGAGGTTCGCCAAGTAATTCCTGAGATGGTGAGCAAAGTACTCTCACTTGAGGCTAGAGAGAAGATAAGCGAAGGGGAGCTTTATGAGCGCTCACTTGAACTTCTTGCTAAATACCTGCCAGAGTGCCCAGTTAAACCCGCCTCAGTCACCTGGCGCGCGATGAGTGAGCGTTGGGGCTCCTGCACCACAGTTGAGCGCAGCATCCGTATCTCAGACCGGCTTAATGGCGCTCCCAGCTATGTGCTTGATTATCTATTGGTTCACGAACTAGTTCACTTGATGATCCCCGATCATGGTCCAGGCTTTGAGGATTTGCTAGCCAGGTTTGAACTGGGAAAAGAGGCAAGCGCCTACCTAGAGGGCTATGAAGCAGGGGTTCGAGCGGGGCCATAGCAGAAAAAATATCCCCTTTGAGCGTGGGGAGCCCCAGAGTTGAGGGTATGCGGGGGTATGGTGAGCCTATTCGCAGGCTATCCCAGCGCTGCGAGGATCGGAGGATAGCTATGGCAGAGACATATAAAGGTGAGGCCTACTGCGTAAAGTGCAAAGCCAAACGTGAGTTCGAAGGAACCGTAAAGGTCTCCGAATCAGGTCGTCGTATGGCACAGGGCATCTGCCCAACCTGCGGCACCAAGGTCAATCGCATTTTAGGCAAGGCTTAAACCAGCTTTTTTTCAGAATAGGGCGCTTGCAGCATTAGCTGTGGGCGCTCTATTTGTTTTCTCCTTCAAAATACTCTTAGTAAGGCCTCTGGCTACCAAGCTCAAAAGATAAGCCCGCTTATCCCCAGAACACCTCGATTAACCTAAAGGCTTTTCCAGCTGGCTATAGATGATCGCCTCCTTATGGAATCAAGGCCGGTGATTAAGAGCGCGCTTAGTATCTGGTCAAGTGCTAACGGGGCTCAGGTTTTTATTGGCTCGCCTTACAAATCCATCTGCCTACCAAGCCACTGGTTTGGCATTTCAACTAGATTATTACTTGAAAGTTTTACTGGCCGATTAAGCCTGGCTCAGATTGGCCAGCAATGCTCCCTTACTGCATCTCAACTTCAAGCTCTAATTGATGAATTGCAAACCCATGATCTAATCGATCTCGAGCGCACCGCTATCTCATACCTAAAAAGATATGACCCGAAAGCTAAAGCAATTACCCCGGTTGCCGATCTTGAGGAATTTAATGAAGACCTCGCCGCCCAATCTTTCATCAAAAGAATGGAGATTGAGTCTGAAGCAGCATCTCTTGCTAGTGGAGATATTGATGGCGGAAGAAGGTCAGTTGTCGCGCGCAGAGATTTCTCTATCTTGATTTTTGGATATGGAAGGATAGTTAACTCACTTGTTGGAGCGCTAAGCGCCTCAGGTTTCACTAAAGTTTTAATAATCAATCGCCTGCTTCAAAAGTCTGCAGCGCTAAAGATTCTTGAAAGCGATCTCTCTGGTGGCAACATCTCAAGAGGCGATATTGGACAATCGCGGAAAGAGGTATTGACTAGGGCTCGTAGCTCTTCTGCGCTCTTTGCTGAACCTACTCCATTTATTTCTCGACCTAAGTTAATAATCAGCGTTGGCCCGCCAAAGGCTGATGAGATGCAGCGCTGGATCTCTGAAGGTAGTAATCACTTAATTATTGAGCCCCACTCATCAGCAGAAGTTCGTATTGGGCCATATGTAATCCCAGGAAAGAGCCCTTGTTATCACTGCCTACAAATATCAAATCAGGAGCAGATAAGTTCAATAGAGAGAAAAGAGGTTGGATCAGCACTTGCCCTAGGGTGCGCAGCTATAGCCTGCCTTGAGGTAATTAACCTCGCCTCAAGTGGGCTAAGCCACTTTCTAGGAAAATCTATGATTTATTCAAACTCAAATTTTCATAATCCTAAAATTGAGAATTGGTCTATTAATCCTGGATGCGGCTGCAGCTGGCGATAGTTTCAATTCGCGCTATCTCCCAGCCTAGATAAGAATATGGCGGTGTCTGAACAACTCCCCCAAGGAACTAGCAAAAGAAGCGCCAAGATGGCCAGTATTCCCTTATCCCTTGCTGGNNGCCTTTGCAGATCTACAAGAGAAAACCGCCGAGCAGATCTTTAAAGTCTTAGGAGAGTTAAAGGGCGGTGCCATGAAATTTGGCCAAGCCCTATCTGTATTTGAGGCAGCACTTCCTGAAGAGATTGCTAAGCCATATCGCGAGACGCTAGTAAAGCTGCAGGAGGCTGCTCCTCCGCTTCCAGCAAGAGTTGTTCATAAAGTATTAGCTAAAGAGCTAGGTGAGCATTGGCGAGATAACTTTGCAGAATTTAATGACATCCCAGCAGCCTCAGCATCTATTGGCCAAGTTCATAAAGGCATCTGGAAAGATGGCAGAGCGGTTGCGGTAAAGATTCAATATCCTGGAGCAAAAGAAGCGCTCATCTCTGATCTCAATCAGATTCAACGCTTTGCAAAGATTTTCCAATTGCTTCTTCCTGGCGTTGAGATGAAGCCATTACTAGAAGAGCTAAAGACAAGAATTATTGAAGAAGTTGATTATCGCTATGAAGCAAGCGCGCAGAGCGCCTGCTTTGAGGCATATAAAGATGATAGCGATATTGCAATTCCCGAGGTGATCATGGCAACTGATCGAGTATTGGTAAGCCAGTGGCTAGAGGGAACTCCGTTATCAAAAGTTATTGCCGATGGCACACAACAGGAGCGAAACAACGCGGGAATTCGCCTAGCTCGTTTTCACTTCACCGCTCCAATGAGAGCAGGTTTATTGCATGCAGATCCTCATCCAGGAAACTTTAGAGTCTTAAAGGATGGCCGTCTTGGTGTTCTAGATTTTGGCGCATGTAATCGCTTGCCTAATGGATTTCCAGAGCCATTTAAGCGCCTACTTAGAAACGCACTTGAAGGCGATGCAATTGCGTTATATAACGGCTTTAAAGAAGATGGCTTTATTCTCTCTGATGTTGAGGTAGACCCTAAGTTAGTTCTGGATTATCTATTGCCGCTAGTTGAACCGCTAAGAACTGATTATTTCGCCTATAGCCGCGACTGGCTTAGAACGCAGAGCCTTCGAGTGGGAGATCCTAGAAATCCAACTGCAAAGATTGGCTTCCAACTTAATCTGCCTGCCGAATATGTCTTGATACATCGCGTTACCCTTGGAACGACTGGAATCTTCTGTCAATTAAGAGCTGAAGGAAATTTTAGAGACGAGGCGCTCTCCTGGTTTCCAGAGATAACCCCAAGCCATCTTCAAAGAAGTTAGCAGCATCTAACTCACTGCAAACTGAGACCAAGGAGTTTTCTCAGCAGTTGAAAGATTTCAGAGTTACTCAAAATCTCCGCCCCTACCGGTGGTCTTAGGTTTTGGAAGATGAGGCAGATGTTTTTTAACATATCGTGCTAACTTTGCGAAGATACTCATACTCACCTCCTGACAAATCTAAACTAATGAACCTCGAACCGAGAAAGCTGAAGAGACCCTGCCCACGGCTACGATGAAAGCAGCGGTTCGCAAATCTACTTTGTGTTTCTTTGCCACCTTATGGACATTTGTAAAGGCCTGCTCCATGCGATCATCCAACTCTTTTCGAAACTTCTCAATAGACCAAGAGAATTGTTGAATATTTTGCGTCCATTCAAAGTAAGAGCCCATTACCCCGCCGCTATTTGCCAAAATGTCTGGCACAATCATGATACCCATTGAGTTCAACCTTTGATCGGCAGCATTAGTAATAGGTTGATTTGCCCCTTCAATAACAAATTCAGCCTTAATTTTCTCAGCATTAGACTCATTGATTACCCCACCTAAGGCAGCTGGAATTAGTACGTCACACTCCACCTCAAGTACATCAGCTGCGCCAATTCGTTCATCAGTACTTACCTCGCTAAGGTTCTTAACGTCAAAGATGGCTTTGATATCAATTCCCTTTTTATTGAAAATTCCACCAGTGACATCTGAGATGGCAATTACATTCATTCCCAACTCTTGGCAAACTAATGCGGTGTACCTACCAACATTGCCAAATCCTTGAATCGCAACTGTTGCACCCTTAACCTTTCGATCATTTTCCTTCAAGGTGGCAGCTGCAATCTGTGCTACTCCTCTACCGGTAGCCTCTTCCCTGCCGGCTGCGCCAAATAAACCAACTGGTTTACCAGTCACACATGCAGGTTGGAATCCCTCCAGGCGATGAAACTCATCCATCAACCAGGCCATGGTTTGAGCATCAGTTCCCATATCAGGGGCTGGAATATCTCGATTAGGTCCTAAAACATGAATTAAGGTTCTTGTCCATCTTCTTATTACCTCTTCTTTTTCTATCGGAAGCAATTTTGAAGAATCAACTGTTACTCCACCTTTAGCGCCACCAAATGGGACATCAATTAGAGCTGTCTTCCAGGTCATGAGCGAAGCCAAAGCGCGCACTTCATCTAAATCCACATCTTGATGAAATCTAATGCCACCTTTACGTGGACCCCTCGCACTTGAGTGTTGCACCCGATACCCGGAGAGAACATCAATACCTGATTCCCGGTGCAGTGGAATTGAGATTACTACTTCTCGCTCACATGCCGTAATAGCTTGAATCACGCCTGAATCAATATTTAATATCTCTCCAGCCAGGCGGACGCGTTGGTTGACCTCTTCATATGCAGAATGTGAACTCATGTCGAAAACTTACTTCAAACTCAGGGGCTTGGTTTAACAGATAGTTAATTAGAGAAGAAAAGGATATGAAATGCTGAGGTAGGGCAAGGTTTTAGTCAATACTTATCCACATGATTGTTGATAACGCTCTTTACATTGATGGTATTCGAGTTGGTGGCACCAGTGATATCTCCGAGCAGGTTGAGGTTGCTCGAAGTAAGAATGGCTTTGTCTGGGTGGGTTTATCAGAGCCAACAAAGGCTGAGTTTGATCATATTGTAGGTGAGCTAAATTTTCATCCCCTGGCAGTTGAGGATGCAGTCAGCGCTAAGCAGCGACCTAAGATTGAAGATTATGAAGGCTTAACTTTTTTTGTAATTAAGACGGTGTTTTATAATGAAATGAAGTCTGAAATTACTACTGGCGAGTTGATGTGTTTTGTTGACAAACACTTCATTGTCATCGTGAGACACGGTGAGGGCTCACCACTAAGTAACGTGCGCCACGACATCGAGCAACACCCAGCTCAATTGGCGCTCGGACCCTTCGCGGTATTACATGCGGTAATTGATCGCGTCATTGATGGTTACACAAGTATTGCTAGTGAGTTAGAAAATGATGTAATCGATATTGAAACAAAAGTTTTTAGTGGCAAGCGTAAGACCTATAGTCAAGACATCTACTTTTTGAAGCGCGAGGTAATTGAGTATCGCCATGCTATTGAACCGCTTATGCAACCGCTACAAAAATTAACCTCTGATAGTTTTACTCAACTGCCTGAGCAAATTAGACCATTTTTTCGAGACACATTTGATCACTTGCAACTTGCCTGCGAGCATGCATTGAGTATGGACTCCTTATTAACTACCGTTTTACAAGCAGACCTCGCCCATGTTCAGGTTAGACAAAATGAGGATGTTAGAAGAATCTCTGCCTGGGTAGCCTTAGCCGCAGGACCCACCATGATTGCTGGGATCTACGGCATGAACTTTGAAAATATGCCAGAGCTAACAACTCGTTTTGGCTACTTTTCAATCTTAGGTGTAATGGCGGTATTAACAATTGTTTTGGCGTATAAATTTAAAAAAGCCCACTGGTTATAGGCAACTGATACTTGCTGATAGGGTCAGCCAGTAAAAAAGACCGGGTTGTTAGCTCAGTTGGTAGAGCAGGTGACTCTTAATCACCGGGTCGGGGGTTCGAGTCCCTCACAACCCACTTAGATTTAGGCTACAAATGCGGGTAATCCGCAAATATCTGAGGAAAAAGCACCTATCTGTTAGCAGTAAGTTAGCAATAGGAAAGCGAACACTTTAGATATTTAAGGGCAAGAACCAATTTACGATTTGCAGTTCAGATTTAGGTGCATTAAATTTTGGCCATCAACGTTTTTAGTGGTCAAAGTGGCTGCTAATCGTAAAACCCAGCGCTAGTTCAAATAGGAACTAGAAGTAGGAAGATTGAATTCCTACACGCACTTGCCTTAGTGCTAGGTCATAGAGGACCTAGGGCGTTGTCATCAAAATACATTTAAGGAGTATTTTCGTGACGACTGAAAATAATGGCACCCGTGTATCCCGCCGTAGTAGAGCCAATGGCGAAGGATCTGTATATGAAATAAGAAATCGCAATCGCTGGGGAGCATCAATAAACAACTTCCTCGGTGTGCGCATAAGTAAGTCATTTGCAACTAAAGATGAAGCCCATGCATGGCTGCTTGAGCAGAAAAAAGCGCGCTCGCAAGGACTGTACACGAGTAATGAAAACCCTAAACTAACTGTAGGTGAGTATTTACTAAATTGGGTAGAACATAATAAAAACCACAAGAAACCCGCAACTACACGCAATTACTCTGAGCGAATCAGAAATCAAATAAATCCTAGGATTGGACACCTAAAAGCTTCATCCTTGTCCCCAATTGCTATCGAAGATCTAATCTCTCAACTCATCACTCAAGGTTATGCACCTGGAACGGTATTGGGCACTTATCGAACAATTTCCGCCGCTTACAGTGATGGTGTTCGCCTTGGAATACTCCCCCAAAACCCAACCACCAAGGTGAAACTACCAAGACTTACATCAACGCCAATGAAACAGATTAGCCGTGAAGATGCCGCAAAAATCTATCTATGCGCTATGGAAAACCCATACATGCATGCCCGAGTAGAACTTGGAATGGTCTGCGGATTAAGACCTGGTGAAGTGGCAGGGCTTAGATGGTCAGATATTGACTGGGCAGAACGTACTTTAACTATCGGGCATCAGGTCCAGAGAGTTGAAGGTAAGGGATTAGTTTTTCAATCAGTCAAACAAGGAAAACAAAGGTCTATTGCACTAACAGACGTCCAAATTGAAATCCTAAAGAAACACCTTGAATATCAGAACCTTTACCGACCAACTTTTAGCAGGGATGAAGATTTAATATTCCCAAACACTTGTGGCGGCAAACTTGATGATCGCCGTGACTCTCACATGTGGAAGCAACTTCTTGTTAAATCAGGAGTTAAGCACTACCAGAGATATCAAATGCGTAAAACTGCATTCTCTAATCTGTATGCGGAACTTGGTGATATCCGAAAACTTCTGGACTATTCCGGGCACAGCCAGGTATCGACTGTGATGAAGAGTTACGTATTCGCTACAGAAGATTCTGCAAACGAGATTCGTAGATCAATCGATGCCTGCCGCCCTAAGCAAATTACTTCTGACATTGAAACTAATGGTGCCGAGAATGACTAACTCAATTGACGTAATTAGAGCTGGCTGGGATGCAGTTACCGAATATGACAGCCAAGAATTAAGTATTGAAGAAATATATGGCTATCCAGAGCATGAATTAACTGGCGAGCGCATGTTCCTTTTAGAGCATGCAGATATATGGCCAGAATTCTTAAACCCGCTTGATGTAGACACTTCACAAATAGTTCCTACATATCTTTCGGACAATTTGGGAGCACCAATCTTTGCCAAAGGGTTGATCCATTGGTTATACGGTCCCTCAGAAACAGGAAAGAGTTTTATCGCCCTAACAGCCTGCTTACAGAACGCGGGCATTTATTTGAGTTTAGAGATGGGTGCCAGGCAAATGGGAAACCGTGTGAGAAAAATGGGTTTCCATTACCTAGATTCTGGTCGATTTCTATTCGCAGAAAGTATTGCAGACTTAAAGCAACTTCTAGTTGGTATACGAGTAATGCCAGCAACTGTTGTAGTGATCGATTCCTTCGGAGAACTTGCACTGATGTACGGCGCAGATACAAATAATGACCAAGAAGTAGGAAAAATAATTAAAGAGTCATTAAAGCCTCTGGCGGCCGCTGGGCATTGTGTAATAGTGGTCGACCACATAGCGAAGAACCCGGGAAATACCGAATATCCGTTGGGTACTCAAAACAAGAAATCCCAAAGTGATATCTGCATGTATATAAATAGAGATACAACGTCAGGCATGCTGGAACTTGTAATCACGAAGGACAGGTACTACATATATGAAGGAAGGTTCACTACGGCAGATCGAAAGTATGGAAGCGTTGAGATTACAGATAATCCGACCCGCGCAAAGATTCATCGATTTGGTCACGAGGATTACATGCCTATATCCCAATCCTCTCCAGTTGATAGACAGGTCCAGGATGCAATCATGAAAGCTTTGAAGGAATTTGGCGCCCTCCCTAAAAGCCACCTTAAGTACAAGATCGCGGGTAGCGATAAGAAGATTGATAGGGCCCTAGAACAATTAATGGTGGGTGGCTGGTTAACAGTTACTAAGGGTAAAAATGTGGAGGGTTATACCTGTCGGATTGTGGCCCTTACAGATAAGCCCTGGACTCCCGCGCCGCGGTTACATGGAAACTGAATACCTATACGTATGAGGCAGGACGCTTTGGATGAACAAAAAGCCCCAACGCTGATCTACTACTCCTCTACTAACGCCCTTAGGGGCGTAGTAGGTGTATCCAATCGCGTGGAATCCAAAGTGGGGTTTACCCTGTATAAATTTTATAAAGATGGCAATATTGAATGATGATAAACAATCTAATGTCAGTACAGACTTCCTATACGCCCGTCCAGGTAGCCAAAATGTTGGGTGTCAAACCTACAACCGTATATGCGTGGCTCTCAAGGAAAGAAATGCGTGCCAACAAAGTTGGACATAATCGATACATATCTCACCAGCAAATAGTTGACTTCTTTAATCAGAGAAAAACTGGCGAATATGTAGACATGACTTATGCCAATGGACCAGTCCGAAGTTAATACATAAGAAGACCTTGCAAGGTTTAAAAAACCCCATGTTATCCGCGGACAACTAATGATCGAATTGTCAGTAGCCTGAAAGAAAACACATGTACCCACAAGAATTTCAATTCACGGATTACTTCCAGGAAGTTAGGATGCCGAAAGCCTTACCCAGCCAAATCAGGAAAAACTATAGACACCTATCTGAAATACTGAGTTTGCAGATCAAGCAGGCGCAATTAGAAAAATTAACGAAGAGAAAAGGGTGGTAGGGGTTAAACCACTTAAGTATCAGGTGGCTACCCAGGCCATTTCCATAGGTATTGAATTGATGACCTCGACAGTAGCCGAATTTAGCGAACCCCTTCATGGTGTTTGGTAGAAGAGTCGCCCTATAAGCCGGAAAGTTGTTTACATTCCCTGGACAAACACGAGACTGCCAGAATCGGTAAGTTCGTTCATTCTGATGTCTCTGTATGG
>DDYK01000035.1:0-17650 GCA_002347935.1 Actinobacteria bacterium UBA2236
CTCCAATAGAAAAGGAAAGAAGAAGAAGCGCAATAAATAGGGGCAAAGTAGCCTATCCCCATGAACGCCCTCATCACCCCGGTAATTAATCGCCTCAGGGAGAACCAAGAAGAAAGCGATACCGGCGTTGTTGAACGTGCTTTTGAAGTAGCAGAACGGGCTCATAAAGGTCAGCTAAGAAAAAGTGGCGATCCATACATAACCCACCCTGTTGCGGTTGCTGAGATTCTGCTTGATTTTGGCCTTGATGCAAATAGCATCGCCGCAGCTCTTCTTCATGACACAGTGGAAGATACAAGTTATTCCCAAGAGTTACTTCGCAAAGATTTTGGTTCAGAAGTTGCTGCACTCGTTGATGGGGTAACCAAGCTAGATCGCCTCACTTACGGACCAACTGCAGAGGCAGAGACAGTTCGCAAAATGGTTGTAGCGATGGCGAAAGATATTCGCGTTCTAGTTATCAAATTAGCCGACCGCTTACATAACGCTCGAACTTGGCAATATGTGGACCCAGATTCAGCAGAGCGAAAAGCACGGGAAACTCTAGATATCTACGCCCCGCTAGCTCATCGCTTGGGTATGAACGCCGTAAAATGGGAATTGGAAGATCTCTCGTTTAAATTTATAGAACCGAAGAAGTTTGAAGAAATTGAACGCTTAGTCCAAGAAAGACATCCCTCTAGAGCGAAACTGACTAATGAAGTAATTGCTCTAGTTGAGCAAGATTTATCCTCAGAATCAATTGCTGCAAAGGTGACAGGGCGACAGAAGCATCTCTATAGCGTCTATCAAAAGATGGTAATTAGGGGACGAGAATTTAATGATATCTATGACTTGGTTGGTATCAGGGTATTAGTCAATGATGTGAGGGATTGCTACGCAGTTCTTGGAGCGATTCATGCGAGATGGAGCCCAGTACCTGGAAGATTTAAAGACTACATCGCAATGCCGAAGTTCAATCTCTATCAGTCACTTCACACAACTGTAATTGGACCTAACGGAAAAGCAGTTGAAATTCAGATTAGAACCCACGATATGCACTCTAGAGCCGAATATGGAATTGCTGCACATTGGAAATACAAGTTAGCAGGCTCGTCTAGGTCTCAAGAGTCACCAGATATGCTCTGGTTAAAGCAGCTTCACGAATGGCAACAAGAAACTTCTGATGTCACGGAGTTTCTCGATGCCTTGCGCTTTGATCTTAGAACTCCGGAAACATTTGTTTTTACTCCAAAGGGGAGCGTTATTGCACTTCCGCTAGGGGCGACAGCGGTGGATTTTGCCTACGCTGTCCATACCGATGTGGGCAATAGATGCATCGGAGCTAAAGTAAACGGCAAATTGGTCTCTCTAGAGGCTCCTTTAGTTAATGGCGATGTAGTTGAAGTTTTAACGAATAAAGCTGAATCAGCATCTCCGAGTAGAGATTGGTTGAATTTTGTTAAATCATCAAGAGCACGCTCCAAAATAAAGGCCTGGTTTTCTAAAGAGCGACGTGAAGAAGCTATTGATGCGGGCAGGGAATCAATCGCTAGGCAGATGCGAAAGGCGGGGCTGCCATTACAAAAAATCCTTGGCGGACATAGCCTGCTCCAACTAGCTCACGATCTAAATTACCCGGATATTGACGCGCTTTACGCTGCAGTAGGCGATGGACATATTTCAGCAAATCACGTAATTGAAAGACTTGAGTCATCCCTTGGTTTGGCTGAGTCCTACGACAGTCCAATTAATGAGAATATAACCACCGGCTCACCGAGTCGCATTTCTAGAAGAGGCACCTCCGGAATCATAGTTGAAGGCGTTGATGATGTTTTAGTGAAGTTAGCAAGATGTTGTACGCCTGTTCCTGGAGATGCGATAACAGGTTTTATCACTCGCGGTAATGGCGTATCGGTTCATAGAAGCGATTGTGTAAATGTTGCTGACTTAAAATTTCATCAGGGAGATCGCATAACTGCAGTTAAATGGGATCAAGGCGCTAAATCTGTTTTCTTGGTAAATATTCAAATTGAAGCTCTAGATCGCGCCAGGTTGCTATCTGATATCACTCGCGCGCTATCAGATCAGGAAATAAATATCGTTCATGCCGCAGTAAATACCACGAAAGATCAGGTGGCCTTTTCGCGCTTTACCTTTGAGATGGCAGATGCTTCACATCTAGAAGCCGTATTAGCCTCCGTAAGGAAAATAGAAGGCGTATATGATGTTTATCGCATCACCAATAATTAGGATTGAAAGTCAGCAAGACCTTTTTGGGCTTCACTAAGCCACATGCGTCTGGCGGCGGCAGCTTCAAGTAGATCAGAGGCTTTCTTAGAATCCCCATTTGCTGCAGCTTTAGCAGCCTTAGCTTCATATTCCGCGACGGCGTTTGTCAGCTGAGCTACTACATCATTTGCTCTAGCTATCGCGGTTGGATCGCTGCGACGCCATTGCTCTTGCTCTGCCTCTTTGATGGTCATCTCCACGCTATCCACGCGCTTATCCAATACTGATCGCTTCTTGCGATCTATCATGCCTACCTTAGAGAGCTTCTGGCGAAGATCGCGGAATTTCCTCTTTGCATCATCAAGATTAGTAATAGGTAAAAGTGCTTCTATTTCAGCAACAATTGCTTCGCGTTTCTCAAGGTTTGCAGCCATTGATTCACCGCGCCTTTCAAGATCAGCATTCTTTGCAGTAAAGAAAGTATCTTGGGCAGCTTTAAATCTTGTCCAGAGTTTGTCATCATCACTTTTCTTGCCGCGACCACTTGCTTTCCACTGATCCATCAGAGCTTTATAGCGTCTGGCGGTTGCAACCCAGTCCGTGGAGGTTGCAAGTGATTCAGCTTCAGCGACAATTTTCTCTTTAGAATCTTTAACTTGGCTCTGTTGAGCGCTCAACCCCGCAAAGTGAACCCTACGGCGCTTATCAAACTTATTTCTGGAAGCTGAGAAGCGTTTCCATAGCTCTGAATCTGTCTTTTTATCCAGTCGAGGGGCTTTCTTCCACTCATCCAGTAACACTTTGAGGCGCTCTCCTGTTGACTTCCAGCTGGTGGAGTCAACCAAAGTTTCAGCTTCAACAACTAGAGCCTCTTTAGCGGCAATCGTAGCTGCGCGCTTCTGGGCTTTCGCCTCTGCCTCTGCAGCCTTTTTGGTTTCATAGGCGGGGCGGTGTTCATCGATTAATGGTGGAATTTGCTCAAGCGAACTCTTTAAAGCTTCTAGATTACCTACCCCATTTAGGTGCTCAATCTGGTTTCTTAGTTTCTTAACAGCTTCGTTTGCATCTTGAGGAACCATAGCGCCACTAATAATTCGCGCAGCAAGAAGGGCGACCTCTGAGGCAACAAGTTCAAATTTTCGAACGAAGTAGGCTAGCGCCTCTTCAGGAGATTTTCCTGGGTATGAACCAACTACCTTTTCACCATCATTGGTCCTGACATAGACCATTCCATTCTCATCGACTCGTCCAAATTTTGAAGGATCGCCGATTAAAGCTGCAGCCGCTGAGTTAGGTAGAACTTGATTATCTAGAGTATCCATTAGGTCCTACTTTCTCGAACGTTGCGCGCCAGGAGTTTTTCAGCACTCTGACGTTATGGGTTCAGCGGTTGATAAGGGACAAACGCTACCGCCATAGGGCGAATCTGTAAAAAAGTCGCTCCTGTGGGCCTCTTTTGAGCGGAAGTTGGCAGCTGAGTTGGAAGAATAGCTAGGTGAGCCTATTAGTCGATCGAGTGGTTGCTCATTACTACGCAACAAATTGCTGGATCATAGCTCCAGCGCGAAATTCTCATTGCGTTGTGATTGATCCTGGAATTGCCATTCCTAATCTAACAAAAGAGATTAAAGCAAAGCTAGAAGAACACAATTTAGTTCTGGGGGCGATATTTATTACCCATGGACATCTTGATCACACGTTTTCCCTCTACTCTCTGTCAGAGGACTTTATTGAAAGTGAAACTTATATCCATCAGGCCGATAGAGATCTGCTCAAAAATCCAGAGCGCGCTATGGGTCCTCAATCCCAAGCTCTCCTAAGTGAATTAGGAAAATTCTCGGGAGAAGCAATTAATTTTCAAGAGCCAGAACGAACCTGGTCAATAGATTCTGATAGCCAGGCAAAACTCGGTGGAATGAATTTCTCATTTAGACACGCGCCAGGGCATACCCCAGGTTCTACTCTTGCGATTGTTGAAGATGAGGTCTTAGTCAGTGGGGATGTGCTCTTTAAAGGAGGAATTGGAAGAACTGATCTGCCACGTGGCTCAATGAGCGACATGGAGATAACTCTTCGTGAGAAAATAGCAACCTTGCCACCTCATCTTCGAGTTCTTCCTGGACATGGCGATGAGAGCAGAATGGATGAGGAATTGAAGAGCAATCAATACCTCCTGGCGGCAACTCAAGGGAGATTGGCATGAGTTCAAAGTTTGTAGCCCCAAAGGGCGTCTCTGAGTATCTGCCGCCCAAATCAAATGTCTTTGATCGCATAATTCAAACGCTTAAAATTCCTGCACTTGCTGCTGGATATGAATTGATTGAGCTACCGATATTTGAAGATACCGATTTATTTACTAGAGGAGTTGGGGCATCAACAGATGTGGTTACTAAAGAGATGTATACCTTTGAAGATCGCGGCGGTCGTTCATTAACACTGCGTCCCGAGGGAACAGCAGGCGTAATAAGAGCTGTGATTGAACATGGTTTAGATCGCGGCGCACTTCCAGTAAAGCTCTTCTATCACGGCCCTTTCTTTAGAGCTGAGAGGCCTCAGGCAGGTCGCTATCGTCAATTTTATCAATTTGGAATCGAAGCGATAGGAAGTGATGATCCATATCTTGATGCAGAGGTAATCTCGATTGCTTATCAAGGATATAGAAAGCTGGGACTAAACAATTTTCAGCTCCAGATTACATCGCTTGGGGATAGCGATAGTCGAGTAGCTCATCGAAAAGATCTTGATACTTTTATCGCGAGATTAGATCTAGATGCAGAAACAAGGAATCGAGCTGAGAAGAATCCGCTACGCCTCTTTGACGATAAGCGCGAGGAAATCAAATCTGCCATGAGTAAAGCACCATTACTTCTCGATTATCTAAATGACGAGAGTAGAGAAAACTTTGAGCAGGTTAAATCAGCACTTGACTCTCTGGAAATTACCTATCAAGTAAATCCGAGAATGGTCAGAGGTCTTGATTATTACACTGGCACTACCTTTGAGTTTGTTCATAGCGGACTTGGGGCGCAATCTGGAATTGGTGGTGGCGGTCGTTACGACGGACTAATGGAGCTACTTGGAGGATCAAAACTTTCAGGAATTGGTTTCGGATTGGGAATAGACCGAATCCTTCTTGCCCTGGAAGCAGAAGCCAAAGTTGGCCAGTTACTTCCTGGAGAATTGAAATATCTAGATCTCTTTGTGATTGCACTTGGGGAGCAAGCCCGCTCCAAGTGTTTTACTCTCGTAGATTCACTGCGTAAAGAGGGTTTTGTTGTTGAGCAAAACTTCGGAGATCGAGCTCTAAAATCAGCTATGAAAGCAGCTGATAGATCAGGAGCGCGCTTTGTAATAGTTGTTGGCGATAGTGAATTGCAATCAGGGTCAGTGGAGCTAAAACAGATGAGCAACGGCGAGCTAACTTCGGTTAGGCTTACCGCTCTTGCTAAGACCTTGGCCGAGAAGTCCTCTGGGCTATAAGAAAAGATAGAGAGTAGGTTTTTTAATTGCTTCGCTCCCATAGCGCTGGAACCCTTAGATCAAGTGATATCGGAAGCAAAGTAAAGCTTGCTGGCTGGGTGGCAAGGCGACGTGATCATGGCGGTGTGGCATTCATTGACCTGCGTGATTACTCGGGAAGTGTTCAGGTAGTTATTTCCGACGAGAAGGTAGCTGCCGCTCTTAGATCTGAATGGTGCGTCTTAATTGAAGGAACAGTTACTAAACGCCCGGCCGGAAATGAAAACTCTGCGCTACCTACTGGAGAGATTGAAATTAATTGTGAGATGTTAGAAGTATTGAGTGAAGCTGCTCCGCTGCCGTTTCCAGTTGATAGTGGCGAGGTGGTTAATGTAAGCGAAGAGGTGAGGCTTAAGTATCGCTATCTAGATTTAAGGCGAGAGGGTCCAAGTAGCGCGCTGCGCCTTCGTTCTAAAGTCACCTCAATCATCAGATCTGTGATGGATAGCGAAGGATTTCTAGAAATCGAAACCCCAAATCTCACACGTTCAACGCCCGAGGGTGCTAGAGATTTCTTGGTTCCAGTTCGATTACAACCTGGGTCTTGGTATGCACTTCCGCAATCACCGCAGTTGTTCAAACAACTACTTATGGTGGCTGGCATGGAGCGTTATTACCAAATCGCGCGCTGCTTTAGAGATGAAGACTTTAGAGCAGATAGACAGCCAGAATTTACTCAATTAGATATCGAGATGTCGTTCATCGATCAGAGCGATGTAATTGCTATCGCTGAAAAGATATTGAAGGAAGTTTTTAAGAGAACTTTGAATATTGATATTGCGCTACCAATTTCACATTTGACCTATCACGAAGCGCTAAGAAGATTTGGCTCTGATAAGCCTGACTTACGTTTTGAAAATGAATTGGTTGATGTCACTGATTTCTTTAAAGAGACAAGTTTTAGAGTCTTCCAAGCAGAATTCGTTGGCGCTGTTGTAATGCCAAAGGGAGCCTCATCTCCAAGACGTGAGTTAGATGCGTGGCAGGATTGGGCTAAGGCAAGAGGGGCTAAAGGCCTGGCATATATTCTTGTGGGCGAAGATGGAACGCTCAGCGGTCCTGTTGCCAAGAACCTTTCGGAGAAAGAGAGCAAAGCAATTGCCTCTTTTGTTGGAGCAAAAAATGGTGATGCGATTTTCTTCGCAGCTGGTGAGCCAAATCCTTCTCTCCAACTGTTAGGGGCAGTTCGCTTAGAAATAGGGGCCAGATGCAATCTAATTGCACAGGATCAATGGAAGTTTCTCTGGGTCGTTGATGCACCTATGTTTGAAGCAACCGAAACTGGGGGATGGACAGCAGTTCATCATCCATTTACGGGACCAAAGCCAGAATTTGAAAAGAACTTTATGAACGATCCTAAGTCAGCGCTTGCCTATGCCTATGACATCGTTCTAAATGGCAATGAAATTGGTGGAGGCTCCATCCGTATCCATAAGCGCGAAATTCAACAAGCTGTATTTGATGTTATAGGTTTAACTAAACAAGAGGCGGAATCTAAATTTGGCTTCTTGCTTGAAGCCTTCAATTATGGTCCACCACCACATGGCGGAATTGCTCTAGGACTTGATCGACTTTGTGCACTACTGGCGGGAGCAGAATCAATCCGTGAGGTTATCGCCTTTCCAAAGACAGCAAGCGGAGCAGATCCATTAACCGGCGCCCCGACTCCGATTACCAACTTGCAAAGACGTGAATCCGGAGTGGATTTCAAGCCGGAATAGGGCGAGAAATCTTTAGTAGGCTAACGCTATGTCCGCAGGTGGAATCGCAGCATTAATCGCAGCTAGCGCCTTTTTGATTATTGGCGTGGCTATCGCCTATGCCGTTATTCGACTTGGAAGAGCCATCGATGAAGTCGGGGGAGCAGTCCGAGATATTGCTAAGGAGACCGCGCCGCTACTCAATGAAGTTACTACCACTGTAGAACTTGTTAATGGACCGTTGCAAAGCATAAATAAAGTGACTAAAACAATGGAGGATTTCACCTCAAAAGTCTCAGAGAGCGCTTCAGGATTTCTTGATAAGAACCAAATGGCCATGAAAGCTGCAGGGGCTGTGCTGACCGCGGCTCAACTGCGCAAGAAGAAAAAAGGAAAAAAGAGCAAGAAGGCAAAGAGTAGCAAGTATGTTGACGACGAGGAGTTCTAACTCCTCGTGAATTCAGCGGAAATTCGTTCTCGCTGGCTAAAATTCTTTGAGTCAGCAAATAGCCAAGGTATTAGACATACGGTTGTTCCTTCTGCATCTTTGATTGCAGATGATCCCAATCTGCTTTTAGTAAATGCTGGAATGGTTCCTTTTAAGCCTTACTTTCTGGGCGAGATAACTCCGGCATATAAAAGGGCAACGTCGGTGCAAAAATGCGTAAGAACTCTAGATATTGAAGAGGTTGGAAAAACAACGAGACATGCATCGTTTTTTCAAATGTGCGGCAATTTCTCATTTGGTGACTATTTCAAAGAGGGAGCGATAACTCTTGCATGGGAGCTTTTAACCAAACCAATTAGTGATGGTGGCTATGGCTTTGCAGAAGAAAAGTTATGGGTAACGGTCTATTTAGATGATGATGAAGCAGCAGATATCTGGCATAAGAAAATTGGAATTCCAAAAGAGCGCATCCAGAGACGAGGAATGGCAGATAACTTCTGGTCGATGGGCGTGCCTGGTCCTTGTGGGCCATGCTCTGAAATCTACTTTGATCGAGGCCCGGCCTATGGCAAAGAGGGTGGCCCAATTGCTGATGAAGATCGATATCTTGAGATCTGGAATCTGGTTTTTATGCAGAATATAAGAGGCGAAGGCGGCGGAAAAGATGGTTTTCCCATTCTCGGTGAACTCCCCGCCAAAAATATCGATACCGGTTTAGGCCTTGAACGCACTGCTGCACTATTGCAGGGAGTTGAGAATATATATGAGATTGATACCACCCAGCATATTCTTAATCGAGCTAGCGATTTAAGTGGAGTTCGATATGGCAAAGCAACATCAAGTGACATTTCACTTCGAGTGATTGCAGATCATGCTAGAACGTCAACGTTGTTGATTGGTGATGGAGTTACTCCTGGAAATGAAGGTCGCGGGTATGTTCTAAGAAGGATGATGCGCCGCACAACTAGGAATATGAAGCTGCTAGGTGCTCAAGATCGCAACATGAATGAACTTATCAAAGCCTCAATCGAAGCAATGGGCGCACAATACCCAGAGTTACAAAGCGATAGTGGTCGCATTTTGAAAGTGGCGGAAGCTGAAGAAGAGAGCTTTTTACAAACTTTAAAGAGTGGAACGACGATCTTTGATCAGAGAAGTGCTGCCTTGAAGAAAAGTGGCACAAAAGTTCTCTCAGGGGATGATGTTTTCCAACTCCATGACACTTATGGATTTCCCTTTGACTTAACCCTTGAGATGGCAAATGAAGAGGGCTTAAGTATTGATGCCGATGGTTTTACTCGATTGATGAAGCAACAACGCGAGAGAGCAAAAGCTGATGCCAAATCAAAGAAGAGTGGGCATACTGACCTTAGTGAGTATCGAAAGCTAGCCGAGAGCGCTGGGAAGCTAGAGTTTGTTGGCTATGAGAGCCAAGAGAGTGAATCAAAGATTCTTGGCTTTCTTATCGATGGCGCAGGAGTTAAGTCGGTCTCAGCTGGCGATGAAGTAGAGATTTTGCTTGACAGAACCCCGTTCTATGCAGAAGGTGGCGGACAATTAGCAGACTCTGGAGAGATAATAACAAGTGACGGATCTGTTATTGAAGTGGAAGATGTTCAAGCACCGCTTCCAGGAATATCTATTCATCGAGGTCGAGTCCGCTCCGGTCAGTTGACACTAGGGGAGTCTGTTCTTGCAAAAATTGATAGTGAGCGACGCAAAGCTATTTCACGGGCTCACACCGCAACTCATATGGTCCACAAAGCATTTAGAGAAATTCTTGGAGAGACCGCTACTCAAGCGGGGTCTGAAAATGCTCCTGGTCGTTTTCGCTTTGATTTTCCATCTAGCGGAGCAGTGTCAGAGGGAATTCTTAATGATGTGGAAGCACGAGTTAACTCCCTATTGCTAGAGAATTTATTGGTAAGTGCTGAGGAGATGTCTCAAGCAGAGGCGAAGAAGATCGGGGCGATGGCCCTCTTTGGCGAAAAATATGGTGAACGAGTTCGAGTTATAAGCGTTGGTGATTGGGCTAAGGAGCTTTGCGGCGGAACACATGTTTCTAGAAGTGGGGAACTTGGGATAGTAAAACTCCTCGGAGAATCTTCAATTGGGGCAGGTGTTAGACGTGTAGAGGCGTTAGTCGGGGCAGACGCCTATTCCTTCTTAAGCCGAGAGCACATTTTGATTAATTCGCTTCTTGAGATCATCAAAGGAACCCGCGCTGAAGAGCTGCCAGAGAGAATTAACGCGCTTGTGCTTCGCTTGAAAGAGGCTGAGAAAGAGATTGGTTCTTTAAGAACTGCGCGAGCTTTAAGTGATTCAGCTTCCCTTATCAAAAACGCGGAAGATATCGGTTCGTTTAAATTCATATCCGCAGATATGGGTAAAGGTTTCTCAGGCGAAGACTTGAGAACTGTTGCGTTGGATTTGCGGAATCGTCTCAAAGGCGCGGTTGTTGCTCTACTCAGTAGCGGAGAGGAAAAAGTGACTTTAGTAGTTGCAGTTGATGAAAGTGCTCGCAGCGCAGGTGTTAAAGCTGGGGTTTTGGTAAAAATTGCCTCTGGAATTCTTGGTGGAGGCGGCGGTGGAAAAGATGATTTTGCTCAAGGCGGAGGAAATGAATTTGGCAAAATTGAGGAAGCTCTAAAGGCCATCAGGGCCAACCTTATGAGTATCTAGCGATTGTAATGATTCAAGGTGCAAGAGTTGCCATAGATTACGGTGATAAGAGAATTGGAATCGCAAAGTCTGATAACTCTGGCTTAATTGCTTCTCCAGTAATGACTCTTGTGAATAGTGGATCAACTGAGAACATCTTTAGCGCTATTAAAGATCTGGTTGAGGAAGGCAATGTGACCCTTATCTATATTGGCCTACCCCTTCATCTATCTGGCAGAGAGAGCGAGTCCAGTGATAAGGCGAGAAGATTTGCGACCTTGCTGAGACAACACCTACCGCAAAGTGTTCAAGTAAGGCTATTAGATGAGCGCTTAACCACAACATCTGCTCTTGGAGAGTTAAAGAGCGCAGGGCTGAAAAGTAATAGGGAGAATATTGATCAATTAGCGGCTGTTAAGATCCTTGAATTTGCTCTTGAAGTGGAGCGCTTAAGCGGGGAAGTGGCTGGCCATGCGATTTAATGGGAGATCTTTAACGCTTTCACTTGAGAAAAGCCCGATCCTTCGTTTAGTGNNATGCAGGATCTGCAGGCCCAGAAGTAATTGTTGAAATCTTAACTGGCGAGAGCGGATCTGAGATTGGACGAAAGCTCGAATCACTCTCAGTTGTGAAATCTTCTGCAGCTTTCTTTAAAGTTGCAGTGACCGATGCCAGGGCGAGGCGAATAGCTCCCGGCGAACACCGAATTGAAACTCGGATTCCAGCCAAGACCGCTCTGGAGCAGCTCTTAGATCCTGCTCGCATTCCAAACCTAATAGTTGTCAGAGATGGGCAGCGTTTAACGGAAATATCAGAAAGCATCGCTAGCTTCGGTATCAGCAAAATAGATCTTGAAAGAAGTATCAAGACCGCTTCGCCGCCAGAAATATTCAAAACAAAGAGCATTGAAGGATTTCTCTATCCTGCACAATATTCCTTCAACAAGAATGCCAAAGCGAATGAAATCATCTCGGCTATGATAAATAGGTTTTCATTTGCAACTAAGGATCTGAATTGGAATAACGAAAGAGATTTCACGCCCTTTGAGGTAATGGTTATTGCATCCCTTGTACAAACTGAGGGAACGCCGGATGTTTTTGCCAAGGTATCGCGGGTTATTTACAATCGATTAGAAAAGCGCATGCCTCTTCAATTCGATTCAACAGTTCATTATGCCTTGAATCGCAGAGGGGAAATACGGGTATCAATTGTCGATACTAAAGTTAGGAATAGATACAACACATTTATCTATCCGGGACTGCCACCAGGGCCCATTGGAAGCCCAACAAGAGCAGCAATTGATGCTGCTATAGATCCTGAAGTGGGAAACTGGCTCTATTTTGTTACGGTAAAGCCTTTCGATACTCGATTCACCGATTCCTATGACCAATTCTTGAAATGGAAAAGTGAATATAGGAAAAATTTTAGAGATGGGCTATTTGAATGACAAGGCGCGCAGCTGTCCTCGGGTCTCCAATCTCGCACTCCCTGTCTCCATTGATCCATAATTATGCTTATTTTCTTCTTGAATACCCTGCAACTTATGAAGCTATCGAGGTTAAAAGTGGCAAGCTTGAAGAGTTTCTAGCAAGAGAGTTATTGAGTCATGACTTGTTGGGCTTTTCCCTAACTATGCCTCTTAAGGAAGAGCTTATTCAAATATCAAGCCCTGCACTCCAAATCGATTTGAGGTCGCGTGAAATCAATTCAGCCAATACCATCTATAGAGATGTAGAAGGCTGGAAAGTAACGTCAACTGACGTTGAGGGTTTTCAATTTTTGTTCAGAGATATTTCTTTTTCTTCGGTGTCAATTCTCGGAGCAGGCGGCACCTCAAGGGCAGCTATTGCAGCACTTGCTGAAAGCAATGTTAATATTGAAATCTATAGAAGAAGTGCGAATAGGGATGCTTCCATAATTGCAGCAGCCTTAGGTTCAAATATAGAGATTAAGGATTGGGATAGGTGTGCTGAGGCGTGGAAGAGCGATTTAGTTATTAATACGATTCCCGCTGATCAAGTTTCCTCGCTAATTAAGGGCTATACCGCTCCAAAACTATTTTTGGATGCAACCTATTCGCCTTGGCCGCCAGGATTAACGAAATTGCAATTGGAAGCTAAAGGGTCTCTTATTTCTGGCTTCGAGTTACTAGCCGCTCAGGCTGTCTATCAGATAGCGCTAATGACTAAAGTTGAATTTGATAAAAACTGGCTATTTAGCGAGTTGATAGGCAAATTGGATTCCTTGAAATAGCTCTGTCTGTGGATAAGGCAGAGTAGTAATTCACTTAAGATTTAGAGTTTTCATGTGCTTCTAGCTCATCTTCTCTGTTTTGGATTCGTCATTTGCTTGAGGGATTACAGGGAGCATCTGATATCCAAGAGAGTTACTCACCTAGCACTTATTACTCTTGTCCCACTTGTTGATGGATCGATTTTACAAGCAGCTATAATGGGTTTCATCAATTTTGCGATTTATGCAATTTTGAAAGCGATATCACCGCAAGGTATCGGTTCTGGTGATATTAGACTTTCAATATTGATTGGTTTCTACATCTCTGCCTTTGGCGGTGGCGAATATGAATTGATTTGGTGCAACACCGTTAGTTGGCTGGCCTGCTCTATCACTGCAATTTTCCACTTCCTCAAGCGGGAGAGTCTTAGAGAGAAACGTGTTGCATTTGCTCCCTATCTCTTTTTTGGCCTCGTATGTTATGCGATGAGTAGTTGAGCACGCGCGAATAATAGGGAGCAGATTCTAGGATTAATCTGCGATAATTCAGCAATGAGATGGTTAACAGCAGGAGAGTCCCATGGTCCAGCTTTAGTTGGAATTCTTGAGGGAATGCCTGCTTCAGTTTCTGTAACAACTACAGATATTGATGAGGACCTTCGTCGACGCAGACTCGGATTTGGCAGGGGAGCAAGACAGAACTTCGAGGCAGATAAAGTCACAATCCTTGGGGGAGTACGGCATGGTTTAACACAAGGCGGCCCAATTGCAATTCAAATTGCAAATTCAGAGTGGCCTAAATGGGAGAAAGTTATGAGCGCAGACCCCATTGATCAATCAGAGATTGAATCACTTGGGAGAAACGCTCCACTTACTAGACCAAGGCCCGGGCATGCTGACCTAGTTGGCATCCAAAAATATGATTTTGATGATGCAAGACCTGTCTTGGAGCGGGCGTCAGCAAGAGAAACAGCTGCTCGGGTCGCACTTGGCGCCGTTGCTCGAAGATTTCTCAGGCAGGTTGGTGGAATTGAAGTATTTAGCCACGTTGTTTCAATTGGCGCAGTTAGCATTGCTGATGATTATGCGCTACCGCAGCCGACGGATCGCGAGAGCATCGATAGCGATGAAGTGCGCTCAGCATTTAAAGATATAAGTGCAAAAATGGTTGAAGAGATAAATGATGCTCATAAGAATGGTGACACGTTAGGTGGCGTTGTCGAAGTATTGGTTTATGGATTACCGCCAGGTCTTGGTTCCCATGTTCACTGGGATAGAAGACTTGATTCTCGTCTGGCTGGAGCCCTGATGGGAATTCAAGCAATTAAGGGAGTTGAGCTTGGTGATGGATTTTCCACCGCAAGAAAGCGTGGTAGCAGCGCCCATGATGAAATAGAGAGGGACAGTAAAGGAAACATCCGGCGCAGAACTTCTAGATCCGGTGGCACAGAGGGCGGAATGAGCACTGGAGAAGTTTTAAGGGTACGTGCTGCGATGAAACCTATTTCGACAGTTCCTAAGGCTTTAGACACAATCGATATATCAAACGGAGAAGCAGCCAAAGCTATAAATCAGAGATCGGATGTCTGCGCTGTGCCGGCTGCCGGCATTGTTGCTGAAGCAATGGTGGCATTAGTTTTGACTGAGGCTATGCTTGAAAAATTTGGTGGAGACTCGCTTGGCGAGAGTAAGAGAAACCTAGAGGGCTATCTATCTACGATGAAAGTGAAATAAGGAGTGCTACCGATAATTCTCATCGGACCGCCAGGAGCGGGAAAGACCTCAGTAGGAAAAGCTTTGGCAAAGAAGCTTTCTTTTACTTTTCTTGATAGCGACAAAGTGATTGAGGAAAGGAGTGGCAAAAGTATCTCGGAAATATTTATTGCCGATGGAGAGCCAGCTTTTAGAGATCTAGAGCGGGAGGCGGTAATTGATTTGCTCGAAAACCAGCGGGGCGTAATTGCACTTGGCGGTGGATCTGTCATGGATCCTGCGGTTTCTAAGAAATTGAAACCGATGGCAAACGTTGTCTTCCTCGATGTTTCAATATCCAATGCAGCTCCAAGAGTTGGGTTCAACAGAGATCGCCCCTTACTTCTTGGGAATCCACGGCAGCAATGGATTGCTCTAATGGAAAAGCGTCGATCAACCTATGAGTCGCTTTCAAAAACGAGAGTATCAACTGATAACAAAAAACCAATTGAGGTAGCTGAAGAAATTGTGAAACTGCTCGCGCTATGAAACCGATAACTGTAAATTCTGAGAGAAGCTATCAGGTTATTTTTACTGATAATCTGAACAGAGACTTATCCGCGCTGATCCAAGGACGCGATGTAGTGATTGTCTCTCCAAAATCAATTGTTGCTGGTTATCGTGCAAGTTTTCCAGCAGAGCATCTCTTAATCGAGGTTGCAGATGGGGAAGAACAGAAAAGTATTCAATCTTTTGGCAAAGTAAGTGAAGAACTTGCAGCTTCCAAGTTAGATAGAAATTGTCTTATTGTTGCCGTTGGGGGAGGAGCAACTACTGATCTAGCAGGCTTTCTTGCTGCTTCATATTTGCGAGGTGTTGAATGGCTTGCCATCCCAACCTCACTTGCTGGAATGGTTGATGCGGCAATTGGAGGGAAAACGGGGCTAAATCTAAGTGCGGGCAAGAATCTTATTGGAGCTTTTCACTCACCGAGCGCCGTGCTGATTGACCAAAGATTCTTAAGCTCACTTTCCGAGCGCGATCTCAAGTCAGGAATGGCAGAGGTAGCTAAATGCGGGTTTATTGACGATACCCAGATATTGAATCTAATAGGCGAGAACTGGAGAGATAATCTATCCGAACTCATTTATCGATCTATCGCGGTCAAGGCAAAGGTTGTTAGCGATGACTTTAAGGAATCAAATCTTCGAGAGATATTGAATTACGGCCACACGTTAGGTCATGCAATTGAGAAGCATTCCAAGTATTTCCTTCGTCATGGTGAAGCAGTAGCCCTAGGTTTAAGATTTGCAGCCCAACTCTCATTTGAATTCTCAGGACTTTCCTCCCATCATCTAGATAAGCAGAATCAAGTCTTAGACACCCTTGAACTGAATGCGAAGTACCCAAAGGGATCATGGCCAGAGTTGCTTGAGATAATGCGCAGCGACAAGAAGGTACGTGGGGGTAGACTTCGTTTTGTCACGTTAAGCGCTTTGGGAGTGCCAACCAGAGCTGAAAATATTACTGATCAGCAGTTGGAGAAAGCTTTTCTGGAAAGTATTGGGGAGTAGATGAGCGAGACAAAGGTACTAGTGCTCAACGGACCCAATCTGTCTAGACTTGATCTTCGTGAAAAGTCCTTTTACGGCGATATTTCCTATTCTGACATTGAAGTAATCTGCCATCAAGCAGCTAGCGAACATGGGTTTCAAGTAGAGATCAAGCAGAGTAATGATGAATCGGAACTGATTAATTGGCTCCACCAAGCAGCAGATAGCAAGACTCCAGTGATCTTTAATCCTGCAGCATTTACTCACTATTCCTACGCAATTCGTGACGCGGTAGCAATGCTTAAAGCGCCATGTATCGAGGTTCACTTAAGCAATCCGTTATCTAGAGAAGAGTTTCGTCATACCTCGGTGATTGCCGGGGTTGTGCAAGGCAGCATCGCAGGCTTTGGCCTTGAGTCATATCGCCTCGCTTTTGCTGCTCTGGGCAAATTAGTTAAATAAAGCCTTAAAAGGTAATCTTCGGCGCTATGGCAACTACTAATGATCTTAAGAATGGCATGACCCTAGACATTGAAGGTCAACTATGGAGCGTTGTTGAATTTCAGCATGTTAAACCAGGTAAGGGTCCGGCGTTCGTTCGTACCAAGCTTAAGAACGTTCTCTCGGGAAAAGTAGTGGAGAGAACTTTCAATGCCGGCGTTAAAGTAGATGTAGCGATTCTTGAAAAGCGCGATATGCAGTTTCTTTATAAAGATCAAGCAGGTTTTGTTTTTATGGACTCCAGCACCTATGACCAGATGACAATCTCTCAGGAAACTGTAGGAGATGCTGCAAATTACATGCTTGAAAATACAGAGGCGATAGTCGCTGTGCACGAAGGAAATCCACTCTATGTTGAGCTTCCCGCCAATGTTCCGCTCAAAATCACCTACACCGAACCAGGTTTGCAGGGAGATCGCTCATCTGCAGGATCGAAACCAGCGACGCTTGAAACAGGCATCACAATTCAAGTTCCCCTTTTCATTAAGCAAGACGAGGTTGTCCTAGTAGATACTCGCAATGGTGATTATCTCGGGCGCGCAAATTAAGTGAGCAGCCGCTCTAAGGCAAGAAAAGCCGCACTAGATCTGCTTTATGAAAGTGATATCAGAAAAGCTAGCGTAGCTGATTTGTTGTTTAAGAGGATTACCGAGATGGATTATGAAGCTAGGGAATTCACCAAAGAATTGATCTCTGGAATTGATTCTAACCGGCGCAAAATTGATGAGTTGATTGCTACTTACGCTCAAGGCTGGGATATGGATCGAATGCCAGTTCTGGATAGAAATATCCTACGTCTTGCAATCTTTGAACTGCTCTGGTCAAAGACAGTACCCGAAGCAGTTGCTATAAGCGAGGCATTAGAGCTGGCGACAAGTTTTTCTACAGAGGAGTCAAGTAAGTACATAAATGGAGTTTTGAGCAAGGTGTTAGAGATTAAGCCTGACCTTGTCCTTTAAAGAGCAATTCTCGAATTTCTAGAGCTTTTCTCAGTTCGCCCGGCTCCTTCTGAACTAGCAGCCCAAGTGAGTCATTATCTTGGGAACGTATACTCATGATCTCTCCATTCCAGTCGTCACGTCTTCTAGCAATGAAGGCTAGAAGATTGTGAAGCTGAGCAACTAATGGGTCAT
>DDYK01000035.1:17743-20075 GCA_002347935.1 Actinobacteria bacterium UBA2236
CTGCCGCGCTCATATGAGCCGATTACTACTGCCTTCCATTTACCGCGTGACCGTATCTCGACTTGTTTGAGAGTTAAGTTCTGTTGCTTTCTGATCTGCCTAAGTCTTCTCGATATTTCTAAAGGTGTATTCATGAGGTCAAAGTAGGCTAATGGCAGGGCCAAGCATTTAGTTTTCCACAGATTTCAAGGGGTTCGCAGCCTCGTGCTAATATTGGCCAACCTTTAACGATCCGTCCAGTGAGGCGGCGAAGGAGCAAGAATGAGCGTTATTCTAAATAGCGGTGAAATCTCCCGCGCGCTTCGTCGCATTGCTCATGAAATTCTAGAAAAGAATCACGGCCTTGAGAATCTTCTTCTCCTTGGCATTCCAACCAGGGGAGCATATTTAGGTAGACGTATTGCTAGCGCTATCTCTGAGATTGAAAATAGTGAGCTGGAAAGCGGCACTCTTGATATCACGATGTATCGAGATGATCTGCGTCTTAAGGCGCCAAGAACCCTACTACCAACCAATATTCCAGGTGGAAGTATCGATGGGAAAGACGTCGTTCTAATAGATGATGTCTTCTACTCCGGCAGAACAATTCGCGCCGCACTTGATGCATTAAATGAGTTGGGTCGTCCAAAGAGCGTGCAATTAGCGGTTCTAATCGATCGCGGTCATAGAGAACTGCCAATTAGAGCAGATTTTGTCGGAAAGAATATTCCAACAGCGAAAGATGAATCGGTTCGGGTTCATTTAAGTGAAATTGACCCAGCGGATGAAGTAATCATCGAAGGCAGAACAGAATGAAGCACCTACTTTCAATTTCAGATTTGAGCAAACATCANNAAGTTTCCAACACTTAGGGGAAGGACTGTAGTAAATCTCTTTTTTGAAGATTCAACGAGAACCAGAATCTCATTTGAGGCAGCGGCTAAGCGTCTTTCAGCAGATGTAATCAATTTTGCCGCCAAGGGATCAAGCGTTAGTAAAGGCGAAAGTTTGAAAGATACCGCCCTAACCCTTCAGGCAATGGGAGCAGATGCCGTCGTTATCCGCCATAGTGCTTCAGGTGCGGCTCATCAATTAGCAAAGCAAGAGTGGATGAAGGGAGTTGTAATCAATGCTGGAGATGGAACTCACGAGCATCCAACTCAAGCACTTCTTGATGCCTTTACTATTCGCCGCCATCTAAGTGGAGATCAAGGAGATTTGTCAGGAATTAAGGTGGGAATAATTGGAGATATTCTCCACTCAAGAGTTGCCAGGAGTAATGTTCTTCTTCTAAAGAAACTTGGCGCAGAGGTAGTATTGATTGCGCCACCAACGCTTATTCCAGTGGGAGTATCGAATTGGCAAGTAGAGGTTAGTTATTCACTGGATGATCAGATTAGATCCTTAGATGTTGTAATGGCTCTTCGAGTACAGAAAGAGCGGATGAGCGATCTATATTTCCCAACAGAGCGGGAATATGCAAGAGGTTATGGGCTTACCTCAGAGCGAATGAATCAGATGAAAACCAAAGCAATTGTCATGCATCCTGGTCCTATGAATCGAGGACTTGAGATTTCTGCAGAATCTGCAGACTCCAACCGTTCAGTAATCGTGGAGCAAGTTGCCAACGGAGTTAGCGTTCGAATGGCCGTTCTTTATCTCCTGCTGGCAGGAGCAACTTTCAAGGAGTTAGCTAATAGCGGGGAGAACTCATGAATTCATATCGGATAAAGGGAGCTAAAGATTCAAATGGAAAGGTCAGTGATTTCTTTCTCTCCAATGGCAAATTCGTCAATGAAAATGAACTGGCAAAAGGCGCTGAAGTGATCGATGCCGACGGTTTAACGCTACTGCCCGGATTTGTTGATTTGCACGCCCATTTGCGAGAACCAGGTAGGGAAGATGCCGAGACAGTTTTATCTGGTTCACTGGCAGCAGCAGCTGGAGGATTTACTGCGATATCTGCAATGCCAAATACTCTGCCAGTTGCTGACACCGCAGGGGTAGTTGAACAGGTATATCGCTTAGGCAAGCACCATGGGATTTGTGATGTCTTTCCAATTGGAGCGGTAACTGTTGGTCAAGGTGGTGAGCAACTTGCAGAACTATCTGCAATGAATCAATCAGAGGCAGGAGTTCGAATTTTTAGCGATGATGGACATTGCGTTTTTGATGCTCTAGTAATGCGTAGAGCTCTGGAATATGTAAAAACATTTGATGGAATTATTGCTCAACATGCACAAGATCCAAGGCTTACCCAAGATTCACAGATGAATGAAGGTGAGATCTCAGCACGTCTAGGTTTAAAGGGCTGGCCTGCTGTTGCCGAGGAGGCAATAATTGCGCGAGATGT
>DDYK01000019.1:0-2841 GCA_002347935.1 Actinobacteria bacterium UBA2236
CTTGAGCTCTTTAATCTCATCTCGCAGCCGAGCTGCAAGTTCAAATTGCAGTTCAGAGGCAGCATTTCTCATCTGCTCCGTCAATGAATCAATTAGGCCCAATAACTCAGCAAGCGGCAAGGCTACGAGTGATTTGGCATGCACGCCAACTGGAGTTTGACTCATAGCACGTTTCTTATTTCCAGCAAGTAAAGCGTTGGTATCATCGCTTTCTTCCGCGATTAAGTCGGTGATGTCTGCAATCCTTTTACGAAGCGGTTGAGGATCAAGGCCCGCGGCCAGGTTGTAGGCAACCTGCTTAGCTCTTCTTCGATTTGTTTCATCGATAGCCCTACTCATTGAATCAGTAACTTTGTCAGCATACATATGAACTTCGCCTGAAACATTTCGAGCCGCACGGCCAATTGTTTGTATCAGAGAGCGCGTAGAGCGAAGAAATCCCTCTTTATCAGCATCAAGAATTGCAACAAGTGAAACTTCAGGAAGATCTAGACCTTCACGTAGCAAGTTGATTCCTATTAGAACATCGTATTCACCAAGTCTTAATTCTCTAAGTAGCTCTACTCTTCTTAAAGTGTCGACCTCAGAGTGGAGATATCTAACCCTGATTCCAGCATCAGTAAAGAAATCTGTTAAATCCTCTGCCATCTTCTTGGTTAGCGTTGTAACCAATACCCGCTCATTCTTCTCAGCCCTGATTTTGATTTCTGACATTAAGTCATCTATCTGATTCTTTATTGGCTTTAAAACAATCTTGGGATCAACTAGGCCTGTTGGCCTAATAACCTGTTCGACAAATACTCCCCCGGTTCTCTCCATCTCATAAGGGCCTGGAGTTGCTGAGAGATAGACCTTTTGCGGAGTTCGCTCGAGGAATTCTGCAAACTTTAATGGACGGTTATCAAGAGCGCTCGGCAGCCGAAAGCCATGCTCCACAAGTGTTCTCTTTCGTGATGCATCCCCCTCATACATCGCGCCAATTTGTGGAACAGTAATGTGAGATTCATCAATAACGCATAAGAAATCCTCAGGGAAATAGTCAAGTAGGCAATTAGGAGCAGAACCTGGCTCTCGAAAATCAATATGCCTGGAGTAATTCTCAATTCCTGAACAGAATCCAAGTTGAAGCATCATTTCGATATCAAATGTAGTTCGCATTCTTAGGCGCTGGGCCTCAAGCAGTTTATTGGCTTTTTCTAACTCTTTAAGGCGAATATCTAGCTCTGATTCGATATTTGCAATTGCCCGTTTCATAGTTTCAGGTCCTGCTGAGTAGTGAGTAGCAGGAAAGATGAATACTTCCTTCGTATCGCTGACAATCTCTCCAGTTAGCGGATTTAGGGTTGTTAAACGTTCAATCTCGTCGCCGAAGAATTCAATTCTTGTAGCAAGCTCTTCATAGACTGGAATAATCTCAACGGTATCTCCGCGAACCCTAAAAGTTCCTCGTTCAAAAGCCATATCGTTTCGTTTATATTGAACATCAACAAAGCGCCTCAGCAAAACATTTCTATCAATCTTATCCCCCACAGCCAATGTGATCATCCGATCGATATATTCCTGAGGAGTCCCAAGGCCATAGATACATGAGACTGAAGCAACCACAATGACATCTCGTCTAGTTAAGAGTGAGTAAGTTGCCGAGTAACGCAGGCGCTCCACTTCAGAGTTAACCGAGGAGTCTTTCTCTATAAATGTGTCGGTCTGCGGAACATATGCTTCAGGTTGGTAATAGTCATAATAGGAGACAAAGTATTCAATCGCGTTATTAGGCATCAACTCTTTAAACTCATTTGCAAGCTGCGCTGCAAGAGTCTTATTTGGCGCAAGGACTAAGGTTGGTCTTTGAACTGCCTCAATGAGCCAAGCAGTGGTTGCAGACTTTCCAGTTCCAGTAGCTCCAAGTAAAACTACATCTGTTTCACCGTTATTAATCCTGCGAGTAAGTTCAGCGATGGCATCTGGCTGATCACCAGCTGGCTTGAAATCACTGATGACTTCAAAGGCCCGATTCGCTCTAGGAGTTGATGTAACCGCCCGCGCCATATTACAAACCTTGCTTCTGAGCTCTAGGCAGTAGCTCTTGGGCCATTAATGTCTCTACCGCACTAGTTAATTCATCGATGCTTCCATCATTTCTAATGATGTAGTTAGCTATTTTTTCTCGCTCCACATCACTTACCTGAGCCGCCAATCGCTGCGTAATCTCGTAATCCTTTAAGCCCCGTGAACGCAAGCGCTCGCGCCTTATATCCTCATCTGCCGAGACTGTTACAACATAATCAAATCTCTTAGCGCCATCACTTTCTACCAGTAATGGAATCTGGTTTACTAAAATCGCCCCACTTGGCAGCTTTCTTGCTAGCTTCTCAGCGGCTTCTCGAACTAGTGGGTGAATTATTGATTCCAACTTCTTGCGTAAATCAGATTCATTGAAGACAAGTTCTGCCAACTTTGCTCGATCTATTTGACCTTCGCTTAAAATTGAGTCGCCAAAAGCAGTAAGAACTTCCTCATATCCAGGACTTCCTCGTTCAATAACATCACGAGCTAATTGATCAGAATCTATAACTAAGGCGCCGAGCTCTTCAAGAATTTCACCAACCAGACTTTTGCCTGATCCGATGCCGCCGGTGAGCGCAACTCTTAACACTGCTTCAGCCTACCTAAAAAATTAAACTGGGCCCTTCTAAGAAGGACCCAGTGATTTAAAATGATTCAGAGTTAATCTGATTCGGGGGTAGCAACCGAAGCAGCTGCAGCATCGGCTGCTTGAGCCTCTGCCTTCTGCTTCTTATGAGCTAAGAATCTAGCTTGCGCTTCAGCGTATTGACGCTCCCA
>DDYK01000019.1:2945-4259 GCA_002347935.1 Actinobacteria bacterium UBA2236
CGAGCTGGCATTCCATATTGAGTTGGATCAAATGCTTCAACTGCAACATCTTGTCCCTCATTAGCCTGCTTAAGAGATAGAGAGATTCGGCGACGCTCTAGATCGATATCAATGATCTTTACAAACAAAGAATCTCCAACTTGAACTACCTGTTCTGGGATTTCCACGTGGCGCTCTGCTAGCTCGGAGATATGCACTAAGCCTTCGATTCCATCAAATACCTTAATGAAAGCTCCGAATGGGACTAGCTTGGTAACTTCACCTGGCACTACTTGATTAATGGTGTGGGTGCGAGCAAAGGCCTGCCATGGATCTTCCTGTGTTGCTTTGAGAGAAAGTGAAACTCTCTCACGCTCAAAATCAACTTCAAGAACTTCAACAGTAACCTCATCGCCAACGGCAACAACTTCACCTGGATGATCAATATGTTTCCAGGAGAGCTCTGAGACGTGGACAAGGCCATCAACGCCGCCAAGGTCTACGAAAGCACCAAAGTTAACTATTGATGAAACAACTCCTTCACGCACTTGTCCCTTAATTAACTGATTAAGAAATGTGGTTCGAGACTCCGATTGGCTCTGCTCCAAAAATGCTCTACGTGATAGAACTACGTTGTTACGGTTTTTATCAAGTTCAATGATGCGAGCTTCAATTTCTTTTCCAATATATGGCGAGAGATCTCTAACTCGGCGCATCTCAACTAGCGAGGCTGGGAGAAATCCTCTAAGTCCTATATCAACAATTAGCCCACCTTTAACAACTTCAATTACAGTTCCTGTAACAACTTCATCGCGCTCCTTCTTGCCTTCGACATCTGTCCAAGCTTTCTCATACTGCGCGCGTTTCTTGGAAAGAATTAGGCGACCTTCTTTATCTTCCTTTTGAAGTACTAGGGCTTCAACGCGATCTCCAACTTTGACCAATTCACTTGGATCAAGGTCGTGTCGGATCGAGAGCTCTCTAGCTGGAATGACACCTTCGGTTTTATAGCCAATGTCGAGGAGAACTTCGTCGCGATCTACCTGGACGATAACGCCAGAGACTAAATCTCCATCATTAAAATTCTTTATTGTGCCTTCAATTGCGGCAAGAAAGTCTTCTGCACTTCCAACGTCGTTTACTGTAATTTGATTTGACAAGGTACTCCGTGGGGAATTTTTCTAGTAGGGCACGCGCAAAGTCCGACTCCACCTACTTGTAGATTTTCTACGAGCAAAGGGGCGCTTCCTACTACGTCCGAGGATGCACAGGAACCTTAAGCGAGGAGCGCAAATCTACTTTCCCATCCGCTTATCGGTCAATTTGAGGCTAATG
>DDYK01000029.1:0-1434 GCA_002347935.1 Actinobacteria bacterium UBA2236
AAGTTCTTAATCTGATCATTATGCGCAAAGCCATCAAGAATTTGAGACATAGCCCAAGTGACTTGCAAATTTGATAAATCTTTCTTATGTGTTAGCGCTTCAAATAATTCATCCCAAGAGATCTGTTGTTCACTCATTTCTCAATTTCTAACTTAAGAAGCGATTGGGTTTTTGGCAAGAATCTCTGCAACGCTTTTGGCAAGGGTAAATGGGTCTATGGGATGAGAAATTACTCCCTCTGCTCTTGACCAACCAGCAAGCCAAGCATCAGCACTTCTTGCCACCAAAACTATTACCACCCCACAATTAAATACTTCGTCCTTTAGTTGCTTGGCAACTCCCAGCCCACCTTCAGGAACTGCTTCGCCATCAAGAATGAAAAGATCAAAGTTCGCGCCAGAATCAACAGCCATTCGCAGGGCCTTTGCGGTAGCAAATTCCAAGATCTTATGAGCGCCTAAGTCTGGAGAAATCTGCTTACCAAGTGCGGTTATTACGCTAGCTCTAACGCTTGAATCATCGGAATAGAGCGCGATTTTTAGCTTTCTGTGGCTGGTCTCCATAATTGAGGCAATTCTAGGGGTTGACGCTCTTAGGTCCTTGCTCAATCGGAGCCAATAAGTCGTGATGCGTTTCACCGGCTATACCTACTTATAGGGCCCCTCAAAGAGAGGGTATTTTCCTATTTTCGGGAATAATCCCCCCTATGAGCAGCGCCATCTCCACAGCACCAAAATTAAATCGCCCGAATATCGTTGCTGTTGGAACTATCGTCTGGCTCTCAAGTGAATTGATGTTCTTTGCTGCTCTCTTTGCAATGTATTTCACAACTAGGGCGGTCCAAGGCCCTGAAATCTGGGCCGAGGGTGTAGAGATGTTAAACATTCCATTCTCAGCTCTTAACACCACTGTCTTAGTACTCTCCTCGGTTACTTGCCAATTTGGCGTCTTTGCAGCTGAGCGCTTCCAGAACGCACGAACTGGTTCACTCCTTCAATTTTCAAAATGGGGAATGCGCGAGTGGTTTGCCTTAACGTTTGCTATGGGTGCTTTTTTTATCGGCGGCCAAGTATATGAATATGCAGAACTGGTTCATGAGGGTTTAACTATCTCATCGGCTGCTTATGGCTCAGTCTTTTATCTAGCAACTGGGTTTCATGGCCTCCACGTAACCGGTGGTCTGATTGCCTTTCTTATCGTAATGATTCGAGTCTCTAAAGCTCGTCGCTTTGGTCACTCTCAAGCAACGACAGCAATTGTGGTTTCTTACTACTGGCACTTTGTAGACATTGTTTGGATTGCTTTATTCTCAGCAATTTATCTGGTGGCCTAGATGAAGTTTATTTCAAAGTATCGACGACATAGATTTGCCGGGCCCCTCCTACTTCTTGGAGCCCTTCTCTTTGCTGGACTTACCTATAGTGCTGCGCAAGC
>DDYK01000029.1:1450-3121 GCA_002347935.1 Actinobacteria bacterium UBA2236
GCAGAGGGCGCTGGGGTTGGTCCATCGCTGATTGGAGTTGGTGCTGCCTCCGTAGATTTTCAAGTCGCAACCGGTCGTATGCCAGTTGCTGATATGAGTCAACAGATTGCCCGAAAGGAGCCGGTATATAACGATCAAGAGGTAGCAGCTTTAGCTGCTTATGTTGCATCTCTTGCCCCTGGCCCAGCTGCTGTTACCAATGAAGAACTGGCTTGGGAGCGCGATGGAAATATGGCCGAAGGCGGCGAGTTATTTAGAAATAACTGCGCAATGTGCCATAACTTAGCAGGACAAGGTGGCGCGCTCACACAAGGAAAATATGCGCCAACTGTAATGGGAGTTGAACCAAAACATATTTATGAAGCAATGATCACTGGCCCCCAGGCTATGCCAGTATTCTCTGAGACGATTTTGAAGCCAGAGGAAAAACTCTCGATCATTAAATGGATTAAACATGCTGAGACTGAACCACAACTTGGCGGCGCAGCACTGGGTCGAGTCGGCCCGGTAACAGAGGGCCTTGTCGGATGGGTGTTAGGCCTTGGTTTGTTAATTGGCGTGGCTGTATGGCTGACAGCAAAGGCTCGGTAGTCAGATGAGCAAAGAGCTAGCCCCACTTTCAGACCCAGGACTTCCAGAGCATATTCATCGCAAGGCAGATGTTGATCCAAAGGCAGCAAAAAAGGCAGAGCGACAAGTTGGAATTCTCTTTCTTCTATCAGTCCTAGGCACATTGCTCTTCATCTATGCATACTTGGGAATTGATGAAGATTCATTTGTTTTCATTCCAGTGCTGGGAAGCACAAATGCGCACCAGCTATTTTTAGGTCTTGGCCTTGCAATGGCGCTTTTCTTTATCGGAATGGCGGCAGTGCATTGGGCAAAGACATTGATGCCAGATCATGAGGTAGTTGATTATCGAAAAGAACTTCGCTCGAAAGATGAAGACCGCGATGACTTTGTTGCAACTGTTAAAGATCGGGCAGCAGAGGCGGGCCTTGGCCGTCGCCCTTTTATTAAGCGAACCATGCTTCTCTCACTTGGCTTAGTTGGCCTCTCCCCCGTTCTCCTTCTAGGAGATCTTGGGCCACTTCCAGGTAATGACCAGAAAGAGACTAATTGGAAATCTGGAACAAGACTGGTGACTGACCCAGGAGACCGCCCGATTCGCCCCTCTGATCTCGAAGTTGGCGGTGTTGCTCAAGTTCAACCTGAACTTCCTGCCGGAAAAGTGCGCCACTTAGATGATATTGCCAAGGATTCGGTTCTTTTAATCCGCATCCGTCCAGAGGAATTCAACTTAGATGCGCAGCGTCTCTCCTGGACCTATGAGGGAATTATTGCTTTTTCAAAAATCTGCTCCCATATGGGATGCGCTGTAGCTCTCTATGAGCAGACAACAAAGCATCTGCTCTGTCCATGCCATCAATCCACATTTGATGTGACCAGGGCTGCGAAAGTTATCTTTGGACCATCTGCAAGGGCCCTGCCACAATTAGCCATCACAGTTGATAGCGAAGGCTATTTGGTGGCGAAGCAGCCATTTACTGAACCGGTTGGACCAAGTTTCTGGGGGCGAAATAAATAATGAGTGCAACAGAAAGAGTTGCTGGCCAAGTAGCTAACTACGTTGATGAACGTACTGGCTCTGCTAAATGGCTAAAGAAGACT